>JAVZKQ010000024.1:0-27142 GCA_038884175.1 Thermoprotei archaeon | reverse complement strand
TCACCGCCAGCGCTTCACCCAATAGGGGTAGCGAATACTTTTTCTGTAAGGTGTTTAAAGCCACTATAGCCCCAGCCCCAACTATTAGTGCGTGACCAGAAGGATAGCTGTAGTCGGTTGGTCTGGGGCCGATAATGCTCACACCACCAATAACATCGAATGGCCTAGGCTCAGCCATAACAGCTTTGGCCACTGTTCCCAGGATTATGGCTAGGATGAACGTTACAAACAGTAGAAAGGAAGATCTGCGGTATTCTCCTCCGGGTAACCACAAGACGAATACTACGGGTATCCACACGTATTCCCGACCGTAACGTGAAAGATAAAGCATGATGGTATTCAGATACGAAGACTGGTGTGTGTTGACCGCTCTGAAAACCACTGTGTTTATTGATGTTGGTTCACCGAATATCTTTACGAGCAGTGAAATAACAATAAAAAAGCACGCCGTCAAAACCACTCTTGTTTTTAACGACACGTACACATTTAGCACGTCTAAATCATAAACCTTATGAGTTTTGCGCCGCTGCGATGTGTTGAATAGTTTGGGTGGTAGCATCGCTATCCGATGCCGGCCGAAATTTAGAACTCAATGTAACGTCAATCATGCTTCGCTTGAAGCTTGGTTCGCCACACTTCTGGACGTAACATAGTCTACGATCTCAATTTATAGGACGCTACGCGCCGTGTCCCCTACCTGTTTTTTGAATTGTTCAACCTTCTCCTTTCTGGCCTTCGCTCTAATCTCCGCCTGCCTCCATCTTTCAACTTCGTCATCGGTTCTAGGATGGTACTCGGGAACCGGTTGAGGCTTACCATCACTGTCTATGTGTACAAATGTATAGTAGGCGGTAGCCGCGTGGTGCCTGCTACCAGAATATGGATTCTCGACGATAACCTTGGCGCCTATCTCCATCGATGAATGCCCAACGTAATTTAGCGCCACCGTCACGTCAAGAATGTCTCCAACCCTAATAGGATAATAGAAGGCCATCTCGTCCACGGAGGCAGTAACCGTGTTCCCCCCACAATACTTAATAGCAAGCGAACCTGTCAGCTCATCCAAAAGCCTTAGCAGTCGGCCTCCAAACATTAGGTCACCATATATAGCGTCGTCTTGGAACACTATTTTTGAGAGCTCGAATTTCCACTCTGAATCGGCTGCATAGGGTTTAATATCCATCATCTTCTCTTTTCTGTCAGCCAAAAGATCTTTACGCTTAGTGTACCTATCTTCAGCCTGCCTGTAAAAGTTTGCTTCGTCGGGCGCGGGCCTAAGCTTAAAAGGTATGGGGCGTGGTTCACCGCGTGGGTCAACAGCAACAAACGTCATGTGGGAATATGTGGTGAGCGCCTTCTTACTGCTTAGTTCGCCTTCGGCCGAGGCTTTAACAGCAACCTCCAGTGAGCTTCTGCCCACATACTCAACCCATGCATCCACGAAAACCCTGTCACCAATGTGGACTGGGTTTATAAAGAATACACTATCCAAGTAGCCTAGAACGCAGTTTCCACGAGTGATCCTGGTAGCGCTGAGCGTCGCTGTTGACACAAGCCAGTCCATCATCTTGCCGCCGTGGAGTATCCCAAGTGGGTTGGCGTCTCCCGGATTAACGATATGCAACGTTTCAACAGCTGTGCTTCTAATAGTGGTAAGGTTGTTTTGCTCGTGCACAAACCATTTGGGGGACACCCACTAATTAGATGTGGCATCTCTTAGAAGACCTACACCATCAATATTTCAAAGCAGACAACCTATAGATATGAAGTCAAACAACTCGCATCGCTGTTCATGTTACTCGCTATTAGACCCACAGATTTGTGGGGGCGAGGGGACTTGAACCCCCGACCATCGGGTTTCCCAATGTTTGCCGCTCCAAAGCCAAGTCATCCCCACGAGGGTCAAATCTGACGTATGAGCTCTGGAGCCCGCCGCTCTACCATGCTGAGCTACGCCCCCAATTTTCCCATATTTTAAACCACAACTGGATATTTATGGATTCCGTCAGTTTACCCTATCTTTACCCAAGAAACACGTTACGCAAAACGCGTGTTCCATGTCCACAAGCTCTAATTACTCCTAAAAGGATGATTAATTGGGCCCAGCTGTTGGTGTTATAATTTGATTGTTAGGGGTGATATTCACCATGCCGACTAATCTGCCTCCACAAGCCCAAGCGCTATGGCTCAAAGCACAGGAGGCTAAGACCAAAGAAGAAAAGCTAGAACGCCTACAAGAGTTTTTGTCCGCAATACCAGATCACAAAGGAACTGAGAAACTGCGCAAACAGATTAGGCATCAGATAGCTGTTTTAAGGGATGAGCTAGAGTCTGAGAGGTCTAGGAGAAAGGGTTCGGGCTTAAGCCTCCTTGTAAAGCGGGAAGGCGCGCTTCAGGCGGTTTTGGTGGGCGCTGTGGGCTGCGGTAAGACAGCTATTTTCTTAAGGCTTACCGGCGTAACGATAAGTGGAGGCGGCTTTATGGAGGTTAAACAGCCGACCCCCGGAGTCGTGCGTTTCGAGGATGTACCAATCCAACTAGTGGACACCCCTCCACTCTATTTGGGCTCACTTAGACAGCCGAGTTTGACCCTAGCTTCGGCTAGAAACGCCGACCTGTTGATACCCGTTTTCGATGGCTCCAAGCCAATAAGAGATCAGTTGACGACTCTTGAAAACTTCTTGGATGAGTGCAGGATTAGGCTCAGGGTTAAGAAGGGGCAGGTTAGGGTGGAGAAGACTGCTTCTGGGGGTATAAGGATTATGACCACAGGTAGTCCGCGGTGCACGCCAGATGATGTTTCCCGCTACCTGGTCGAAATGGGTGTGCGCAACGCAGTGGTCGTGATAAACGGCCCCGCGGATATGGACGATGTGGAAGCGGCGCTGCTTGGCTACGTCTTCAAGCCAAGCGTTGCACTTGTTACGAGGCGTGCTAGTGTTGCGAGCGGAGAATTAGATTTGATAAGAAGTGTTCTACCGAGCTCCCCGGTTGTGTGTGAGCTCCAACATAACTTTGCAGAAGCTTTCCCAAGAGAGATCTACGCTGTTTCAGGCTTTATTCGGGTGTACACTAAACCCGTCACCCAAAAGGAGCGGTCTGAGAAACCGATTTTCTTTAAGGCTGGCTCAACCATCAGAGATGTTGTGAACACCATCCACTCGTCACTACTAGCCACATTCGAATATGCAAGGGTTTGGGGTTCTTCTGTTAGGTATCAGGGTGCAAAGGTTGGCCTAGATCACGTCTTGGCGGACGGTGACACGGTTGAGGTTCACGCATAGGAAAAAGCGTGGGGGGAGGGGTGGATAGACCTCAGCTACCCCAGAGTTCACATCACAACTCAGAGGACATGACTTACATCACAGGCATTATGTAGTTAGCGGTTTGGCTTGATTAGTCTTTCGCATAGCCGAGGCCGTACTAGTGTGGCGTGTGCGGTTTTTATTTTGGGTTTAACTTTCTAAAGCGCGCCCTCTTTGTCGGGCCAACGATAACCGCTTCTCTACCGTAGAGTTTGACTGTTATGTATAGGAGGACCAGCGTGTACGCAGTAAGGGCGGCAATGTACACGAGGTCGAATGGTGAAGCTGGCCCTATTAGAGTCGCGTTGAGGAGTAGATAACTATATGTGAATGGTAAAACATACATGGCTGCTTGTATCAGCTTGGGCAATGCGAATAAGCTTGAGAATAGGAGTGGGTACATGGAGAGCACCGGTAAAGACATGACGAGACCTATGCTCGCGTTGGCCTCTTTTGTATTCGTCGCATAAGCGCTTAGTGCGGCGGTTATGAGCTGTGTTACCACCACTGTCAATGTGAGTATACCTATCAGCGCCGCCGCTTGGAGCGGTTTGACCTGTACACTTGTCGGGGTTATACTTTGCGCGAGGCCGCTAAAAGTGAGACCCACCTCGAGGATTATACCCACTAGGATGGCTATGGCTGAGATTAAGGATATTATGAGCACCGCAAGCGTCTTCCCAATGATTAGCCCCCACCTACTTATCGGTGTAACCAACAGCATCTCAAGTGTTCGGCGCTCTTTCTCACCGACTAGGCTGTCGATTATCAACCCCACATTTGTCTCAACAGACACGAGCACAATGAGCGCTGGCAGTATACTGGCGTAGGGAGTATTCACCGTGGTATTAAAAGGCGTCCTAACCTCGTATTCCTCCACATAAAGTGTGATGGGGTTTAGAACCTTTGAGGCGTTCACACCATACACTTTGTGTAGCCTAGTATAGGTCACCTCTTCTGAAATACCGCTTAGAGCGTTATCAACAATTTGGCTTACCACCTGAGCCTTCGTGCTACCCGGGCTAGTAAACAGTGTAAGGTTAGCCACACCAAACGTCTGATTGAGTGTATAGCTAAAGTTTTGGGGCACATAGATAGCCATAACCGCCTGTCCATCTACAACCATCTGTTTAGCGGTTACAAAACTCGACTCGTTGACAACAACCAAATCTATGCTTTTGCCGTACGCTGCAATACTACTATAGAGTTGTTGGCCGAAATTAACAGAACCGTAGCCCAAGTCTTGGTCCACGAATGTGATAACGGTGGGCGTCTTGGTGAGCGAGTAGTTACTAAGCACACCCAGGGCTGTGAATAGGAGTAATGGCATGACCGTCACAAGCGCAAGTGCCTTCCTGTTTCTCACCAACTCCTTAAGGTCTTTTATGAATACCACACCCCAACCCATTCTACAACGCCTCTGATTCTGTGAGGGATAGGAAGAGTTCTTCCAGATTGTCTGATCCATATTCCTCGAGTAGCTTTTCCGATTCGCCTTGAACCACTATTTTACCCTTGTCCATAATTGCTATCGTGTCCGCCACACTTCTTATCTCCGCCATATTGTGGGAGGTGACTATAATCGCTTTCCCCTCATCCGCAAGTTTAGCCAACATGTCACGTACGTTTTTGGCTGAGCGAACGTCAAGACCATCCGTTGGCTCATCCAAAACAAGGAGTTGAGGGTCGTTCACAAGACACATGCCAAGCAGGGTTTTACGTTTGAGGCCCTTGCTAAGCTTGGAGCCATACTCGTCATGTTTGTCCTCTAATCCCAGCACCCTTATCAATTGCTCGCTTCTGGTCTCCGCTTCAGATCTGCTCAAACCCCTCAGCAGACCATAATAGTAAATAGCCTCGTATACTGTTAACTTCTCGTAAACACCAGCATCCTCTGGGAGTATACTCATCTTGGAACGAACGCTACCCACACTCGGGTCGCCTCCAAGAACGGTTATATTTCCAGAAGTGGGTCTAATCAGTCCTGACACAATTCGAAGCGTCGTTGTCTTACCGGCTCCGTTGGGGCCTATCAGTGCGAACACTCTGCCGAATTCAACTTGGAAACTCACATTGTCTACAGCGGTGAACTCCCCGAAGACTTTCCTTAAATTTTTGGCAAGTACAGCATCCAACATTTACACCTTGAACACACTGATTCCCTTAAATAGACAGCTTGGGTCTGTGTACTCAATCTTCAGCAGTTCGTTGTACTTCGCTGTTCTCTCCCCCCTCGCTGGTGCACCGCTCTTCATAGCGCCGGTCGAATAGGCCGTGGCGAAATGAGAGATGAATGCGTCCTCAGTTTCACCGCTTCTATGGCTCACGATTGGAAGCCAGTCGTGATTCTTGGCTGAATTTATGGCTTCGACCGCCCTACTAATCGTTCCCACTTGGTTTATCTTTATTATTGCAGCGTTACACGCATCAATTTTGGAGGCTTTCTCAATATTCTCAGCCCTCGTTACAAGCAGGTCGTCACCCACTATGCGCACCCCTTTAAGGCTACGTTTGGCCGCAGCAAACCCCTCCCAATCGTCTTCGGAGAACGGGTCTTCAATGGAGATTATTGGGTATTCCGCGCATATCCTTAAATAGTGTTCTAAAAGTTTTTCAGGATCCATAGTCAATCCATCAAGTTTGTATTTCCCTTCCAAGTAGAAGTTGGATGCGGCGGAGTCGAGTGCGAAGAACACGTCTTTGCCTTCCTCATACCCAGCTCTTTTCACCGCTTTCACAAGAGAATCCAGCGCTTGCGTTGTGTGTGTGAAGGGCGGTGCGAAACCACCCTCATCTCCCACATTTACGGCGGATAAACCAACACCCTCTTTAAGCACTTCTTTCAGGTTAAGGTAGACCTCTACCGCGATCCTAACTGAGTCATGGTAACTCTGAGCCGCTGGGACGAGCATAAACTCTTGTATCTCAAGACCGTTACCCGCGTGTTTTCCCCCGTTTAAAACGTTGAACATAGGGGTGGGTAGTACGTGGTCGCCCTTGCCGTTTTTCATGTATGGGGGCACATTGAGTTCTTGGGCGGCTGCCCTGAAGCACGCTATCGAAACAGCTGTCGCTGTGTTTGCACCTATCAAAGAAAAGTTACCTGTACCGTCTACTTCCTCAAGCGTTCTGTCGATGAGAGCCTGATCGCCCACCTCCAGTCCTTTTAGAGCTGGCTCAACCTTTTCCTTTAACATTTGAAGACACTTGGTCACACCTTTACCAAGAAATCTTGTGCCGCCGTCACGCAGCTCAAAAGCCTCTCTTTTGCCAGTTGAAGCTCCACTTGGAGCATAACCGTAACCAGTGAACCCACTAATGGTTTTCACTTCAACATACACGGTTGGGTTTGCACGCGAGTCGAGAACCTCGTAGCCAACAACGCTTTTAATCGTTGACAAAAGCGGTCAAACCAACTATGTCGTCCTGTAATTATAACGGTTACGAAACCGTGGGAGAATGTGGGCCACCTTTTAGACAATGTTAGTAAAGAAGTGGAAAGGCTACCGTGAACTTCTTCCCGATTTTTTCTTGCTTCTAGTTTTATAGTTAAGGTACAATTTAGCCTCTAGGGTGTCCCTTTCAACTATTCTTAAAGCATATCTGGGATTTCTCCTAATTTTTTTGATAAACCTGTTATACTTTTTACTGTATGGTATCGCAATGAATCTTTGCGCGTCTTCGGTCGTTAACTTTTCACCTATTGTTTTTCAAACCTATGGGTGTATTAAAGTGTTAAGCTAGGGGCGCAGGCATCCTAAGTGCGAAGTTTTAGATAAAAATTATGAAAACTTAAATAACTAAGATTTATAAAAAGAATTTTTAGAAAAACTCAATTAAAGTAAAATTTATATGCTAGACAAAACCTCTCATGTAGGTGCTAATCATATGTCGAACTCTATGAGCGTCCCAAGACTCAAGAAGAACGCCGTGGGTTTATGGGGTAGCTATGGTCAGGCCATGGCGGTCACTGCACCACTTGGCTCTGTGGTATCAAGCCTTTTCGCAGGCGCCCTGTACGCCGGCGCCAACCTGCCCCTTGTAACGTTTTTTGCCTTCGTAACCTCATGTGCGTGGATATACCTTCTTTCATGCTTCTCCTCGAAAATCAACTCTGCGGGTGGCTTTTACACCTATTGTGCGAATAGTTTGGGTGGCAAAGTGGGTTACTTTGAGGCAACAACAGAATTCATGGCTTTCCTGTTCACCACCGTGTTTGAAGGCATGTATGTGGGTATAATAGTTCCTTCGCTTATAGGAGTTTTTGGAATAGAAATGCCCACATGGAGTTGGGCGCCGCTCACAGCACTAGGAATCGGATTAGCCATTCCTCTTACTTACTATGATATAGCTAAAACCATCACAAAATACGTAGCAGTAGCGGCCACATTAGAGGTGGTTTTACTAATTGGTTTGGGTTTATACTTTGTGTTTAAGGCTGGTCCCGCTAATACTGTAAAGGTTTTCACAGACATCAACCTAGCCCCCCATGGCTTAAGCGGGTTGGCTACAGGCTACCTGTTGGCGGTCATCTCTGTTGCTGGAGCGGGCACAGCCACCTACCTTGGCGAAGAAACCAAGATCCCGTCCAAGAACATTAGGCGCGGTATGTGGGTGGCGTTAATACTTGGAGGGGCCTCAATGATTCTGTCCTCTTACTCGGTGGTTGTGACTTGGGGGATAACCCATGCCGCGGATCTGGGGGGTGCTAGCGTCCCACTTGTGAAACTGGCGGCCAAAGTGTCGGCCGCTCTTGCGGTGGTAACAGTTTTGTTGGCTGTCAATAGCCTAATTGTGTCGAACGTGGGCACAAACATTGCGGCTTCAAGAATCCTGTTTAGTTTAGCTAGGGAAGGCGGAGTGCCGTCAAAACTTGCGAGCGTGCACGGTAAACACAGAAGTCCATACATTGCTTCAATATTTGTTGGGACAGTTGCAGTTGTTGTGGGCCTCACCACACCCCTACTGTTTGGATTCGTCGACGCTTACCAAGTCATAGCTGTGGCTGCAAGCGTTTTTTGGATAATGGGCAGGATGGTTGACTCAGTCTCACTACCGTTTTTCTACTATAAGAAGTTTATAGGTGAGTTCAATATAGTGAAACATACACTAGCGCCAATCGTAATTACCGCTATAAATGCGGTTGGACTAGGGTTAACACTGCTACCACCAGTGTACCCTTCAAACTTTTCAATCATCCTGGTCACCTCAATCCTCCTACTGTGGAACGGCTTTTACTTTTTTGTTAAAAGAGGCAACACGGACATGATTGGCTCATATGTTGTAAACGACGCTGGAGAACTTTTGCTCAGCACTGCCAAAAAGTAGTGTAACTATTCAAAAGCGCTTCACGTTGTTTATCAAAGTTGGATGGTGGCAGTAGCGCTTTTAAGCCGCCCCCGGGTTTAACTGTGCGCTTGCGTAGCGGGTGGTGAGTCCTCCCACTGATCCGCTATACAAACCCCGGTAGGGAGGGTAAGAATGGTAAAACTTAAGGTCTGTGAACTGTTCACAAGCGTGCAGGGAGAAGGTGAGCTTATCGGCACACCTTCCCATTTTGTGCGCCTATATGGCTGCAACCTCCGATGTGTCTGGTGTGATACAAAATATTCTTGGATACGCCAGGATAGGGCGGTCGAAGGCTTAGATTACAGGTACATGGAGACCAAAGAAATTATTGATCGATTGAATGGTTCACCCCCCTTTATTCCCCTCTTTACAATAACTGGGGGAGAGCCGCTTTTACACCCGATTGAGGAGCTTGTTGGCAACGCAAAAATGCTCGGCTACACTGTTCTCGTGGAAACAAACGGAACAATTAAACCTTCAAAAAGCCTTCTAGAGAAAGTGGATTACTGGTCCGTTTCCCCTAAACTGTCAAGCTCGGGCAATAAGACAACACAGCCCCTCGAGTGGATTAAAGAAGCTAAGCGCTTCTATCTAAAGTTTGTTGTAACAGACCCAGAAAAAGACCTCCCAGAGGCTTCGGAAGCCTGCGCTGCCTACGGCTTGCCAAGGCATAGGGTGTTTGTTCAACCAGATGGGATGAGGCCGGACTATCCGGCCGAACTAGCTAGGCTAGCGGAGGCCAATAGGAATTGGGGCTTTAGGGTGGGAATCCAACTCCACAGGGTTGCCTGGGGACATAGGAGGGGGGTTTAAGTTGTGCAGCATCTCTGGCTGCATACTCTTTGATGCTCAGAGGGACGAAAAAAACCTTGAGGCGGTCGAAGAAAAGCTTCGAAACATAGTGCTACGGGCAGAAGAGCGTGGTCGCGACAGCTACGGTTTTGTCTCCATTTCCAAGACAGGTGATGTGAAAACAATAAAACAGGTGGGTAAGCCAAGCGAGTCGCTTTGGCGCCAACCCAGAATAATTGAAAAAGACACCGTGATAGTGCTCAGCAATAATAGGGCTGAGCCAACAACAGAGTATGTTAGACAAAAACGGGACAACGATATACAACCTTTTGTGAGCCATGGTTTTGTGGTCGCCCATAATGGTACAGTGGCCAACGATAAAGAATTGGAAAGAGAGTTCGGGCTCACAAGGGACACACCAATCGATTCGGCGATAATACCACCATTGCTAAGCAAACTGTGGGACGGTAGCCTTAGAGGCCTGCGTCCTATTTTGAGTGAGGTGCTAATTGGTAGCTTCGCTCTAGCGCTCGTAGACCTTAGCCGTCCTAGTAGACTGTTTCTTGCAGCCAACTATAAGCCGCTATACTTAGAGTATGATTCACAACTCGATGTTGTTTTCTTCTCGTCCTTCGATTACTATATGCAACCAGAGAATAGACCTATCTGGTTGCAGCCGCCAATAAGACAGGTGGAGCCCTACTCAGCGATGATGATCGACTCGTCAAGGAACCACGAGGAGGTGGATTTGTGGAGGGAAAGCATTGGTAGAAGGGTTCTTGTTGTGTGCAGCTCAGGCTTGGACAGCACCACTGCAGCTGTCTACATGATTAAACAGGGTTATGACGTCACCCTACTGCATTTTAGGTATAGACATAGGGCTGAGAAAAGAGAGTACGAATGTGTAAAACAGGTAGCCGCGAGGCTTAAGGTGCCACTCATCGTTGTGGACACCGACGTGTTTAGGGAGTACATGTCCACATCACCACTATTAGACCAAAACATGGATATCTCAACCAAAAACATGGGTGAAAGCGGCGCTGAGTTCGCCCACGAATGGGTGCCGGCTAGAAACCTTATTTTTCTCTCAATAGCCACGGGTATAGCCGAGTCGCAGGGTTATGATTACGTGGTTCTAGGTAACAACCTCGAGGAGGCTGGTGCATACAGCGATAATGAAATGATGTTTGTACGCAAGCTGAATGAGTTGTTGCCTTACGCGACCAACCTCCAAAGACGTGTGCGTATCTTAATGCCTGTGGGCAACCTGATGAAGCACGAGATAGTTAGACTCGCCTTAAAACTAGGAGCCCCGTTAGAGTCGACATGGAGTTGTTACAATGGTGGAGAGAAACACTGCGGGAAGTGTGGTCCATGCTATATGCGGAGGAAGGCGTTCGAAATCGTTGGTGCCAACGATCCTGTCGAATATTTACAATAGAAGGCTATTTATGCTGATGTGTGGATAAGGGCTTTAGATGCAAAAAGGTGGGGTGGAAGCCTAGATCCAGCTTCTTTGCTTCATCGCTTCGACGACTTTACCTATTGCGTAGATATACGCACCTTGGCGCATGTCAACCGAATACTTCTTGCTAGTGTTCCACACTTCACCGAAGGCTGCCACCATCTTTTGCTTTAATGCGGCATCAACCTGCTCGGCGCTCCAGTAATAGTTCTGAAGGTTCTGGACCCATTCGAAATAAGAGACCGTCACCCCACCAGAGTTGGCGAGAACGTCGGGTACAACCGTTACACCCTCCTTAGAAAGTATATCATCCGCTTCAGGTGTGGTAGGACCGTTGGCTGCTTCAACTACAAGTGAAGCCCTGATTTTAGACGCGTTCCTATCGGTAATCTGGTTTTCAAGCGCAGCGGGGACAAGTATGTCCACTTCAGCCTCCAAAAGCTCTTCATTCGTGATATTCCTCGCACCCTTAAAGTCCGTCACAGTACCCGTATCATTCTTGTGTTTCGAAACCTCCGAATACTTTAAACCCGAAGGTGAGTGTATCCCCCCCTTCGAATCACTCACAGCAACAACCTTAGCACCCAATTCCTCAAGGAATTTGTGAACATACATACCGGCGTTCCCATATCCTTGGATTGCCACCGTGCTCTCCTTCAACTTTAACCCGAGCTTCTTAGCTGCCTCTTCTACGACGAAGGACAGACCTCTCGCTGTAGCAGTATCCCTACCCAACGAGCCCCCGACCAAAAGCGGTTTACCCGTCACAACCCCAAAATTGTTAAACCCTCTAAGTCTACTATACTCATCCATGAACCAAGCCATAACTTGCGCATTCGTGTACACGTCTGGCGCAGGAATGTCTTGGTATGGACCGACTATCGAGGAGATTGCTTGAAAGTACCCCCTTGAAAGCCTCTCAAGCTCGCCCGCGGAGAGTTTGTGGGGATCAACTATCACACCACCTTTAGCACCCCCATAGGGTAGGCCGGCCACGGCGCACTTCCAGGTCATCCACATCGAAAGCGCCTTAACCTCATCCAATGTTACGTTGGGGTGGTACCTTACCCCACCCTTAAATGGTCCAAGTGCGTCGTTGTGCTGGCTTCTAAACCCCGTGAACACCCTTGTAGTACCATCATCCATCTTGACTGGTATAGCAACTGTGAGTATCCTACGAGGATACTTGAGTACTTCTACCGCGGACTGGTCCAACTCCATGGTCTTAGCTGCGCGCTCAAGCTGTTTGACAGCCGTCTCATAAGGGTTATAAACCTCTTTTTTTAACTCGGCTTTCTGAACTGACATTACGACCCACGTTGACCACTCTTTAAACCATCTATAAGTTTTTCCAATAGTGATTTAGCCTTAATAAGAACACCTTATATTTTAATATCATTGGTATTGACTTACTGAATATTTAATTTAAGATTTTTAGAGTTATGTTTTTGTTATATCAAATAAAATAAATGAGTACATCACTATTGGTTTTGTTTACCTACTAAGCAATTGTTGGTGGTGCACTATTTGGACTGTAACAATGGGAGGTGGTTGGGCTATAGTCACCTTCCAGTTTGAGGCGTCCTAGTTTGGCTGGTGTTGTCTAAATGGTTTCGCACCGTTCCAGATATAGTCAAAGTATGTTGAAGCTATTTCGGCGAGGGCTGAATGTTTGGTCCATATCGCCATAGGGCTCCTCTCTACGCTCAATAGTATCAATGTTTCCGATTTATCGCATATTATGCCCCCACCAAACATTTTGTCGACCATGTGTATTTCGGCGTCTGGTAAATTGATGAGGGCTAGCTCCTGTCTTAGCGATGATGATGCGAGTAGGCGTACTTTTATTGGTGCAAACTCAACTTTGTTTTTTATGAATGCCGCGATCTCATCAAACCTGGGAGGAATCATGGGGAGGGCTATGTCGATCTCCTTCTCACAATCCAGGATCATTGAGCCCGCTTTACTTAGGATTTTATCCATCCCCGTAATCAACCATACCTGAGGGTTATCTGCAAGGTCTTTTGCTTCGAATAAAGGTGTAAGCTCCTCGATTGCCTGTTTTTCGGCCGCTGCAAGCGTCGACTCGATATAGTTCCTGTTTATTCTCACCGCCTCCTTCGGCGGTCGAGGCATATAGCGCTTAGGGTATCCCTCACTCTCGATTAGCCACCCCCTTTCAACCAGCTTCTTAAGTGAAGAGTAAACTTTACTATATGGTACACCGCTTGTCTGTGAGAGTTGCTTTGCGTCGCTCTCACCGTTGGTTAGCGAAGCATAATACAGCTGGGCCTCGGATTGAGATAGTCCTAGTTCACGTAAATAGTGCAGTTTTGGAATGCTTCGAACCATGGCTTATCACACTACCAAATTAGCGCAAACTTATAAAGTGCAGCAACAACCTTCTTAAAGTTTCTCTGCATATGGCAAACCGCTACGGTATAGCGTGTTTATGCTCTTATCCTTGATTCATAATAAGAATAACTCAAACTGGCCCAACATGGGCCGAACTTAGCTGTGATCTCCCAAGCAGCGTAATTGGGCTTAGTCCGGCCACTCGTACTATCTTCAATTCATAATAAGACTAATTCAAACTGGCCCAACAAAGACCGAACCTAGCCGTGATCCCCCAAGCGGCGTAATTGGGCCTATTCAGCCAGCACACACTATCTTCAATAAAGCTAAATAGACGGCTTAGCGGAATATATTCTGGTGTAAATAAGTGGGTGGTAAAGGCAAGAAGGGTATAGCTTCCTTGGAAAAACAGCAGGCGCGCCAGATACAAGAGCAACAGAGGAAGAAAGAAGAAAAGAAGAAGGGTAAAAAAGAAGAACGCTCCCAGCAACAGAAAACAATATACGTGGTGAACGAGGCCACCCAAGAGCTTTTGAACCAGATCAAGCCAAACAATTACTACACCCTCTATGAGCTAGCTTCTAAGATAAACGTACCGCTAAGCCTGGCGAGAAGAGCTGTACGAGAACTTGAATCCATGGGTAAACTAAAGCAGATATCCAAATCTGGCAACTCACGTCTGTTTGCGGCGACTTAATCCGTGATAAGATGTATAAAGAAATCCAAAGCACCAATAGCGGTGTTGTTCGACACGCTTCCACAGAATGCCAAAGAGTTTTTTAGAGGTAAGCCACTCGCCGTGTACGAATCATCCCTGCGCTCGGAGAAATGCGCTGATATAGTTGAAAAACTCAAGACGTACGCAGTGATTGGCGTAGTAGAACATGAAAGCGGTATGCAGTGGGGTGAAAACTTTTGTGTTCTCGCATCATGCTTTTATACAACCGGTTTCAGACCGCTCCTATTCAATTTTCTGGGCTCAGCTAGTAAAACCGACCTATTAATAATTATTCAAACCCTCCGCAGGGGTTACAGGTTGGGTTGGGTTGATAACCCCATTATCAGACTGGGTGGCGGACTATGAGGCAAAGGAAGATTATTCTTGTTTTAGCTGACGGTCTAGGAGATAGACCGAGCCGTAGGCTTGGTGGTCTAACACCTCTTCAAGCTGCTTCAACACCCAATCTCGACACACTAGCAAAATCGTCTTCACTCGGGTTGCTCTACCCCGTGGCCCCAGGGGTCACACCGGGTAGTGACACAGCTCACCTAGCAATATTCGGCTATGATCCGTACACCTACTATAAGGGGAGGGGGCCCTTCGAAGCTCTGGGAGCAGGAATAGACCTGCTTCCCGGTGATGTGGCCTTCAGAGGGAACTTTGCAACAGTTGATAAAATGATGGTTGTGGTGGATCGGAGGGCTGGTAGAAGTCTTAAAGAAGCACGGGAGTTAATAGAGTATTTGAACGAGAACATTAGGGTTGACGGTGTAAGCGTTTTGTTGAAACATGGCTCAGAACACCGCTTCGCGCTAGTGCTAAGAGGCGAAGGGCTTAGCCCAGAGGTGACCGATACAGATCCACACACCGTGGGTCAAAGCGTTGCCCTATCTCAGCCAAGGTTGCCTTCAGAGTCGGCCGCTAAAACTGCAGCCATAGTTAACGAAGTGACAAAACAGTCACACACACTCCTCGAAAAACACGCAGCCAACTTGGAAAGAGGTATGAGGGGTGAACCAAAGGCCAACATCATACTTCTACGTGGTGCAGGCAGCCTAACAGAGATTCCAAGCTTCTCATCCAAGTACTCTCTAAAAGGCTTTGCTGTGAGTGGAACGGCCATGATTCGTGGTTTCTGTCGACTTATAGGCATACACGCTCCCCCAATCGAGGGTGTTACCGGCGATTACAACACTAACGTAGAAGCCAAGGCGCACGCGGCTGTCAAAGCATTAGATAACAATGACTTTGTTTACGTCCACTTTAAAGCCACGGATGCAGCGGGTCATGATGGGAACCCCGAACTAAAAATTAGAATGGTGGAAAAACTTGATGAGCTGATCGGCGAAATCGTCAACAACATAAGCGGTGAGGAGGTTTTGTGTGTTAGTGGCGACCACAGCACACCCGTAGATTTGGGTGAACATTCAGCGGATCCCGTACCCCTGCTCATACACGCCCCCGATTGCTACGTCGATGGGTCAAGGTTCACTGAACAGAGCTGTTCCCACGGCGTATTAGGGAGACTGCGAGGTCAAGAGCTCATACCGGTTTTGCTAAACCAAGCCAACAGGATTAGAAAGTTTGGAGAGTAGAAATAGTGTATGAGGCAGAGCTAGGCGAACTCTTCGAAGCCGCCAAAGCACGCAACCATCGGGCTACGCTAATTTGTAACCCAGCAGTATTCAACTCGGTTTCTTGGACGCTCGAGTCATACAAGCATGGCTACTATGTTTGCCTAAGATCCCCCCACATCCACATTAAAACGCCCGGCAACTCGACTGTTATCAGTTTTCCCACATATCGGAGGCTACTGGGTGAAACTGTTGACTATGTGGTGTACGAGGCGGTGGGATATTATGATCCAAACGCGCTCGCAGCGCTCTCAGACACTGTTAGGGGTGGAGGCGTCTTCTTCCTACTAATGGATAGGCTTAGACCACCAATCTATCACCAATTTGAGTTGTCTAGCTCTGTAAGCGTGCTTCTCCCAAGATTTGTGCACCACGTAGAATCAAGGGATCTGTACGCGAGTGTTGAGCCTAGCAATATCCGCGTTTCGGCTAACTTCGACGGACACACGGCCAACACGGTAGTCGACGGGTTTAAGAGTTCTGATCAGAGAAGGGTGTACCGTTCTGCTTTGGAGTGGTTCTCGAATGGCGGCGACGTTCTAGTCCTACTATCCAGGAGGGGTAGGGGTAAGTCGGCGCTTCTAGGGATGATTCTACGCGAGCTGTGTTCGACTGGAAAAATAGAGGGCAATGTGTACGTCACCTCGCAGAGCCCAACCCATTTAGATACGCTCCTAAAACACTTGGTTTCGCCACCTAAAGCTGAAACCAAGTCTAGGTGGGGGTTGGTCGTCAAACTGGGTGGAGCTAGTGTAGTGTTTGAGCCACCCGACCGCGTGCCTCCCTCATCATTTGTATGTGTGGACGAAGCGTCAACACTACCGTTCAGCACACTAGTCAACCTCATATCCAAATCATCGATAATGATTCTCTCCACAACCAATTATGGGTATGAGGGTAGCGGTAAAAGCTTCCAGACCAAACTGCTAAACTGGATTTCTTCAACCGGTAGAAAGCTCAAAGTGGAGGAACTCTTCGAACCAGTGCGCTACTCCGCCAACGACCCGTTAGAAGAAGCCATCGCGAGAACATTCCTCTTTTTTGCGGATAAAACCCAAGATATGGGAGCTCCACCCAAACTTGGGTCTCATGGTTCACCGCAGCTTAGGAGGCTAAGCGCGCTTGAAATGGCCGAAGCAAGTGATTCGGAGCTAGCCACCCTGTACAGTGTGCTCACAGAGGCCCACTATAGGAATGAGCCCCGCGATCTCAGCCTAATCATTGAAAACCTGAAAACAAACACTTTTTCTTATAGTCTAGGCGACCAAGTTGTTGGCGTTGCCCTAAGCGTTAAGGAAGAGCGGATGAGTAACACTATGGTGGAGGCGATTATGAGGGGTGCCAGCTTTCCGGGAAACCTAATTACGGAGAGGCTTACTGTGAGAAGCCTTAGCTCAGAATTCGCAAGCCTAGTGGGTCAGAGGGTGGTCAGGATCGCGGTAAAACCCCCACTTCAAGGGATGGGGTATGGGTCTAGTCTTCTAAGAGGATTAGAGGAGAGCTTTGCGGGTAAATGCGACTGGGTGGGCGCGTCTTTTTCGGCTGATTATAGGACCGTAATGTTTTGGTACAAAAATGGCTACGTTTTCCCAGCCATCTCTTGGGTGAGGAACCCATATTCACACGCTCCATCTGTGATTTGCATCAAGCCTTTATCCGAGAAGGCTAGACGCGTCATGCGCCTTTCAGCGCATTCACTAAGGACTCACATAGCTTCCCACATACAACTAGGCTTGCTGGAGACTAGGGTTTACGCAGCAATAGTGAAGAGTATGGCTGATGAGGAGCACATAGCGGAACCAAGCACCGCGCTGCTAAACTTTACTGAGTGGAGTCTTCCAGCCGAACTAATAATTCCAGAGTTGACAAAAAACCTTTTCACTTTGGCGTCCCACCTCAGTCTAACCGAGGTTGAGTCGGTTATCAGACTCATACAATGGAAGGCGTCCGAATCGGATGTGCTGAAGGTTAAGGCCTCGCTCACGCGTATCCTTCATTGACCAAGGTATTATAGTGGATAATTTCAAGCGCTTTTTCGACGAGTTTATTATGTTGTGCACGTTTTAAAGCACGACCATGGCTAAGCTCCGTGTTTGTGTGAACGGTTATGGAACAATTGGAAAAAGGGTGGCCGAAGCGTTGAGCCTGCAAGCGGACATGGTGGTTGAAGGCGTGGTAAAGACTAAGGCTGATTATTCGTGTGAACTCATCCGTGAAAAAGGCTACCCCCTTTACGCCGCATCTAAAGAATCCCTTGAATCCTTCAAGAAAGCGAATATAGATGTTGAAGGCTTAGCTGAAGACCTGTTTAAAATGTGTGATGTAGTGGTCGACTGCACACCAGAGGGTGTAGGTGCAAAGTACAAACAGGTCTACGATCAACTAGGCGTCAAAGCGATTTTCCAAGGCGGAGAAAAACACGAGCTAGTTGACGCTTCTTTTGTAGCAGAGGTCAACTATGAAAAGGCGCTCAACAAAAGGTTCATCCGCGTAGTGTCGTGTAACACAACAGGGCTTTCAAGGACCATCGGCTATTTAGACAAATCCTTCGGCGTTCGAAAGGTGAGGGCAACCATAATCAGGCGTGGAGCAGACCCGTCCGAGACAAGAAAAGGGCCGATAAACGCGTTGGTACCAAACCCAGCCAAATTCCCAAGTCATCACGGCCCTGATGTGCAGACAATCCTACCGCACGTCGAGGTGGTCACGGGAGCGGTCGTCGCGCCAACCACGCTTATGCACGTCCATGTGGTTAACGCCGAACTCAAAAATGATGCTTCGAAGGAGGAAATAATTAGGTGTTTTTCTAGATCTAAGAGGATTAGGCTGATTGACGCGGGTAAGGGTTTGGATTCGACGGCTGCAATAATCGAGTATGCTAGAGATCTGGGGAGAAAGCGAGGCGACCTACCAGAGGTGGCTGTTTGGAGCGACTCGATATATCTAGTGGGTAGGGAAGTGTATTATATACAGGCTGTGCACCAAGAGTCCATAGTTGTCCCAGAAAACGTGGACGCCGTGCGCGCCGCGGCTGGCAGCGTGGCTGAGGCGGCTAAGTCTGTGACGCTAACGAACCAGTCGCTTGGCTTGGTTTAGAGTGTTCGAAGTGCTAGAATTCGCATCAATTGGCAACGCCAACATAGACGTGGTTTTCAGAGTTAAGGGGATTCCTGAACTCGACAGCATAGCTCAGGCATCCGAGGGTTTTGTGGGCACAGGTGGGTCGGCTTCCAACTATGCGTACACGATAGTTAAAATGGGCGCTAAGGCGAGCTTTATTGGCTGTGTGGGCGACGACGTGTTCGGCCGCGTGTTTGTCGAGGAGCTCTCCAGTATAGGTGTGGACACACGCTTCGTCGAAGTTGTAAAGAACGAAAGGACAGGGCTGGTCACAATATGGCTTGATGATTCGGGTGAGAAGCGTGGGGTGGCGTGGAGGGGCGCAAACAAACATCTTGCTCCCAAGCCAGAGTGGATGGCGCTCAACAAGATGAGCTTTGTTCACCTCGCAGGTTGTAGTCCAAGCGTTGCTAAGTGGGTTTGGGACAATATAGGCGCACCCAAAAGCTTCGACCCCGGATCATCTACCCACCTCTATACGCCTGAGCTACTCATAGAGGCGCTAAAAGCGTGCAGGGTATCCTATATGTCAACCCACACCTTGAACGCGCTCGGGATAAATCGTGGCAACTTAAACGAGTTACTAGCGTCCAATGGAAATATTTTGGTTGAGAAAATGGGTGGAGGGGGCGTCAAACTGCACACCGGAGGAAAAGGGGTGTGGGTGCCCGCGCTGAAGGCTAGACCCGTCGATACAACTGGGGCTGGCGATGTTTTTAGCGCAGTGTTCGACTTTAAAATCGCCTCGGGTAGCCCACCTGAAGAGGCTGCAATATGGGCCACTGCGGCGTCCGCAATAAAGATAAGTAAACTTGGAGCTAAGAGCGGTGTGCCCAACCACGACGAGTTGGAGTCATACGTACACAAAGTTAAAGAAAATATCACGCCAACAACTGTATAGTCACCAACATTTATGCTACCATGGATAACACGTTGGCTGTGAAGCCGTAAGCCAAATAGCGGCGTTAGGCTCTACTGGTCATTTACGAACCGCAAAGCGCTTATATTGTTGAAAAATCTAGAAATAACTGCAGGTTTTGGCCTTTGCGCTTAACCACAATCTTACCGAGAGAAGTGGCTCATGCTGTAGATAAAGTAGCTCAAAACCTAGCTGAAATAGGGTTTAACAGCTTCGGTGAAACCCGATTAACGAAGGCAGCAACCCACCTCATTAAGGCGAGGGGTAAACTCCTCAGACCTACGCTGGTGCTCCTTGGCTCATTCTGTGCGGGGGGCATCAACCCTCTTTCTCTCAAAGCGGCGACCGCGGTTGAACTCATCCACACGGCGAGCCTTATCCACGACGACTTGATAGATCGTGACGAGCTTAGGAGAGGTGTTCCAACTGTACACAAGTTGTTTGGTGAAGAACTTGCGGTTTTGAGCGGTGACCTTCTTATCTCCAAAGCTATAGAGCTGAGCGCCCCCTGCGGTGAGTTAGCCATCAGAGAGTTAGCGAAGGCCGCTATCGATATGAGTGAGGGAGAAGCGAGAGACTATGAGGTGCAAAACTCAAAGAGAAAGATAGGTGTTGAAGAATACCTCGACATTGTTAAACTGAAAACCGCATCCCTAATTGGTTCGTCGGCCGCAATAGGAGGCATAGTATCTGGAGGTGGAGCTGACCTCTACTCTAGCCTCCGCGAATATGGTTTCAACTTGGGTATAGCGTTCCAAATACGTGACGACTATCTTAACGTGTTGGGATTAAACCTAGACAAACCCAAGTCCACAGGCGGCGACATGTTGCATGGGAGACCAAACATTGTAGCTGCACTGAACACCGAGTATGATTTTGAAACTAGCCTCAATGTGTCCAAAGAACTTAACAGGATGTACGTGGTGCGCGCACAAGAAGAGGCTGCCAACATTGGTCACTGCGGCGATATCCTCACCGAATATTCCCGCCTTGTGCTTATCGACACAGACACCGTCTGAAAGGATGTGGGTTCAATAGTGAACGTTTTTTAAATGGTTTAGCCGGTGTCTATCGCTAGAACCACGTTATCTTGGAGAAAGACCACGAGGCACAAGACCGCTTTGCGGCCTCCGTTCAGGCCGTCGCCGCACTAGACCCAATATCCTATTTGGAGCTAACGTCCTCAGGGCGCGGGCTTTCACGACCGCTTGTAGCCATCCAACACAATCAAAAACCCGATGTCACCGTTTGGAGTGTTAGACCGCTCGCTTACGCTGGGGCGTAGCAGGGTATTCACCTGCGATCGATCCCGTTTTGTCACTTTTCAATGTAATTTCAATGCTTCTTATAGCCTCCATGTTAGCCTATCTACTAGTAGGCTGAAGGGCTAACTAAGGATGAAATGTCTGCCCCCCGATGGATGGTTGCGGGTTAAGCCAACGTTGCTAGTCAATCTAGAATCTTATTCTGTTGGCGAGGTATTGGCTTGGCCCATTGTCGCCACCAGCCCCTTCTCTTTGTCTGTGAGGTTCAGTGTACTCGTAGCCCTGATAACTTATCCGCTGTATATATAATGTTTAAAGCCATGGTTACTCTTGAACCCCAACTTATTACTGAGGCGGAAAACTCAAGGATCGCGCTGAATATAAGTAGAACCACGTCAACCCTAAGCGAGGTGTTTTTAAGGTGATCGGTGGGCTCGATAAGGATTGGGACGCTGTTGTTGAGAAGGCTTTAAGCAAACTTATCCCCGTGTACGATAGGATGAACCGTGTGATGTCTTTTGGAAGAGATCTTGATTGGCGGCTTAAGGGTATTAGGGCTGCATTCAGTGGTCGCGAAACCGTGCTGGACGCTGGTTGCGGCCCCGGCGTAATGACAGAGGTTTGGCGGCGTGTCTACCCCTCCTCTATGTCCGTCATGCTGGATGCGCTTCTGGAAATGCTTGAGGCTGCGCGTCGGAGGAACTCAGACGTAGGTGTATTAGGCGTGAGGGGTGTGTTTGAAGCCCTACCTTTTAGGGATGCGTGTTTTGACGGTGTTATGATGGGCTTTTCGTTCAGGGATGCCAAAAACATGCGTGCGGCTCTCGCAGAGCTAAGTCGTGTGACTCGTGATCACGGCACGCTTCTAATTGTGGACATAGCAAAACCAGACAACCAACTTATGAGGTGGCTTATTGGTGTCTACTGGAAGATAATAGTGCCCATCGTGGCTTTATTCGTCGCCGGACGCTATTGGAAAAACTATAGGGTGCTCTATACAACCTATAAACACCTGCCCAAAAACTCGGATCTAAAGTCGCTTGTGGGCGAATATTATGAGAAGGTGTCCGTTGAAACCCATATGGGTGGAGGCCAAATAATACTTATTGCAAGGAACCCTAAACACTAGGCTAGGAGGATACCCATCAATTCCTCCTCTGTGATTTCAACCCACGAGTTGAGCGCGTTAAGCAGCAAGAGTTGTCTCCCGAAGAGCGTCACATGGTCCTCTTTGTCCACGGCATCCACTATTTTAACTGTGTATGGGAGCATCCACCTCAACCTGTAGGGTAGGCTGTCAACCCAGTTTTGGCCTGTGACCCTCGTGTACAAATCCATTACAACCATGTGGAAGGCTGCATCAAAGTACCCATCACCTTTGCTCCAAGTCTTAACAGCCATTTGAAGCTCCCTGTTAACCAAATTCGTATAGGCGGCTTTATCCGTGTTGAACTGATAGGCGAACCTGTTCGAGTAGAGCTCATCCGCCTCCAAACCAAGTAGCACCCTTGCCTTCGGGTTGCTCTCTGTGAACGTGTACGCCTTAGCCAGTAGATAGGAGAGCCTGTTGTTAGAGTTAACCGCTTGCCTCACTCGCTGGTAAAATGCCTGCCTCTGCTTTACTTTTTCTGGGAAGCGTTGCTGGTATGATACGTGTCCAAGCTCGTGTAACAAGCTGTGCTCTATGATTCCCGGGTCGTTGTCGCCACGAATAAAGATGGCTTTCTCATAATTATGGGATAGGTCGTTCAGCTGCGACGATGCGTCGATGAGTACGTGAGGCGATGCAACGGCCGCATAGGTGGGGGTGAAAAGGTGTGTCACAAATCCTCTATCTATCACATCACACTCAACCAGCTCGAGGCCTGGAAGAACCTTAGAGACGGCTAGCACGGCCCTCACCCTGCTAACAGCGTCCGGATTGGGGGAAACAACGACTACAGCGAGCTTCATGGTGTGTTACACCTTTGGGTCAAGCGCCACTAGAAGCATGACTTATACACACTAGCCTTCGGAGCACAAAAAGTTTTACTGTGAAAAGCCGGCGTTGAGGACGATAATAAACCTCCTAACATGTATATGTTTATACCGACACTGGACCAGACTTTATTGTTTGGCGGCTCCGAAGAACTATTAAAAGAGCGTTCCAACAACTTTATCGGTGTTGTGTGTGGGTCTACCGAATGGTGTGACCTATCTAGGTGACTTGGGTAGGCCTAGGGTTTTGGTTGGCTACTTTGTCGACGGTGGCTCTGAAGCGGCCATAATTGAAACTGGCCCCTCTAGGTTTGTAGACGAATACCTATCAAAGGCAACCTCAATCGTAAAGGGTGGAAGGCTGGGTTGGTCGCTTGTTTCACACGTTCACCTCGACCATGCGGGGGGCGCGTGGAGGGCTGTTGAGCTGCGCCCAAACCTAAAGGTTGGAGTGTACGAAAAGGGCTACAAGCACCTTGTGGATCCCACAAGGCTTATAGAGTCGGCGCGCCAAGCACTGGGAAGCGTTTATGATGTTTGGGGGGAAATCAGACCTACACCACCAAGCAGCCTTGTGGCGCTCAAGGATGGTGAGGCTGTGACTATAGGTAGCCTAACGGCTAGACTAATAGCCGCACCCGGCCACGCCCCGCACTCGTCTGTGTGGTATCTTGAAGAAAACCGTGTGCTCTTCTCAGGAGACGCCTTAGGCATCTACGTTGACGGTGGCGCCAACAGATTTGTTTGGCCGACCACGCCCCCACCGACCTATGACTATGATTTGGCTGTCGCAACTATAAGCAAGATAAGGAAGCTAAAAATTGATGCGATTTGCTTCCCACACTACGGTTACTCCACGGATGTGGACGAGGCGTTCAGATTAATAGACGAAGGATTCAACGCCTGGTTCGAAGTGACCGAGAAGGCCACATCAGACTCTTGGAGTACTCAGGAAATACTTGAACAGCTTTCCAAGCGACTGCCCATAACCCCCCTCCTTAGAGACGAATACCTGCGAAGCCTTATACTCATGGATATACGTGGGATGGTCGACTACCACCTTAGAAAACATGGTGGTAAAAAACCAGATTAGGGAAGCATCACACCCAGTTTACCACGTCCTCAACCGGCCTCATAGGCTTATCTCTAGGCGCCTTCCTAGCGGGGTAGCCCATTGTTATTAGTGCAGCTGGCTCCAGCTCAGCGCTCAAATTGAGTGTGTCTTTGACACGCTGTGAACAAAACAAGGGGGCACTATACCAACACGCTCCAAGACCTAGCGCGTGGGCTGCGAGCATCATATTCTCTATGGCCGCCGCAAGGCTATGGTGTCCAAGTATGCCTTCAAGTTGCCTTCTACGGGCATCCGCGTACCGATTATAGTAGAGCACACCGTGGTTCACGCACGCTAGGATAAGTACAGGCGCCCGGCTGAATCTGCGCGTGAACTTCAGCTTGGTGCTTTGGATTAGCTCTTCTGGTCTACCGTCGCTACGCATTGCACGCTCCCATTCCTCAATAAGCGAACCCACAAGCCTAGACCTAGCTGTCGGTGTCCCAATAACATAGAAAACCCATGGCTGAGAGTTGTGTGCTGATGGGGCTCTCCTCGCAGCCTCCAATACTTTGTCGACCAACTGCATCGGCACAGGCTTGTCGAGATAGAACCTTATTGTCCTCCTACCCATTACGGTGGATAGTATTGTGTCCGCCTTCATAGATGTGGCCTAATCTCGAAGAACTCTATGTCTGCTATATCACCTTTACGCTGTTCGGTGGGCCTGAACACGGCTGACACCCTAAGCCCTATCCTGATTTTACCCGCACTTGGTTTTTTAACTGTGTGTATCAAGCCCCCGTTCACCCCCGGGAACTTTATGAGCGCGACAACCCTTCCGTCAACCTCCGTGAAAGTGTATATCTCACCGTTTGGCTGCACCTCGACGTATTCAGAAGTGTAAACATAGCACTTGGGGCAGTATAGGCTTGGAGGTAAGAACGTTTCACCGCATCTGTTACACTTTGAACCCAAGATTTTACCCTGCTTTAGCCCCTCAGCGAATCGTTGACCGCTCACACCAGCCGAATATTTATAGTTGAGGGGTAAACTGTCAACCCAGTTTTTAGCTTGGATCATATTTCTTAAACTCTCTGGTAGATACATGTTCTACGCCTCCAATGGTTTAAAGTATTTTATATCGGTTATTGCACCCACCCTCTCATCTTTTGGCTTCCAAACAGCCTTAACCCCCATACCAACGCGCACATTTGTTGGTTCCACTTCACCGAGCACGTGAAGAAAGCCCATACCTGGCGACGCGCCGTCTATCTCTATTACGGCGATTATAAGAGGTTCCATCCTCCTGCTCGCATCGTTGTTTACATAGGACACGCTGTATGTGTTTATTTTCCCCGTATCCCTCACCTCAACCCATTCATCCGTCGGTCTAAAGCACTTCTCACAGAAAGCGCGCGGGGGAACAAGGATCCTCCCACACCTATTGCACCGTCGACCCAAAATCCTACCATCCTTGAGACCCTCTAAAAACCCACTAACCGCGAAACCAGCGTCCCACGCATACTTGAGCACTGCGCTATGATGTCTAAAAGAGTATGTTTCACTCTCCCACTCGTTGCCACGTATTGGTGTACCGGGTAGCTTTTCGTCCACCACCATTCACCTCTCCATTACCACAACGGTCCCAACCTGCATAAGGTCACCCCACGCCTGGGCGAGCCCTCTCCTAACGGGTTTTTTAACCTGTCGTTTACCGGCCTCCCCCCTAAGCTGCCAGAAGACTTCGGCAACCTTCATCATACCCGCCGCGGCTATGGGGTTTCCAACCCCGAGAAGCCCGCCGCTTGGGTTTATCGGCAAATCACCATCACGCTGGGTGACACCCTCCCGAGTGAGTTTGGGCGCCTCACCCCTACCCGCAAGTTGTAATCCCTCCATATGGTGTAACTCTTTATAGTCAAATGGGTCATACACTTCGGCGAAGTCGATCTCCTTTCTTGGGTCAGCTATGTGAGCCATCCTGTAGGCCATTGTCGCAGCCTTCTCAACATATTCGGGGTAACAAAGATCACGGTTTGTCCAATAGGTTGAATCAACATTCCACCCCACACCCGTTATCCACACAGGGTCGTCCGTTATCTTCCGCGCAACATCCTCGCTTGCCAGCACCACTGCAGCTGCACCATCCGAGGTGGGGCTCACATCCAGTCGTTTGACAGGCCAGCATATTGGCTCAGACTTGAGCACGTCGTCCACGCTTATGTTGGCGGCCAACTGTGCGGCTGGGTGGTCCAAAGCGTTCCTCTTATTCTTAACCGCCACAAGCGCTATGTCCTCCTCCTTAACATTGTACACATGCATGTATCTACGCATCTCGAGTGCGAATATCCACAGTAGTGTGACCCCAAGCGGTCTTTCAAGTATTGGGTCGAAGATGCTCCAGAAGGCGTATTGTGGGTGGGGGAGGAGAGGGGACATCTTCTCCTCGCCTACAGCCAGCACAACGTCAGCCACCCCCGAAGCAACCTGCCACCATGCAGCGATGGGCACAAAAACCCCGGTGCCCCCACCCACGAACACACGCGTGTAGGGTTTACGCGTGCCACCCGCACCGTCAAGAAGGTAGTCGCCCTTCATGTGAACACCGTCGAACGCGTCGGGTGCAGAGCCGAGCACAACGCTGTCCACATCCTTTATATCCAAGCCCGCTTGGTCCAACGCCATCCTAGAAGCTTCAAATGCCATCTCCTTACCTGTCTCAAGCATCCTGTGCCTAAAGAGCGTCATACCAGCACCAACAACGGCCACACGTCGCATCCACGTCACACCTCCAAAACCACAGTTGAACCACTTGCGGTGGGCATCCCACGCCAAGCCTGCACGAGGGCGCGTCTGGAGCCCCTAAGAGACCTGTGACCTTGACCCCTCAGTGTGAGTACTGCTTCCACAGCCCTTACAAGCCCGTTAGCCTCAACCATCTCTCCCAAACTCGTCTTACCCCCACTCGGATTCGTTGGTAGCGGCCCGCCGAGCTCTGTTTCACCAGTCTCCACTGCCCGCTTTATGTTCTCCTTTGTATAAAAACCGAGCGCTTCTAGATGCTGCAGCTCCTTATAGCCGTATGAGTCGTCTACTTCAAGAAAGTCGAAGAATTCCGCGGGGGATTCTACACTTGCCATCTTGTAGGCCATCTTCGACGAGCCTTCAGCGTAAACGGCAATA
>JAVZKQ010000023.1:0-27888 GCA_038884175.1 Thermoprotei archaeon | reverse complement strand
AGGATTGTTACAACCATCGAGGACCTCACAGCTGAAGACCTCGGCTACGCCGACCTAGTCGAGGAGAGGCGTGTGGCCAACGAGAAAATGCTCTTCGTCGAAGGCTGCAAGAACCCCAGATCGGTCAGCGTGCTCATAAGGGCGGGTCTAGAGAGGAGTGCCGATGAGATTGAAAGGTCGCTGCACGACTCCCTGAAGGCTGTTGCGACAGCCGTGATGGATGCAAGAATACTTCCCGGAGCGGGTGCTACACATGTAGAGATCGCTAAGGCTGTTCGTGAATATGCCGCTAAGGTTGGGGGCCGAGAGCAACTGGCTGTGGAGTCGTTTGCCGATGCCATCGAGATAATTCCGAAGGCTCTTGCAGAGAATGCTGGTCTGGACCCGATAAACGTCATAACTGAGCTAAGAGCTAAGCATTCTAAGGATGGGAAATACTATGGTGTCGACTTGGTGAGTGGTAAGCCCACTGATGCTTTTGCTAACGGCATCATCGAACCGGCAGCACTGACAACACAGGCCGTTAGGTCAGCGGTTGAGGCTGCAAGCGCTATAATAAGGATAGACGATATGGTTGCCGCGGCTAAGTCCACTTCGGCTGGTAAGGGTAAGAGCGAAAGCAAAGGCGAGGGTAGCGAGGAAAGCAAAGATTAAACCACCCTTTTTATATTCTGTTTTAATCTACGTTGAATTGGTTGGCTTTTGTTGGTTTGGGCCTTTGTGCTGACTGTGTTAGCCTTAGAGCGTTAAACATTCTTAAAGCATCGGACTATATTTATTTTGATACTTACACCTCATATGCACCCCAATTTGGTTGGGAGGAGCTTTCCAAACTTGTGGGTAAGGTTGTTACCCCGTTGCAACGAGAGGATGTTGAGGATAAAAGTGGCAGAGAATTGATTGAGAAAGCGTTGAACTCAAAGGTTTCTTTCGCTTCTGTGGGAGACCCCTTCATAGCCACCACTCATATATATATTAGGAATGTGGCTATGGGGAAGGGTATCACCACGTTGTACGTTCCTGGTGTATCAATTCACTCGGCGGCTTTCTCACTTGCTGGGCTGCAGATATATAAGAGCGGCCCGACAGCCACTGTTGTCGAGCCTTTTGGTGTCTATAAGCCAAAAGCCGCTTTCGAGAAGGTAGTGGGTAATCTTAAGAGGGGTCTACACACTTTGTTATTATTAGATATTGATGTTGTGAGGGGGAAGTTTATGTCTTTTTCACGGGGGGCACACATTTTAGCACAGGGTTTAAAGGAGTACAATGTTGACCCAGACCGGCTTTTGGGTGTTGGGTTGTGTGCGGTTGGAACACAAGAGCAGAAGGCGATCGCATCCACCATTAGTGGGTTGAACGGAATACCAATTTCTGTTTTCCCTCAGAGTCTAATAGTGCCCGGAAGGCTTGATGTAGTCGAGGCAGAAGCACTTATGTTTCTGGGCGTGAATCAGGAGCAGTTGGCCGCCCATGCAAGACTTATTGAAGAGCTTGGCCGCTAGATATATATCTAATGTGGAGGGGGCGTTAAAAACACTTGAGTATAATACGCGTATCTATACGGCTGTGAAAAATTATCTTGCTGATGCAAAGCACTATTATGCTCAGGGGGATTACGCAGTTTCAGTTGTGTGCGCTAGCTACGCGGAGGGGCTCTTAGATGGCAGCTTTTTACTTGGAGAAGGAGAGGTAAGAAATTGGGAGTGGACTTCTAAGAAGGTTGTGGTTGTTGGAACATTTGACATCATACACCCGGGGCACATCAATTTTCTTTGGGAGGCCAAGAAATACGGGAGGGTGTATGTGATTATTGCTAGAGATGTGAATGTGGTCAAAGCTAAAGGGAGGCTCCCCATAGTGCCGGAAGAGCAGCGTCTAAAGGTTGTGGAGAGCCTTAAACCAGTGGATTTCGCGGTGCTTGGTGACGAAAACGACTTTCTTAAACCGATTGAAGCAATAGGGCCAGATATAATTCTTCTTGGACCCGACGAGCAGTACCCTGTTGATAAGCTTAGACGCGAGCTACAGGAGAGGGGTATAAAAGCTGAAGTAATCAAATTTCCTCATAGATTTACAGAGTATTCCTTAAGCAGCACCTCAGATATTATTAAAAGAGTTTTGGATGTGGCCGGGTCTAATCGAGAATAGGCTCTAACTCCACTATGTCGCCATCAGCTAAATTGAGCTTTTTTCTTAGAATGGTTTGGGCTATCACCTCAACGGTCTCATCCCCATAGCGTGAAATTTGGGGGAAAACAGCAACACAATCCTGGCTTTGACCATTATAGTGCAGGCGAGCCCTATAAGTCAACACAAGACCATATGTTCTACTGCCCGTTCTAAACCCGTTCACAACCTTTGTGGGAAACGGTTTGAAAAGTTCAAAGACGTTTTGTTTTGCTCTGAGGTTAAGTGTTCCAGGATAGGGTTTAAAATCATATATTTGCTCAAACTGTTTCCTATACCCTTTTAGTTCCAAGAAGAATCTGCCTTCACCAACCCCAGAGAAAACTTTTACCTCAATACGCTTTGGCTCTGGGCTTTTCTTGAATGTGTCCAAGAAACTTGATAGTTGAGTCTTAGCCTTGTTGCTAAGCATATATTCGAAACCGAAGGATGCCTGTCTTCTGTTGATGAAACCTGCGTCTGCGGCTTTTATAAGTCTCCGCGCTGCTGCTTGCTGTGAGATACCTAAAAGGCTGCCTAGCGACGACCCGGAGAGCCGTACGTAGCCGTATAGGCCACCGAACTCTATAAGTGGCACTAAGACATCCGCGAAGTCGAACCAGCGCTCACCATAGTTGCCTAAAAACATTTTCTTCTGGGCCACCAATAATGCTCACCTAGCAAGAATGTGTGCTTGAGTTAAAATTAGCCGCGTATCCTCTAAGAGTTTTCTATCAACATCGACTTTATGCCTTAACCCTTTGACTAGTTTCTTTGGGTACTCAAACCTCCAGATGTACTCGTAGGTTTCAACCATTTGGTCGAATGTTTTGGATGCCAATTCGTATTTACCCATTCTTATCAAATCTAGACACCTCCTTCTAAGTTCACCTATTAGGTCTGCTAGACCCAGAATATACTCATCGGGCTCTACGTTGAATGATGTATATGGCGGGATCTTTCCTTCTGCAAGGAAGTGGTAGTAGCATGTAGCTTCAACGTATTCTGTGTTCATGTCTCTGATTATGGGCATCCGAAGCAGAACAGGGTGTGCAGAACACAGTTTCACGATTAAGGCAGCCCTTTTCTTAACGCTTGAAAGAAGTTTTTTCGCTTCCTCTACTCTGCCTCTGTGCAGAAGTGAAATCGCCGTCCCGCATTCCTCTACCGCTTTGCCTCCAAGCAATCTAACCCTTTCTTTCAATTTGAAATCTTCCATGAATTTATTCATAAGTGCATCATTATAATTTGTATTTGGGGGCACTGCGACTACGCCTGCAAGCCTCTGAGGATCTGTGATTCCTCTTTCATAGAGTCAGAATCGATTATTAAAATATCCACTCCGTCTCCAGAACCGATATCGCGTGAAAGGGCGCCCATTATGGCTTTGCGGGCAAGCGCGATACTATCCTGGATGTTTATATCCTCCTTGTATTCAGACTCAAGAATGCCTATTGCGATAGGGGCGCCGCTCCCAATTGCGGTGAAGGCTTCTTCCAGAACTGAGCCGAGCACGTCTAAGCTAAAGAGGTGGAAGCCTTCGGAGTCCCTACCCGCTATGAGCGTCTGGGTTAAGTAGGGAGCGAACCTGCTCTCAAACAGTATGTTTCCCAATAGTTTTGCGGCTGAGCGAACAAGCATCTCTGAATTGTTTTCGAGCTCGTATAGTTGTATTAGGGAGCGAAGCCTTTTTGTTAGGGTTTGCATATCACCCACAAGCCCTGTAAAAGCTATCCCTATTCTATTGTTTAAAGCATAAACTTTTTTGGCTGATTTAGAGAGTATTGTGTACCCATAGACAACCCTTTTTTCAGACGCCAAAACTACACCATTGTTTGCTTTAATACCTAAAGTGACCCCCCCTATTACGAATTCTTGGTTGGAAGCCATGTTTTAAGTAAACACACGTGGCGCTAATTTTAACCTAACTTTTTTGAGGTGGTGTTTATTTATGGGGGAAAAGGTTTACTTATTCTTCTGGGGTCACGGTGAGTGATTCCAGCTTAGCCTTTTGTCAAAGAGTTTTTTTAATAAATCGGTTCTAGTACGGTAGAGCTTTACGGGGTACGCGAAACCCGAAATCTCAGCGTAGTCGCCAACGCTAAGATCAAGCCATCTCGCGCCATCAACTATAAGGGTGACGGGCTCTGTGTCGATATTAACTATGTTTATGGTTTTGCGTCTGTCTACTACAAAGGGTTTCAAAGCTATATTTATGGGTGACATTGGTGTTACTATGTTGACGTCGCTCGCTGGGTCGACGATGGGTCCTCCTGCTGAAAGAGAGTATGCGGTTGAGCCTAACGCAGTGGATACTAGTAGGCCATCCATTCTACCTTTATATACGAAGAGATCTGGCACTTCAATCTTAAGCGTGACCATCCTACCTTGAATATGTGAAGTAAAGTAGACCTCATTCATAATAGGGGGACTTTTAACACGATTTCCCTCTTTCACAATGGTTATAATCATCCTATTGATTGTGTAAAAAGAATAGCTACCACTCAACACTTTATTCAATGCCTCGTCAACTTGGGGCGGTTCAACCTCAGCTAAGAAACCCAGATGCCCATAGTTGACGCCCACAATTAGCGGTGTGGAGGACACAAACATGCGGGCAACTTTAAGAATTGTGCCGTCTCCACCAAATGTGAATATTGCATCACATGACGCAAGGCTGCCCATACCTGTATTTGTGAGAGGTATTAGTTTACATGCGTCAACACCCTTACCACTCAGTTTTTCGACGAATTGTGTCGCAGCCATCTGGGCTTCTTCTGAAGACTTTGAGACTACCCCTACTCTGACCACAGTCTTAGTGGCCTTAGCGAACGTATTAATCTGACTGTGTTTACGTGGACGGCGAATGGGGAATAACTAAATTAACCCCCTATATGTGAATTACATGGATAATGTATGAGTAAGCCTGTTGAGATCGGTGAGCTTAAAGAGGGCGGCTATTGCATCATCGATAATGAGCCCTGTAGGATCGTGAGCGTCGAAAAAAGTAAACCAGGTAAGCATGGGAGCGCAAAGGCCAGAATAGTTGCAATAGGTGTTTTTGATGATGTTAAACGTAGTATTGTAAGCCCGGTTGACGCGAGAATCGATGTTCCGATAATCGAGAAGAGGGTTGGGCAAATAATTGCGGCCTTAGGTAACAATACTTATCAACTGATGGACCTTGAGAACTTCGAAACCTTCGAGTCAAAGGTCGACGAAGAATTGGTCAACCAGTTGGCTGTGGGCGATCAGGTTGAATATTGGGTAATACTTAATAGAAGGAAAATCATGCGTAAAAAGTGATTAGTTGGACCTCCAATGATCGTGCCAGGCTTACCGGATCTTTGCGGTGGATTATGAGAGGAGAGGGGGTCTACAATTTCATTTTTGGGAGGTATAGGCGACTCTCTTAGAAAACTTATGGATAAAATAATGAGGCAGACAAGCCTGGATGAAAAGATTATTGCGCAACTTGTAAACGAGTTTGAGAAGGCTTTGATACTTGCTGATGTGAACCTTGAACTGGTTCAGCGAATAGGTGATAAGATAAAGCAAAGATTGTCCACCGAGGAGCCGCCCTCAGGGGTAACTAAAAGAGACTTTATGATCAAATTGATGTACGACGAACTCATAGAACTATTAGGCGGCGAAAAAACACATGTTGTATGGCCGAACAAGAACAAACCATACGTGATCCTATTGGTGGGCCTTCAAGGTTCGGGTAAAACCACTACAGCAGCGAAAATAGCGAAATTTTATGGTAAGAGGTCTTATAGGGTGGGTTTAGTGGCTGCGGATACTTATAGACCTGGCGCGCAGCAACAGTTGGCACAACTCGGCGCCAAGATAGGGGTGCCAGTTTATATCTCTGGGGAGGATCCTGTGATAATCGCTAAAAATGGAGTATCAGACTTTAAACAGAAGGGTTTCAACATTGTAATTGTGGACACAGCTGGTAGGCACAAGGAGGAAGGAAAGCTTTTAGAGGAGATGCGCGAAATCGCGAAGGCTGTAGATCCCGATTCTGTTTACATGGTATTGGACGCTAGTATTGGTCAGCTAGCCGGTCCGCAGGCGGCGGCGTTCAATAAGGCTGTGCCTGTTGGCTATATTGTGGTCACCAAACTAGATGGTTCAGCGCGGGGAGGGGGGGCTCTTTCAGCAGTTGCTTTAACGGGGGGTAAAATAGTCTTTATAGGCACGGGTGAAGGACTCGATGACCTTGAGGTTTTTGATCCTCCATCATTCATCAGCAGACTTTTGGGTTTGGGCGATGTAAAGGCTTTGGCTGAGAAGGTAGCCGAAGCCCAACTGAACGAGAAACGGTTTGAAGAAATAATTACTGGAGGCAAATTCACACTTGCCGACTTTGAGTTCTACCTCGATTCTATATCTAAAATGGGTTCTCTTTCAAAACTTATGAGTATGATACCAGGTCTAAGCACGGTGCCATCAGAGCTAATGAGGAATGCTGAGCAAGATTTGAAAAAATGGAAGGTAATTCTTAATTCGTTCACAAAACAAGAGAAGCTATACCCCCAAGTACTCAACTCCTCAAGAATTAGGAGAATAGCCATTGGTTCTGGTACTAGCCAAGAAGACGTTAGGGCGCTAATCAAAAGGTATGATCAAATGAAAAGCCAAATGAAGTTGTTAAAGCGCAATAGGGCTCTCCTTAAGAAGCTTGCGGGTTATAAAATGTAGTTTAGGTAACAAACATGGAGAGGAAAGTAGGCCTTACGCAAGGGGAATTGGAGGAGTTCGCCCAAAAACTTTGCGACGAGTGTCGAAATACACTTTCCAATATCTGCGGTGTAAGCTTACCAATGTTTCCAAGTGGCGTCGTGATGCGGTGCGTGGTGTGTAGTAATGTAAGGAAGAACTATGCACAGATTTTTGACCAGGTATTCAAAGAGTTGAACAAATTTGGTGAGGATTGGCGTAGCTTTAGAATCGATGTGTTGGTCAAATCACCACCCCAGCTGGATGAAAGGATGGTCCCCCTATTTCAGGCGCTCAAAGACAGTTTTAAAAAGGAATTAAAAAGGGAGATCGGTTCAAAAGTTGAGGGTGCTGGCAAGATTTTCGATCCTGAGCATCCTGACATATTTATTAGCTTTGAAGAGGGCCGGCTAACGTTCAGTCGTCCTACGGTGTATCTAGAAGGCAGATATCTTAAACTTTTCAGGAATATATCGCAGGCTAAGTGGGTTTGCAACAATTGTCATGGGGACGGTTGCATTGAGTGTAACTATAGGGGCCGACACTTTATAGCTTCGGTTGAGGAGTTCATAACACTACCAATATACTCACTATACCGCCCCGAGCGCGTGGTTTTTCATGCGGGGGGAAGAGAAGATGTGGACGTACTTGTAGTTGGCAGCGGCAGACCATTCGTTATTGAAGTTGTTAACCCTTTATTTAGAATTACAGATTTGAGGATGGTTGAGCAGGCGATTAACAATTATTCAAGGGGAATTATACAAGTTACATTGGCTGGGTTCGCTAGCTCTTCGAGAATAGAGGAGGTCAAAAGCGGTGCTGAAGTTGGCGTAAAAAAGTATCGTGGCATTATAAAATTCTTTGACCGCGTGAATCCGAATATCCTCTTAGAGGTACCTGAAAAGTTAAGCGGTGTGACACTCGAACAACGAACGCCTTGGCGAGTCAAGAAGCGTAGGGCGGATAAAGTTAGATCTAAGAAGGTGTATTCGTTCATACTTGAAGGTATCGACGAATATACAGCAAGGTTCACAGTTGAGTGCCAAGGTGGGACGTACGTAAAAGAATTTATAAGCGGCGACGACGGTAGAACTACGCCGAGTGTGGCTCAAATATTGGGGATAAGATGTAAATGTGTTGCCCTTGATTTGGTAGGAGTTGATATGAAAAATGGTTAGAAACAAAGGGTATAGAAATAAGTCTAGATCTCTACTCACAAAACCGGTCCGACAGCGTGGTTTGCCGCCACCGAGCGCGTTTATTAAAGAGTTTGATATAGGTAGCAAAGTTGTCGTGGACATCGAACCGAGTGTGCATAAGGGTATGCCGCATAGAAGGTTTCAGGGGAAAATAGGTATAGTGGTCGAGAGGAGAGGTAGAGCCTATGTGGTTAAAGTGCCTATGAGGCCAGAAGACAGATTTATAACTGTGAGGCCAGCCCACATCAAATCTTTCGGTTAGGCTGATCACGAATGGCCAGGAAGATAATAAGCCAAGTTGCAACAACCGCCGCCGAGGTAAAGGAGCTTTTGGAGAAAGCGGATGAGAAAGCTAAGGAAAGCCAGAGTGTTCAGCTCTTAATCCAGTTCTTGAATCTAACAGTTAAGCTGACAAGTGAGAAAGCAATTGAATTAAGACAGAAACTAATGCAGGAGGGTTTACCTGAAAGATTGGCTCTCCAGATGGTTGATTTATTGCCTATCACTGACACGGAGTATATATCGCTTGTTGGATCAGACCCAACTCTTCTCCCAAAAAAAGAAAAGATTTTGAATACAATCAAAGAATATATGCAAGGGAGTTAATGAGCAACGATGAGCATTGATGCTAAAGAGCAACGCAGACCCAATAGGGATCAGTATTTCTATGTACTTGACTATCTGCCTAGTGGGTCACCCGCAGAGGGTCGCCAAATACACGGTAGAGAACCTATTGCTCAGGTTATAGGTGAGGAGTATTTTACCTTGCTCTTGGTAGTTCCTCTTGAAGGAATCACAGTTAAGCCTGGAGATAGAATATTCGTGGGTAGGGGGCCTGAAGACAGACTTTATTCCCAAGTTTCCAGGATTGTCCGGCCAATAACTTACAACGATCTTTCCATTGTGGCCAAAAGGGAACTCGAAAATGTGCTCGAGATGATTGTGGATATAAATGAGGCGCGTTTTGTCGATTTTTTTAATAACGCAAAGCCATTAACAGTTAAGATGCACCAATTAGAGTTGATACCGGGAATAGGAAAAAAACTTATGTGGGAGATTCTTTCTGAAAGGGAAAAGCAGCCTTTTAAGAGCATAGAAGATCTTCAAAACAGAATTAAGGTTATAGGCATAAAGAAGAAGATAATTGAACGGATACTTAGCGAATTACAAGGTAAGGAGAAATACAGGATATTTGTTATGCCACACTAATTATGGGGAATTATGGATAGCTTTTTCCGTGAACTAGGTTTTAGACCGAGGAGGAAATTGGGCCAACATTTTATCGTGGACCAAGAATTGCCCCAGACAATCGCCAGAATGGTTCCATTAGACGTGGAAGTCGTTGAAGTTGGTGGAGGTCTTGGAGCGCTTACAGAAGTATTGCGGAAGAAGACGAAAAGGCTGACAGTTGTAGAAATAGATAAAAAACTAGCCGGTTACCTCGAGTCTAGATTTGAAGGTATCAAGGTAATACATGCAGACATTCTTAAAATAGATATCCCAGCAACTGACTATGTAGTATCGGCCCTTCCTTATTCGATTTCTAAAAAATTTGTATTAAAGCTAGTGAGAGATGGGGACAAGTGGAGACATGCTTTGCTGATATTGCAGAAAGAGTTTGCTGATAAGCTTACTGCTCAACCATGTGAGAAGAATTATAGGGAGATCAGTGTTTTGGCTCAGTACAGCTGTATTATTAGGCCACTTGTAAGAGTGCCACGTAGGTGTTTTTACCCACAACCCCGTGTGGACTCCGTGTTGATGCTGCTAAGCATCAAAGATTCCTATAGTACCACCATGGCACAGCTCCTCGCTGACATTGTTTTAAGGCTGTTTAGTTATAGGAACAGGAGTGTGCGCACCGCCATAGAGCTGAGTGGTCTGTCTTCACAACCACGGAACTTGTCAGCAGATTTGCTTAAGACAAGGGTTAGCTGCTTATCTGTAGAAGGTTTTGTCGAACTTGCCAAGAAGCTTTGAATATATGGGGTTCAAAATATTAGTCGACCGCAACGTGTACGACCCATCGACGGACTCTTTTCTTATGGCGGAAGCCATCTTGAACCATTCTAACGTTAGTCAAGCAGTTGAGTTGGGAGCGGGGTGTGGCTTACTTTCGCTGATCGCCACCCGTGTGGCGGATAGAGTGTTCTCATATGACACATGTGTATATTCATATAGGAATACACTAAAGAATGTGGTGTTAAACGGTTTGAAAGATAAGATACAGGTGTTTTTAGGCGACGGACGCGATGCGCCTACGGCTGATTTAGTGATAATTAATCCACCATACCTGCCTAGCGACCCATTGTACAAGCAAGATGTACTTTCATGTGCTTGGAATGGTGGACCAGACGGTTTACGTGTAATCCTGAATATGTTGGAGATAGCGAGGCGCATAGCTAGGAGCGGGGGTAGTGTTCTAATAGTGCGCAGTTCCTTACAGAACTCACTGTTTTTTTATGCTCTGAAAAACAAGGGTTTCAAGTGGTCACTTGTTAAAAGCAAATTAGGTTTTTATGAGCGCATAGAGATCTATAAGTGTATCAAGCTATGAACCAACGCTTAAGAGTAGTTTTTGTGGGTTGTGAAACGGGTGAGAATGCTGGTTTTCTAGCTAGAACAATGAAGAATTTTGGCTTCGACGAGCTTTGGTTTGTTAACCCATTGGTGGACGTCAAGCTCTTGGGCTCTAAAACAGCTATGCATGCACTAGATGTTTTGCACAGGGCTATTATTACATATGATTTGGACGATGCATTAAATGATGTGGATACGGTTGTGGGAACCACGTCAGTGAGACCTGTTTCCGAGAAAAACTTTACTAGAAACTATGTGACACCAAAGGAGTTCGCTGAGTCGTGGTCGAAAACTAAAGGTTTGACAGCGCTTCTGTTTGGAAGGGAGGGAACGGGTCTGAATAATGCTGAACTCGACATGTGTGATTTCGTAGTCAGTATTCCTACAAGTGAAGCGTATCCAGCATTGAATATAAGCCATAGTGCCGCTGTTATTCTGTACGAGCTAGCGGTACATGGTGGTGCGCTAAGACCTCGCAGAAAGACGGCTTCTCGAAGTGAAAAAGAATTGTTAGTAAAGATATTTTTAAATCTGCTTGAAAGGATAAACGAACCAGAACATAGGAAAAATACAGCTAGGAGAGCATTACTCAACATGCTTGGGAGAAGTTATGTTTCAAAGAGGGAGGCCGCAACACTCATTGGCTCGTTAAGAAGGATATCCACTTATTGTGAAAAACGCTGTGTCGACTAGTCTATTCGGGTAGTTGTATCCCTAAATTTTTCAGCTTTCTCACTTCATCTTTCTCATATTTGTGTACTATGTCCCCTCTTATGTCCGATTGAAAGTCCCATGGTGCAACTAAAACTATGTCATTCTCTCTAAGCCAAATCTTCTTCTTCATACGTCCTGGTATGCGACAGATCCGTACTTTGTAATCTGAGCAACGAACCTTAGCTCTATCATAACCGACCAATTGAATTATAACACCCAGAACCTCGCCTTCAACAGGTTTTCTAAGCTCGCTATCCGGTGTATTAGCATCTACCATTGTTTCTAGGTTACCCATTTGGCTGATATAAGGCTACTGTGGATTTTTAAAAAGCTTCAAATATTTGCTACGCAGAAAACGCAGTACAAGCGCTGCTTAAATCACATTTATTATACGTTTCGTTCGCTCAACCATCATTTGACATAATTGCGGGGCTAGACCAACATACTTTTGTTTTATAATGTTTTCAAATTGGTTAGCGGTTTCCGGTGAACTTATGGTTCGCGCTAGATTCTCAATCTGTTTAAGCGAGTAAGCTCGCCCTTTAACCTTGCTTAAAACCTTAAAATAGGCGTCTTTAACCCCATTTTTTCTCATCATTATTTGTAAAGCTTCAGAGAACACTTCACCATGACTGTTCAAATCCTCTAGCATCTTTTCCTCGTTGAGAGATAAACGCGTTAACTGCCTACGCAGTCTTCGATAGGCTAGGATAGAATGAGCCAAGGCTACGCCAAAGCTCCTACGTATTGTGGAGTCAGATAGATCTCTTTGAAGTCTATTGATCAACAGTTCATTGGTGTATAAATGCAACAGAGAATTCGCGAGCTTGAGATTACCTTCACTGTTTTCAAAGTCTTTGGGGTTAACCTTGTGGGGCATTGTGGAAGATCCAACTTGGGACTCTTGTGCAGAAAGAGAAATATAGCCTAATGAATAGTACATCCACATGTCTCTACAAAGATTAATAAGTAGCGCGTTTACGGCGGCCACATTATTAAATAGATCCACATATGACTCGTATGGCAATATCTGTGTAGAAAACAGTTCCGGTTCTAGCCCCAATTCTTGGATAAATCTTGGTACCTCTTCAACCCAATTAATATTGGGATAGGCTGCTACCAAGGCGTTGAAGTTGCCCACTGCTCCGTTGAGCTTTCCACTTACACGTAATTGGGAGATTGTTCTTAGAAGCTTGGCTAAACGATATGCGTAGAGGCCAATCTCTTTGCCAAATGTTGTTGGTGTAGCGGGTTGCCCATGTGTTCGGCCCAGCATTGGTGAATCAACGTACCTTATTGCCAGCTTAACTAGTTCTTTAATGAGTTTCTTTAAATCAGATAAATAGACTTCGTTTATAAACAGGGTGAGCAACCTTCCATACGCCAAGTTGTTGACGTCTTCAGAGGTCAATCCGAAGTGGATGTAAGGTGAGTAATCGCCCACGAATTTTTCTAGGTAGACCTCAATGGCTTTAACATCATGGTCAAATTTTTCTTCGAGTTTTTTAACTTCAATGGCGGCGTCAATGTTAAAGGTTTTATAAACACTTTCAAGCTTTTTGGCAAGCTGTGGATCAACACTCCTATTGATTAGTCGCAATAGGAACATCAAGAATCTAATCTCTACGTTTACCCTTTCCCGGATTAACGCGAACTCGGAAAAAAATCTGCTAAGGTCGTTTACTTCTTTTTTATACCTACCATCTATAGGAGAAATGGCGAATAATTCGGAAGACACTATAATCTCTATTTATTACCAAGCTTTAACGGTTTTGTAGAGACGCGGTTTTTACCTTCTGCCACAAATAGCAATACCGAGTATTAATGCTGCTTTGCGACTCCTATTTCTCAGGACTAGACTATTGATTCGTTTTGCGACAAAACTTTAATTCTATTTGTTTTATACATAGCAATTAGTTCATGTTTTGCCATTTTTACTTTATCTGTGCCTTTAATAGCCGTCAGGGATACTTCGCCGTTTTCTACTTGTGTTACTTCGTACAGCTGGTTATTGATGATGTAAACACTTCCAACGCTTGGACTGAGAATTCGATACGAATAGGTGGTTTTAAAAATTCTTGTTCTATCATGCTTCTCACTTATTAGCTTAAAAGATTGTGTTAGACGCCCATCAAACTCGTTCTTTAGCTTTGAGACTATGTGCTCCGCGAGCTTTTTACTCGATAATAATACATCGACTCCTTCTTTGTTTTTCGAAAAGCGGTATACGAAATGCTGATCCAGGTTTTCGCCGCAGGTCCTCCTAATCGAGCCGACTAAATACATAGTTTCCCTCTGGTTCATGGCTCTTCCCTCAACCCTCACCTTTACTTCGAATAAGTAAGAATCGCTTTTCTGTATAAGACAATTCGTGCAAAGCGACTTTTTAAGCTGGTAGTGTATTACAGTCTTTTCGCCTGATTCGACCACTTCATAGTTTAACCTGTCTTTAGCACGCGACACGATGTTTCCTTGCTTTTGTAGTAATTGGATGAACTGATCGAATGACAGATCAGGGCGCCATTTTCCACCTATCCTAACTTTGCCACACACCCCGCAAAAAACAATGTTCCTTTTTTTGTGCTTGTTTGAATAGGTTTCAGTATAACAGTTTTCGCACAGATTGTGTCTTGTAACATTTGGGTCTATAGGTAAACCACACCGAGGACATGGAATCAAACCTTAGCCACCTCAGCATACATAACATCTCCAATTTTTATTACTGATAGTGAACTGCACACGCCAAGGGAAACTGCCCGCTCCACGACATTATTACCTAGTAGCGTGGCATAGTCAGCCTCTTTAGCGGCTGCGAGCGCATCATTCAAATTGGTCTGAACCCCGCCAAAATATTTCGGGTCAACAAAGAACCCATTCTCTAATTCTCTGTTAATAAGCTCTTCCTCGCACACAACTACGTAGATCGCTTTTTGGGTTGTGAACCGCCGAATTAACACGGTGGCTATATTGTTGCTTTTATTGGTGCCTCTGCGCCGCAAGCTTCACACACCATGTAGACCACTTTAGCCTTTTTAATAAGTCTGGTATCCGGCCTACCACAATTTTGGCAACGAACAAAGAGGCTTACATATCGGTTCAGCAAAGTCATTATTTGGTCTTCATTGAAACGTCCTTGAAGAACAAGCTTTAAATCATCAGTAACATAGCCCGCCGTAGCAAGGTTCTTCACGAGAAACTTCATAACGTGATTTGGTTCTCTTCTGAATAGTTCACAGATTTCTCTAAAGTTGACAAGTATTGATTTGTCACCTTCATACTCTATTTTAAGTGGGGGTACCGCAAACCATTCCCCACTTGAACGAACACGAGGAACTTGTTTATACACCTCGTCGAGCATCCTTAAGTACTCTGAATAATCAGACAAAGATTTGCCTTCACCGTTTTGCATTTTTAACCACTAATCATTACGTCTACTATAAAATTAAAGGTTTACTAAAATACTATTGATTACACCACAAGCAAAAACAGTATAAGAACCAGTTTCTTTAGTATATACCAATATTCAAATCTATCTAAGTATTATTATACGTATGCGGGGAGTGGGATTCGAACCCACGAAGCGCTGCCGCACGAGGTCCTAAGCTTCGCGGTAAAACCACTCGCGCCTTTGACCAGGCTCGGCCATCCCCGCACAAAACTAGAACACCTTAATATGATAAAAATTTATTGATCAAATATAGGTAAGAAAAAGCTTACTAAAAGCCTAAACTTCGAATTCCTCACCCGGCTTAAGGACCACGCATTTGGTGTTTGTTTTCGACTCAACTTTTCTCTTAAAAGAGAGTGGGTCGGCTTTAATCTGTGGCCAAGTGTTATAATGCATTGGTATAACGAATTTTGGTTTGAGATACTCAACCGCCACAGTCGCATCGTCTTCATCCATAGTAAAGAATCCACCTATCGGTAATAGTGCTACGTCCAATTTATGGCGTTCTCCTATGATCTTCATATCACCGAACAGATCTGTGTCCCCAGCGTGGTAAATACTCTTTCCGCCTATATCTATGACAAAGCTGCAAGGATTGCCTGCATAATCTAATCTTTCGCCGAAAGACGAGCTATGAACAGCCCAACATATCTTCACCTTAGCGAAGCCAAAGTCGTTGGAGCCACCATGGTTCCCGCCTACAATCTTTGCGCCAAGCGCCTCTAAGCGAGAAGCCAATTCAAATGTGGTGTATATAGGAGCACTGGTTCTGCTTGATATGGTCACCGCATCGCCTGAATGGTCAAAGTGGCCATGTGTTACTAGGATGAGGTCTGTTTTAACACTATCTGGCTTTTGCGCTGCAAGCGGGTTGTTAGAGAGAAATGGATCTATGAGAACCGTTTTATCCCGGTCAGAAATCGTAAAGCACGCGTGGCCTAGATAGCGTATTTTAACCATTAATTCTCGAAGGGTTTTGTTCTATGGGTAGTTTTAAGTTTTCTCAAAGGTTACTAAAGCCTTATTCGATTATGGCTGCATATCCGCCGAAAGAGTTTTTTAACTGTTCCCCTTCCTCCGTCTGCACAGACATGAGCTCAACTGTACCACGATTCTTGAAAGTTTCAGCTAAATACGTTACAAGAGGTTCCTTTGAGAGTAGATCCATCTGTGTGCCACATTTAGGACAGATTCTCCCTTCCTTTGGTTCCTGGTTGTTTTGGACGTCTGTTTCAAGCCGAAAACCACAATTAGGACAAGTGAACGTTAAGTGATAGTCATCATTTTCTTCGGACATTATAAGTACCTTTGCTCTATCCAGCTTTTCAAGGACTTCTTTCTTACCTATTGCGACTTTAGTGTAATCATTGACGTACGTAAGCATCAAATTGTTGAAGACCTGCTTTTCGTGCATTAGTCTGGATTGTTGCAGAAGGTTTTCCGAGCGGTTTATTAACTCACGGACACCTTCCTCACCCGTATAACCTATATCGACAAGACCCAAAACTTTCTTCCGCAACTCGTAGTGAAGATACTCTCCTTCATAGAATTCATATTTATTTGGGCCTGGTCCACCTATAATAAGCCCTTTGATGTCCTTGTCGAGAAAGTACTTCGTTGTGTATTCACCTATTCTCACATAAAACTCATGGGCAACCTGCTCTATTATTCGTTGAAAGCGTCGGGCAGATTGGCCACCCGCATGGTGTTTGCCAGGTATACCTGAGGTAATGGTGTTCAGTACCTCGACGTTTCTACCTCGAAGTATTGCAAACGTTGCTTCCGCTCTATCCATGACGATTAAACCGTAAATATCTTTCTCTTCAACGAGTTTTTTAAGCGGCTCTATTACAAACTTGGAATCGCATCTGTACAGGTAAATATTGATTGGTAAAGGGGGTTCCAATACGTATATCTCCATTTTCTCCGTTCCTGGCCCGCCCCGTGGTATGGCGCCGCAGAAGATGACCAAGCCATTTGATGGGGGTTCTCTAAACAGCTTCAGTCTTTGCAGGATGGATTCTATCGCATCCAAAACGTTCTTTCTTGTTGTTTTAGACTTAATGTTGGACGCTGTACTCGCCTCCTCACGTAGATCCCTAGCCACATCACTGATCGCCCTCTTAGGGGGGATATAAAGGCTTATGAGCTCCGTCCCCCTACCCTCCTTACTTTCTAGCTCAGATATGAGCTTCCTAATCTTATATTCATCAAAAGAATCGTAGCTTTGCTGATCCGGCATGATATATTAATAGGTAAACTTATGAAATATAAGTTACGTTATTTAGGGGATGCAATATGCGTTTCACAGTTAAGATAGGAGGCCACCTGTTAGACGAAGGCCCAGATGCCTATAGGAAGTACGCAGAGCAATTAAGGAGCTTAACTGAATTAGGTCACAAACTGGCTGTTGTAATTGGAGGAGGGACACAGGCTAGGTCTATGATAAATATTGGACGCGCGCTCGGAATAAATGAGTCGTTTCTTGATGATATCGGCATTCAAATTTCACGTATAAATGCCTATATAATGATACGCCTATTACCCGAATTCTGCTACCCGAAGCCGCCCACTTCTTTGGACGAGTTCGACTCAGCCTGGAATACTTCTAACACTGTGGTTCTCGGAGGTCTGACACCTGGGCAGTCTACTACGGCAGTTGCATGCTTAATTGCAGAGCGTATTAGAGCTGATAGATTAATAATTTTGACTTCGGTTAACGGAGTGTACACAGATGAACCATCTTCACCTAACGCTAAACTTTTGTCGTCTGTTAATATAGATGAACTCAGAAAGCTTATTTCTGAAAAACCCGCATTGGCTGGTACATACGACTTAATAGACGATGCGTCGATTAAGATTCTCAAACGAAGCCATATACCAACAATAATTACAAGTGGAAAGCTGGATAACATAATAATTGATGCAGGCTTGTTTAGGTCGGTCGGAACTGTAGTCACATATTAAAAGAAGAGAAGCAATCCAATTTAACTCAAAACGGCTCTGCACGCCATACCTTATGGCATCTGTCAATGACCCAAAGATAAACTTTATAGTGTTAATAAGATCCTCAATAATCACTACCCCATAAGTTGTTGGTGCCAAACATTTTTGAGTAGAAATGCCCTTTAGTGATGGCTAAAAATGTGAAAAATTTAAATTATAAAAAGTGGTGGTTGTTAGTAGATGCGGGGATGCCCGAGCCTGGTCAAAGGGAGCAGACTCAAGGTCATTCAATGAGTTATCTGCCGGCGAAGGCCTGCGTGGGTTCGAATCCCACTCCCCGCATACGGTATGGGAATACTTGGTTAGACTTTTGCTACAAATTTTTAAGCTATTAAAAAGAGCTTTTTGAATAGTATTCTTTTTGTGTAAGCTCAAACCTATAATCCATATTACCCTCCAATGAGTGTAAGCTTAAATCAATTTTACTTCATCTATAACTTTCTTTGCTTTCTCAAGTGTTATCCCATTACCTAATATTGTGAGCCTATCTGGTCTGATCTTATTTGCAAATGTGAGAGCGCGAATAATATAGATACCGGGTACTCCTATCTGATGAGCGTTCATGGGTAGGCCCGCCTGAGAGGCTCTTTCTGAGAAATTTACCCAGTCCTCGCCATGCAAGGCAAGAGAGATCTTTGTACCCAAAAGCACCGTGTAGCCATGCAGTATTTTTTTGGATGTAAGCAAGTCAAGCGCGTGCCCAAACATATGCTCACTGCCACTGCACGGTCTACTGCTTCCCGCTATGGCCATAGCAATACCATTACTAATTAGCGCCTCAAGAAGAGTCCTAACACCGTTGTCGCTCAAACTGACAATTTGCTCTAAGTTGCTGAAAACCAGTTTAGCGGACATTTCAGCCAAGGAGATAGAATAATCACCAATATATTCACCCAAACTTTGAGCAAGCCTACTATCTAGAACCGAAGAAAACTTTGCCAAAACATCACCTATGCCACCCAGTGTTAATTGCTTGGGGGCGGAAGCAATTACATGTGAGTCGGCTACTACAATAAATGGTGTGGCAACCCTGATTGAATGGGAACCGTTAAGCCCTTCAAGCGAAGCTTGGGGTGAAGCTATCCCATCATGCGAGGCGCTTGTTGGCACGCTTACAAACGGCTTACTTAATTTATAAGCCAAGACTTTACCTACATCTAAAACTTTCCCACCGCCTAGGCCTATTACTGCGGCTGTGGATAGAGGAGTCTGTGTTAGAAGCCTTTCGACCTCGGATATTCGGGGTGAATAAACCGTGTCGATGCGCGGCTTATATCCATAGTTAAGGAGAGAGGTTATGATTGTATTAGAATAGAGAGATCTTATGTTTGGACCGGTGAGCACAGTTACCTCATCGCCTTCAAGATGATTAGATATGATCCTACCAATATCCTCAATTATGTTTTTGCCCACTATTACCTCCACAGGTAAACGTATAGAGTGCGGCGTATCGACTGGAACCATCTGTCCAACAAACGAGCCACTTGCTCAAAAGCCTTAAGTAAAGGCCTCATCTAATTTTAGATGTATTTAAGGCGCTTTATTCTTGATGTTGATGGGGTATGGTGAATGGTTTTATTCCAATAAAAGGGACAACAACAATTGGTATAAAGGCATCAGACGGCGTAGTATTAGCCGCAGATAGGAGAGCCACGGCTGGTTATATTGTCGCAAATAAACATGTTAAAAAAATCCTTATCGTGACAAATTATTGCGCTATCACAATAGCTGGAACTGTAGGAGAGGCGTTTAACCTAGTTGATAGATTAAAGTCTGAAGCATATATATACGAGCTTAGGAACAACAGCAAGATGAGTGTAAAGAGCATTGCTAACTATGCGTCGCTATTTATCAACTCCAAAAAGTTTAGCGTGCTCCCCATTCAGGTTATAATAGGCGGCTATGACTCCTCCCCTGAACTATTCATGATAGACTTTTTCGGTTCGCTAAGCTCTGAAGACTATATTGCAACTGGTTCGGGCACACACGCGGCATTGGGTTTTGTGCTAAACCACTTGAAACCTAACCTTACTCTCGCCGAGGCTATACCTATAGCGATAAAGGGCATCATGGCAGCCATAGAGTGGGACACTGCCACCGGTGAGGGGGTCGACGTGGTCTACGCTGATAAGGAAGGAGTAAAAAGGCTCGACGATCATGAAGTAGCCAAGTATGCAATCGGAGGTCGTACATAAATGAAAATAATTACCACGAAGGAATTACTTACGAGTATTAGGTCTACAATTTTCAGTAACTTCCCTGTGGAAGCAGAGCTTAAACGAATCGAGTTTGAAGGGCCTGAAATAGCACTCTATTGTGGTAACCCTTCAGTGATAATGAATAATAGCGAGGTGGTAAAAAAACTTGCGAAACTATTAAAAAAGAGGGTTGTAATTAGATCCGATCCAGAAGCGCGGCTGAATAGAGACGATACGATAAAAATGCTAAGGGAGCTAATTCCCCAAGAGGCCGATGTGAGGAATTACAGTTTTAACGACGACAAAGGAGAGGTCGTTGTCGAAGCTTTAAGGCCAGGCGTGGTCATTGGCGAAGGGGGATCGCTGTTAAGGGAGGTTTTGGCAAAAACCGGTTGGCGACCTGTTGTGATTAGGGTCCCCGAGATAAGATCCGGTACCGTTGAATCGATGCTTAGAGTTCTCAACACGAGTAGAGAATATAGGCAACGGTTTTTGAAAGAAGTGGGCGAAAGAATTTACAAACCTCCTGTTATCACTAATGGCCCAGTAAGGATTGTTCCTTTAGGAGCCTTCGGTGAAGTTGGGCGCTCAGCGGTGTTGGTGGATACAGGGGAGTCAAAGATACTTCTTGATGTGGGCTTAAAGGCGGAGGCAAATACAATCACAGAAGAGTTCCCCGCATTTCACTCATTAGACTTCCCAATAGAAGAGTTAGATGCTGTAATAATCGGGCATGCGCATATGGACCACCAAGGGGCTTTACCGTATTTATTTAAATATGGTTATCGTGGCCCAGTCTACATGACGCCTCCATCCAGAGACCTGATGGTATTAACACAGAAGGATTATGTTGACTTAAAACAGAAGCTAGGTGAAGTTCCTCCATACGGCATCGAGCACATAAAGAAGGCGGTTGAACACACTATAACTATAGGTTGGGGGGAAGTCACTGATATAACACCAGACATAAAGCTCACCTTAAATAATGCCGGGCATATTTTGGGTTCCTCTGTTGTACATTTAAACATCGGGGAGGGTAGATACAACGTACTATATACGAGCGACCTAAAATACGGCCAAACTAGGCTTTTAGATAAGGCTTCCACCGTTTTCCCTCGGGTTGATTGTTTGATAATCGAGTCTACGTACGGTGATAACGTTATGCCTAGTAGGCAGGATGCTGAAGCAAAGTTTATAAATGTTATAAGAAAAACGGTCGAACGTGGCGGCAAAATACTTATACCCACTTTAGCGGTCGGGCGGGCTCAGGAAGTGATGATGATAATAGCGGAAAAAATGGCATCCGGGGAATTACCGAGTGTGCCTGTATATCTAGATGGAATGTTGCTTGAAAGCACAGCAATACACACAGCTTATCCAGAATATTTGGCTTTAAATGTGAAAAGGAAGATCTATCAGGGTGATAATCCCTTCCTTCGCGAAGAGTTTGTAAGGATAGACGACTTATCAAAAAGAGACGAAGCGCTTTCACAAGGTGCTGGAATAATAATGGCCACAAGTGGTATGATGACAGGTGGACCAGTTATAGAATATTTTAAGGAATTGTCTTCAAATCCAAATAATACACTGATTTTTGTCAATTACCAGGCTGAAGGAACATTGGGTAGGACTATTTTAAGGGGGGCTAAAGAAGTGGAGTTAACTGATAACTCAAACGTGGGTAAAAGGTTGTTTAAGGTAAACATGGAAGTGCAGGCTATAGAAGGGTTTTCGGGCCACTCCGACAAATCGGAGCTGATAAGATATGTGGCAGCAGTCAGACCTAGTGAGAAGATCTTGATAAACCACGGTGAACCGTCAAAGTCAGCGGAACTAGCGTACTCTCTGAGAAGGATTTACGCAAACCGCAAGAGCAAACCAGAAATACTCACTCCAACCAATCTAGCAACTGTCCGCCTGCGTTAAGGTTTTTTGCTTATCCACGAATATGCCCTTAATTTTTTTGATTTGCCAAACCCACAATGAGCGCATCGGTGTTTTCTAATATGGTACGCCCTATGCCCACATCTTCGGCAGACAATATGGGTTTTAGACCTGCCACGTTTTCCTTGGGAGGCTGTGCCCTTCGTTTCTTTGTCACCTCGGACTCGGGGAAATCAAAATCACGTTATCTCCTCGAACTATAATTGTGCCCAGGCTTCTTACGGTGTTATTATCAAGCATCTCCTCGGCATTTTCGATTAAGAGGTTCAAGTGTTGATCAAAGCTCTTCATTTTTCCCCTTACATAGATGCCACCACGAAGTTTTACTAAGACTACGGAATCCACGGCTTCTCCAAGCAAAGCCTGTGTATTAGCTTCGGCCAATTTTATCGAAGAATTGACTACACCCTGACTATTAAGCTTAGTTGTACACATACCCAGAACATTGTGGTGACGAGTTCAGACGGAGTTCTACGGGCCCCTAAGCAAACCTTAATTCTTAATCGCACCGAATTGATTTAGGTTGCACTTAATTAGCTTTAAGCTCAGTAAGCAGGAGACCGATAAACTGAGCGCGGTACTTGAACGGTTGAATTTTAACAAGAAAAAAGATGAGATATGGGTCTTAAAAATCGATAAATATACCAAGGCTTATCTTTTAAATAATAAGATACCTATATTATTTGTCAAAGACGATTTAATGTTTCCAACGGTTACGGCGGCCAAAATGTTTGAAGACTACTATTCGGTGGCCATAGTTGATCAAGGCGCCAAACCTCACATTCTAAATGGCGCAGACCTCATGGCGCCAGGGATTGTAAGTATCAGGTTACAGAATCACAGCGACGTTGTAATAATTGAGTCAGAGGATAAATCGATATTAGCCATTGGTAGGTTTATTCAGGATTTCCTTGATGCATTAAACAAGAAACATGGAAAAGTTGCTAAAAATATCCATTATTTAAATGATAAACTATACAAAGTTTTAACATTAAGACGTGTCGTCTAATTCTCTGATTGTGTTTCGCATCAAACACAGATGAGGCAGTCCAAAACAAAAATACGACAAACTTAATACTAGTAATATTAATAGTTTGTTGATCCACAATGAGCATAGGTCTTAGGACAATCGCTTCGGAGACACGGGTCATGCTTAATAAACAGGTACTTGTTGTTCTCTCTAACGGTAAAAAATACAAAGGAATTTTGGTATCCTTAGATCCAGAAACATTGCACATTTGCTTGGTCGACGCCAGAGAGTTGAGTGGTGACGGCAAAAAAATTTCGCGCTTGGTATTAAACGGTTCGGTCGTCTCAGAGGTGGCGGCTGAAGAAAGCGGTCTCCCTATGCGGAGTTTATATGAACAATTATCCAAAATTTATCCTAACAATACCAGATACCTTGAGGATGCCGAAACAATTATTGTCGCTGAAAGAGTCAAAGTTTACGACGATGGTAGAGTTGAAGGGGTTGGACCAATAGCAGAACGTGTTAGACAGGTTGTCGAATATTTCCAAAGGGAACAAAAACAGTGATTACCACAAAGTGATTTCTATCGATGCGGCTCGAGCCAGACGCGGTTTTCGAAGTAAAACACAGGTCGCTCCGTGGGAAGATCGGAAGACTAAAGACTAAAAGAGGCTATATCGAAACCCCAGCCCTTTTGCCAGTGATAGATGTAAAGCGCCAGCTCGTGGGCACAGAAAGGATTCGCCAACTAGGGTTTAAGGCTGTTATGACAAACGCCTATCTCTTACTTAAACGCGGTGTTAAAGTGAGCGATATACACGAGTTTCTTAAGTTTGATGGTGTTATAGCCACCGATTCTGGTGCATATCAGATGCTCGAATTTGGTGAGATAGCTTCGACTCAGAGTGAGATCATAAGCTTCCAAGAAAAAATAAATGTGGATATAGGGGTTATATTAGATTCGCCTACGGGGAAAACAGACAGTGATGAGTGGGCTAGACAAACCGTGGAAAGAACAATAAACAACGCTATTGAGTTTCTAAAGCTTAGAAACAGAGAAGATATTTTGTGGGTAGGCCCAGTTCAAGGCGGGGAGTATCTGAACCTTGTTGAGTACAGCGCTAAGAAAATGGCAGGATTACCTTTCCATATACACGGTTTGGGGAGCCCAACCGAATTCCTTGAGGGGTATAGATATACCACAATACTCGACATGATACTACATTCAAAAAAACACCTCCCTCCTTCAAGGCCGTTACATTTGTTTGGGGCGGGTCACCCTGCCATTCTCCCATATTTTGTTGCTTTAGGAGTTGACCTGTTTGACTCAGCCTCTTACGCATTGTTTGCAAAAGACAATAGGTATCTCACATCACAAAAAACTTATAGACTAGAAACCCTAACCGAACTACCTTGCAGGTGCAGTGTCTGCGAGAAATATACGGCAGGCGAGTTACGCGGATTGAACCGAAAACAGAGGGAGAAGTTGCTTGCCGAACACAACCTAAGCGTGCTAGCAGAAGAGATATCGCGCATTAAGCTTGCTATCTACCAGGGTACCCTCTGGGATCTTCTGCAAAGCAGAGTATATTCACACCCGCAAATATTTGAAGCTTTTAGGTGGATGTTACACCGAACTAGACACCTTGCTAAATATTCCCCTATAACCACACCTAGCGTGAGCGGCCTCTTCGCTTTTGCGCATGATAGACCAGAGACGGTTTTATTCAGAGAAAGAATCACGCGGTTTGTGTCACACTTGAAACCCAAAAGATTCGTAATATTATCATCGAAGGATCAGATATCAAAATTAGAGGGTGATTGGCGCCTTGACGACAAGACTTTGGTTATGGTTTTGAACGAACACTTTGGGCTTATACCGTTTGAAATGCTGGATGTCTACCCCGTGTATCAAACCGATTCCCGGAGAGTGAAACCCGATATTAGAAAAATACTTAGCATAATCAATGCGCATAAAAGCGCGTCGGTAGCAACCTTCGACGACGCACTCTATTCTATTCTTCGCAGAAAACTAAAGAACGTGGAAAGACTGCATCACATAATGTAGCGCAACGATTCAGAAGAGAGGTTGGCTCGCGACTCCGCGCTTTTTAGCGCCTCATCCTCGATCCTCTTTGCGTTCAAAATTAGCTCGTCAACATTAACATCCAAACCTAACTCTTGGTTTACGAACTGAATAGCCGTTGCTGACGCCCTCAGATCCACTTTGTCTCTAGACGCATATGGTAAAACTGCAAGCGCTGGAAAATCAGCAATATGAAAGTTAAGCATGAGTAGTGCGAGAGGGCCGACTACGAATAGACCGTCCTCCAATGCGGCTACTTCTCTTTTAAGCCCATTATACTGGGGGGTTTTGATAATTCGGAGATTATCGTCTGGGTTTGTTGATGTGGAATAGCTAGAATCTAATCCCCCTATTAGCAGGGCTTTCTCGAACCCAGACTTCACCACCCACTCAGAAATACCACGTGAAAACCGATGCAGCTTGGCGGTGGGCGGCGACTCCGCATACATAAACACAACATTCCTATACATGTATAGCTCAAGTGGTGGCTTTATTTCTCCGTTTTCCATGGTTATTATTGGAGGCATGGACTCTGTAAGGATAAACCCTATCTTTATTGCTCCAAGCTTTGTGACCAGATACCTTACGGTTACATACCCCACAAGACCAATTCCATGAAACCCAGTTACAAACGTTTTACCAGATAAGCTAACATCTTTCCTTAGCTTCACATCAACATATTGCGGCATTATGAGGCTTAGCCTTAATGAGAATATTAGCTTATCGTGGCGCCGGGGACGGGATTCGAACCCGCGCGGCCACAGGAGCCAGCAGATGTCCAGCTCCATAGATCTCGAGTCTGCCGCCTTAACCACTCGGCCACCCCGGCATCATCAAATAAACAATTTGCTGGTTTTTATTTCTTACAGAAAGGTGTATCCTAAGCTTCTTACTGAATGGTAAAGCTTAAGTTGTTTTGATTTTGCGCCAATATAAAAGCCCCATAGTGAGCCGAACGAATGTATAAATTCTCCGTACGCAACAATGGAAGAGAACACCTCCGACATAAGTTTTCCTATATACGAAAAGTGGTGTTCAGCATACCACGCGGACCCAGCTTGTGTGACCACCAAACCATTATCACTCAAGCGGTCTTTTACGCTAATTAGAAAGGTCTTATTGTAAATCGTTCTAGAATGCTCACTGACACCCGGGTCTGTAACATCAACTATTATAAGATCGTACAACTCGTTCGTCCTTTCTACGAAATCTTTACCTTCCATAAATACCATTTCAAGATTTTTGTTATCAAACACGTTATGATGAAACTCGGTCAAATACTTTTTACTTAGTTCCACAACCTTTTTGTCTAGTTCCACCATGGTTACGTTGGCGTCTTTTTGGGCAAGCACTGTGTACGCGGCCGAACCATCACCTCCACCGATTATTAGGACATTTTTGGGTTCACGCAGAATTTGAAGGGATGGTCGTACTAATGCTTGATGATATAATTCTTGGTCTGCTTCAGCGCATTGCAATGAGTGGTCCAGAAACAGAGCTTTACCGAAATCGGTTAAAGTGCATATCAATATTTGCTGAAATTGGGACGAGGTCTTTACCCAGACACGGTCAGCTTTAAAAACATGATATGTACCCCTGCCAAGCCTATCCCAAACGAACATTGCTATTCCCTAGCAGGCTCAACCATCTCAGGTACCTGAGGGTTGTTCGAGATAATTTCTGATACTCTGAACCCTTTTGGCAATCCTCTCTCGACAAGCAACACGGATCGCTGGGTTGGACTAAACATTTCCTCAATAAAAAGTATGGCTTGCTTTAAATCAGAGTTCGTATTACATGTATAGATATCCAGAGAAGCATAATTTTTCTCAGGCCAAGTGTGGATCGAGATGTGTGATTCGCCAATTATTAATATGCCACTTATGCCTGGATTTAACCTAACAAAATACTCTGATAAAATACGACTGCCGAGGCGGGTTGCAAGGTCAATAAGAATCTTTTTTACAAAGTCCAGGTCGGAGAGGGTCTTGTAGCTACATCCATATAATTCCATCAAAACATGCCTACCAAATACCATCTCCGCACCTCCCTTCACATCATTTTAAGAGCGTCGTCTTTTTTAAGCGCTTCCAAAATGTTTGTGGGCTTAATATTAAGCACAACACGTTTTGTGCGGCCAAACCTCCCCCTATTTAGTATCTTGGTCGATATTATACCTACCATATCGAGCTCGTTAAGTATCTCACTGACACGCCTCGAAGTTAGGGGTTCAAGCCCTGTTTTTTTGCACAGCATAACATAGCTTGTGTAGATATCGCCAGTAACAACCATTTCCTTCTTGTTCTGCAATTCAAGTGTGGAAGCAAGTACGAGTTTCGAGTGAAGCGGAAGTTTAGTTACTATTTCAAGCGTTGTATCAACTTCTATCTCACTTAATGCCTGCTTTACATGCTCAATACACACCTTATTTGAATCCAGCCTTTCAGCTACTTCGCCTGCCTTACGAAGAAGGTCGACGGCTTTCCTTGCATCACCATGATCCTTAGCTGCCAATGAGGCCACATAAGGAATAACGTCATCCTCTAATGAGCCATCGACAAAAGCGTCATGCACTCTTGCGTATAGAATATCTCTCAGCTGCTCAGCATTATATGGCGCGAATACTATTTCTTCCTCACCAAGACTGCTTTTGACACGTGGGTCAAGAACTTCGAGCACTCGCGCATCATTAGTTATACCTATCAAAGAAACCTGAGCACTTCGTAGATCGCTATTTATTCTACTCAGTTTATAAAGCAAATTAAGATTGCTTTCCCTTACAAGGTTATCAATTTCATCTATTGTAATAATAATTATACCTCCCCTCTTATCTATTTGACCTACAACACGAG
>JAVZKQ010000022.1:0-28151 GCA_038884175.1 Thermoprotei archaeon | reverse complement strand
GTTGTAGTTGTTTGGTTTCTTCGCTGTTCTTGTTTATTGCTTCCCATATTTTTTTGTTGTCTTCGTGTAGTAGTTTTATGTCTTCGCTGTTCTTGTTTACGACATCCTGCAGCTTGTTTATACCTTCGATAAGTGTGTTTAGCTTTGTCCTCGCTTCGAGAACAAACTTATACTCCTCATTTGCGACTATATATGGAAGGAGGGTTTCCGCAAGCTCCTTTGCAAGCTGCGGGTTGTCTCTGAGCGACTTAATCGACTCCATCATGATAACATATTCATTTGTCCTTAAAAAGGCTACTAAGTGAACAACTCAGTCACTACAGGTGTAGAAGTAATCTATTATTCTATTGGGCAAATAGTTATGGTATACCCATATGATTAAAACTTCCTTTAGGCTTTGTTGTAAAAATATATTTAAATTCAAATTCATAATAAGACTAACTCAAACTGGGCCACCAAAAAACGAACTTAGCCGTGATTTTCCAAGCCGCCGTAACCAGGCTGTTCAGCACGCTCCCACTATCTTCAAATATTTGTTTTATATGCGTTTATTAACTGTATGGTTAACTGGCGCTTTGGTTTTGTTGGGCCTGTTGGTTTTGAGTTTTACAAAGCGTAGCACTATAAATATAGCTGGGAAAACATAGAAGCCGAGTATCTGCAATGTGTCCAGAAGAGTTATGATGGGTGTGGAGCCAAATCCAGGAAGCACCTCTCTATGGGCTGGTATTAGTGGTGACACAACAATTGATAGAATACCAAGTATAGTCGAAATATTAATAGCTAACACGTTCAATCTTAACACGTAAACACCTAGGCAGACGAGAAGTATAGCTATCACCCACCCTCCGGAGAGGATGGCGGGTGTTGCTAGACGATAAACATACAATAGTAAGCCTCCCATACTCAGTGAGAGCGCTGACCCGAATAGTAGGCCTGCAAGAATGTTCTGGATTTTCAATGTGACCCACTCACATACTCGTCTATTCTACGCTGGTGAATCACTTCGCTGAGTAGGCGTGCCTTAGTAAGCCACACATTAAGATGTACACCGCTCTTAGAGACACCGTAGGACACAGCCCTCAATACATCACTGAACCTCTCCGGCCTCTGTTTGAATAAACTTCTCACAGCCTCTCTCACGCTCCAGACGCCCAAGGGCATCATGTACCCCGAGTGTATCTCCCTGAGTATCACAACCCTACCCTTCCTTCCAAGCCTGAGCAAACCCTCTACGGCCGCAAGCCTAGCGGCATAGTAGCACCCACCAGGCTCAGCGTACGTTGTCCTACCACGCCAGTCCTCTGTGTCACCAGTGAGCTCCGCGCCTTGCCCTCCAGGGTTCCAGACTGTTCTTGGCTGCCATGCTTCAACCCACTCATATGACCACTCGCCTGGAAATATAAAACCAATGTAGGTGCTACCCAAATTTTCAAATATATATACATATGTCTCCCCAACTTCGGGTAAACTCACCACACGCTTGGCCAAGCGCTCACTGAGCACAGTGTCCACGGCTGTTATACTCCAACGTGTTGGCACGAGTTTCCTTCTCCTTCTCTCACCAACCATACCAACACTTAACAACTTCTGGATTCTGCTCACTTCGACGCCTTGAAGGTAGAGTTCCATAACCGCGTCGACAGCTCTTAAATCGACATCGTAAAAAACCTTCTCTATTCGACCATCAGAAGAGTATGCGCCGACCTTCAATTCTTCATACGGTGCAATCGGGCCCATTGGTTCGACGTCGTCGCTTAAGGCGAGTAAGGCTTGCGGTGGCGCCTTAAGCTTGAGTTCAGCGCCCACAGACCTTGAGCTCAACACCAACTCGTGTAAACGTATAAGATTCTCTGGCGGGTCGGCCGCCTCGGATACACTGTGAACCCGAGTGCCCCTGAGTAGCTCAAATCTGTAACCCACGATTGTATCCACACTCAGGTTCAACCAAGATTCTGGTAGGTCAAACAGCCATGGGTCTGGGTGGGAGGAGACGAGGGGGCCAGCATAAACCTTAGGGTACCCTATACGGCCGACGAACACGCTTGGCGGGGAGGCACCAGAGAAAAAGTCGGTGGTTGGATTGAATAAATGCAGGTGTCTAGCAAGCTGCGTTGCACTAATAAGTATTGGGCAGCGCGATCTACCGCACAGCATCTTTGAAGCTCTACAACTAAGACACATCTGGGCGGAAGGTTTTTCGATAAACTTTACGTTAAGAAGCTTTTCATGTGGGTTGGATAACACTCCTCTTGGTAAAACACCCTCAAACCACTCTAGCGCCCCACCAGACAAAGTGAACCTATAATTACATTATGCGTGGTAAAATAAAAATGTGGCCTTTTCTGGCGCATCAGGGTTATACGGTGGAATTCAGTGGCTGGGTTGAATGGGCCACCAATCACACCTCTTGTTTTAATAGTAGGCTTACCATTTGTTTGAGTTGCACCACGCTAACATCGAGTGTGGACTGGTAGTGGACAACAACTATGGTTGTATTGGACCAGGCAAGCACGGTGTAAGAATATTGGGTTGTGCCATCAACGGTGTTGGGCTGATAGTAGACCATGTATGGTGTGTTACCCAAGTGTCCGCAGTAAGTGTACTGGGGGTTCGCGAAACTGTTTTGGCATATGGCGTCTAAGAGTGTGGTGTTTGCATGGTTGAGCGCCAGGATCATGTTGCCGCCAGGTTTCACGATTACTACATCCAAGGTTGAGTACTGGAGTGTTATGTTCGAAACAACGTACGCGGTGTTTGGATCATAGTTGTTTTCTAGAAAAGGGAAAACCTTGGCCACCCCATTATCCAGCTGGTAACTTGTGGTGTTGAACCCGCCGCTTAGATTGTACAGTGTGAACCCCGATAAGGGCTCCTGCTGTATTACTGTTGGAAGAAGTCTTATCTGATTGAATATTGGGGGTACTCCTTTTGTGATGATGTATTGTGTCTGGCCTAGCCGGGCTGCCCGCATATAGAGTGCGAATCCTAAGACGGTGACGACTATCACGATGACTGCGAAAAGAATAACCTTTGGGCTAACGCTCTCCTCACGCTCTTGCATGTATGTTGGCACCAGAATGGTATGCTCGACGTGTGCTATATGGATTCCCGTGGTGGTAACCCAGTTAGACCCACGATTGTATTATTTGAACATGTGTATATGGTAGCTTTACCAAGAACAACTTGATTGTACGTGGTTTTATGTGCCCCGTCCAACTAAAAAGTGCTTGCACAATGTTCGGCTCATTGAGGCCTATTCTTTGGCTTCAAGCGCTTGGGATAACCTGTTAATCCCTTTGTGTATGAGCGACTTGTCCACTGGGCCCACGCTTAAGCGTATGGTTGCATTGTTCGAGTCGTCAAAGAAGAACTCGGAAGCCGGCACGAAGACCACGCCCTCCTTAACCGCCCTCAGTAAGAGACTTTCAACATCGGTTTCAACATTTAGGAGTAGGAAGAAGCCGTCGTGTGGTTGGTACACTGGTTGCAACCCGTGTTCGGCTAGACAATCGAGCATTATGCGCATCTTGGCAGCGTAGTGTTCCCTTATACTGCTTAGCTTGGCTTGTATTACGCCTGTTTCCAATATTCTTGCTGCCACCAATTGGTTTATTGTCGAAGTGGAAAAGTCCATTTGCTCCAAGTCTCTGAGTTTTTCTGCGAGCGCGTGGCTAGGAGTTAGTGTGAAGCCAATCCTAAGCCCTGGCGCTAGCGCTTTGCTAAGGCTTCCTACGTATATCACGTTCTCCGGTGACATACTGTAGAGTGTACGCGTAGGCTTGGAGATGGGTCTATAAGGATCGTCTTCGATTATTGTAAAGTTATACCTCTGAGCAAGTTCGATTAGGTGTTTTCTTCTTTCCTCACTCATGGTTACACCTGAAGGGTTGTGTGCTGTTGGTATGGTGTAGAGGAGTTTTGGGTGGGATTTGTCAGCTTTCAGCTTCGCCTCAAGCAAATCTGTACGTAGGCCCTGATCGTCTATTGGTACTGGCTCACCTCGACCCGAGTAGAATAAGAATGAGTTCATTGTCTCCACAAAAGTTGGGTTTTCGTGTAGGAACTTGTCTTGAGGTGTGAGAAGTGAGGCGCATATCTGTGTTATGGCGTGTTGGGCGCCGCTGGTAACAACTAGCTCGCCTTCACCTATATCCAGCTGGGCGCACCACCTGTTTAACTGGTCCACGAGCTCTTCTAGTCCACCTGCCCCAGGGTAAAAAAACGCTTTTGGGCCGTACTCTTCTATTACTTGGATGTACACTTCCCTGAGTTTATCCACGGGTATAAGGCTTGGGTCGGGTGAACCTCCAGCCAAATTTATAGTGTCCTTGCTTATGAAGGTGGAAATCCTTTCAATGGGCGACCTTTTCACCCTCATCGAGCTTGGTGTGAAATGCATTAAGATTCATCTCGGCTATTTATCACACACTTGGTCAAAAAGTTGTTTGGTGGTGTTTAAGTGTTTAGACGTACTTAGATGGCGCCGCTAAAAGGTTACGGTGGTGTATACCAGACATGAGGCTGAATGTACAAACCATCAATGCACCAGTCCCCTGTGTGCACGCCTACCTCTATTTAGGTGTTAAGCGTTAAAATGGCCCTTAGAGCCATCTGCACGTGGTGTACACCACTTTCGGCCATACATCGACGGATACATGTATGGTTGTGGTGTACCTTTGCTATGTGGGCTACATTTGTCAGCGAGTGATGGGTGTAACCGATTGAAGATTTTGAGGCTCAGACGCAAAATTCTAACAGCTTTTAGTAACCGTGTAGGGGGTTGATTGGTGATGGATTCAATAACACACCGTGGTGTAGTGATTTTGTTTTGCCTTAGCGTGTACACTGTTGGGAACAAATAAATTCCCCCTATAGTCTAGTTGTCGTGGTGTAACCCCGTGTATAGGGTGACTCTCGGCTTAAAACATGAGTTACCTTTCGCAAACCTTTCACGTATTTTCCCCAAAACGTTGATTTACCGTTGGTGTAACGCTACGGTGGACTTCCTAGAAGTTGAGTGTCGATCAAATACGTGCGTCGACATCTCTGGATGGCTCAAAACCTATTCTTCCGAGGGCGGCCTCAAATTGGTCTATGAATACACTTCGCCAACCCATATGAGCGTGATTGTGAGTTGTAAGTGTAGCCCACAGAACAGCACTCTTAGGCTGGCTGAAAGTTATGGTTGCCTTTGGATGGCTCCAGTAACCTACCTTGGGGGCGAGGAGGTTTTCGACGTTCTAGTATTTGACTATGAAAGGTTCCAACAACTCTTTAACGAATACGAAAAGCTTGGCAAAGCAGTTGTGAAAAGAAAGGTGTACGTCCCAACAAACACTCTTAAGGATTCTTTTATGGTTAGTCTCAGTTCGCTTTTCTCACCGCTAACAGCACGCCAGGTTAGGGTGCTAGAAGAAGCGATTAAAGGGGGCTACTATGAGGTCCCAAGGCGGACTTCGATAAAGCAGATAGCCGCGCGGCTCGGTCTCAGCGAGTCCACAACCCAAGAGCACCTGAGTAGAGCTGAAGCCAAGGTTGTGAGGGGGATAGCACCATACCTAAGACTGTATGCCCATGCCTCGCAGCTCGTTGACGAGCAGATGCTGGGACTTGGGTCTAACCAATAAGCTAAAAGCATCTTCCAACATATATATGTTGTAATGATTGAGGCAGAGCTTCAAGTAGACCTGGGTTCTGGCAAGGTTATGTGCACAGCGTGCGCTAGGCGCTGCCAGCTTGCAACAGAACAGGTTGGCCTATGTGGTGTCAGAAAGAATATAGGCGGCAGGCTCTACCTTCTGGTCTATGGTAGGGTGATAACTGGTCACGTTGACCCTATTGAAAAGAAGCCTGTGACCCACTATAGGCCTGGCTCAAAGATATTCTCGATAGCGACCACAGGGTGTAACTGGCTGTGCCGCTATTGTCAGAATTATGATATTAGTCAGAGGAGGAAGGTTGAGGGAGAGGAGTTTTCTCCAGCCGAAATTGTAAGGCTCGCAAAGAAGTATGGGTCGCAGGGCTTGGCCTACACATATAACGAGCCATCCATATTCGTAGAGTTCGCTAGGGATGTTGGTGTAGAGGCCCACAGGGCGGGCATGTTCAACATATTTGTCTCTAACGGGTTCTATACACCAGACACTGTGAGGCTGCTTGGAGAATTCTTGGATTGTCTCACGGTGGATTTTAAGGGGAACGGTGAAACCGGTTTTGTGCAGAGGTATATTGGTATACCAAGCGCCCAACCAATCTTCGACTCCCTTCTAGAGGTAAAGAGTAAGACGAACATACACGTAGAGATAACAGACCTTGTAGTACCCAATGTGGGAGATAATTTGGACGCTGCGAAACACCTTTCACGCTGGGTTTATGATAATCTTGGCCCCGACACACCCATACACTTCCTTAGGTTCCACCCAGACTATAAAATGATGGATTTTCCCCCCACACCAGTATCCACACTTGAAAAACACTATGAAATAGCCAAACAAGAAGGTTTAAGATACGTCTACCTTGGTAATGTGCCAGGTCACAGATATGAGAATACATACTGCGCAGAATGTGGTTTCCCAGTAGTCGAAAGGTATGGTTTCCAAATAATCTCCTGGAACCTTGAAAAAGACAATCGTTGCCCCCGCTGTGGGGCTAAGATACCAATACAAGGTGGGCTGGAGGAGACTTACCGCCAAAACAGATTCATACCAGTCATCTAAAAACTGAAGCGCGTTGTAGCGCCGTCAGCCTAACGCCACAAGCGCAGAGTAAACCTGTGTGACAATATCATACGAGTTACCTGTGTGCGCTATGCTGGCTGCTTCAACTGGTCGTTTACATATATCTTCTCTATGAGTGTTGTCGTACCGTCTTTTGGACATGGCTTGTCCTGCTTGGTTATGAAGTCGCCATTCACAAATGGCCTCGTATACACGAAGCCACATGCGGGACACCTAGACTCACTCACTATATCCACATTCTCATCCTGAGGTGCAACCCTAACAAAACTCACTGCGAACGCGAATATTATGAGTGACACGAGTAGTAGCAGGCTATCGGTATTGAGTCCAACACCGGGATATCCTCCATAGAATCCTCCGAATACGAATAGCACAAACAATACTATCATGGAGAGCACTATTGCTATAAACCTGCCCACATCAAACCTATAGGGCATTTAGTTCACACCTAATTTTTTCACTAAGTGAGCTATTAAGCCAACACTCACTATTGAAGTTTTCACTTCCTTATGGGGTGGTTTGTGTGCGTAACTGCTTTAAGTGTGTGTAAGAGTGTTAAATGATGCCCCAACGTAATGGTCTTTACTTTGAGTTGGGTTTAACCCAACCTATAAAGTGGCGTAAATGGTCGCAGAGTATTTTCAGGCTTGCGGCTAGATTGGATAAACCCGTGTTTCTGAATATTGGTGCCGCGTGGTCGCGCTGGTGTTCTGAAATGGACTCCAAGGTTTTCAGTGATGGTTCGCTTGCGAACCATTTGAATGCGAACTATGTTTGTGTGAGGGTTGACAGGGACGAGCAGCCAAACGTTGATAGGGTTTTCCAGTCTTTTGTGGGTGGGGGCTACCCTGTTAACTGTGTTCTAACACCCGATGGTAGGGTGGTTGTCGCAGCCAACTTTCTCCCACTACAGGGCTCCGCTGGGGAGGCTGGCTTGATGGGTTTGCTCACACGTGTTTCAGAACTCTGGAAGAGTGACAGGCAGTCTCTCCTTAAGGGTGCTAGAGCTTTAGGTCAAGGGTTGTCGGATGATCAACCAGTGAGGCTTACCCCCGCGCTTGTGGATGAATGTGTAGTAAGGCTGCTTATGGAGTATGACTGGGAGCTTGGCGGTGTGGGTCTAGGCCAACAGCGAAGATTCCCACAACCAACAGTGAATAGACTGCTACTTATGTATGCTGCACGCACGGGGGACACTCTGGGTGTCCAGTCCTCATCAATCACACTGCGAAAGATGTATTATGGTGGTATAATGGACCAGGTGGGTGGGGGGTTCCATCGTAACGCGGATGCTGAGTGGCTCGTGCCAAGCTTCGAGAAGCTTTTGGTTGACAACGCTGAGGCGGCATTGAATTACGCGTATCAGTATATGGCCACATCCGACGAGGAGTTCCTTGATGCACTCAACTTCACGCTTGGCTTTATGGAGTCGGAACTGGTGGTTGAAGGGGGTTTCGCTGTGAGCTTGGCTTCGGACGGTGAAAGGGAGGGTGAATACTACACGTGGACACCACAGGAGGTAAATGAAGCGCTTGGTCAAACTCTTGGGGAGGCGGCTAGACGGCTTTTCGGGATTCATCCAATAGTGATTTCAGCAGATCCCTACTCCACAACGAGGGAGACCACGCGGGGGGTTGTGGCTGGTAGGATTGTCCCACGTAGAACACTCGATATTTCAGAGTTCGCATCGATGCTTGGCGTGGACGTGCGTCAAGCTTGGAAAACGCTCAATGAAATAAGATCTAAGATGAAGGCTTATAGGGACGCCAAAAAAGGGAAGCCCAAGAGGGATGATGCACTCTACACATATCCAAACATGCTCGCCGCTGAATCGGCCCTTATAGGGTACGTTGTGACGGGTGGCACCCATGATGTCCTATTAAAAAAGGCTTTAGAGGTTTTGGGCGGGATAAAAAGCAAGGTTTACAGGCGGCTTGACGGCGGCAGGGAGGGTTTAGCTGAAGATTATGGATCTTCGCTGAACGCGTTACTCATGGCGTATGAGGTTACTGGTGACCCAAGGTTTCTCGAATCCTCAATGGTTGTAGCCTCTAGATTGAAGGGCTTCGTTGCGGCTGACGGATTTAGGGATGAGTTGAGGGGGAAAGCCTCAACCTTGTCAAAGCTGGATTCACCCAACGAATCGCCTGCTTCGTTATGCCTTAGAGGGGTTCTGAGGCTGTGCGCCATAACCGGCGACGAATATTGGCTTACCACAATAGGCAGCCTTCTTCCAAACATACTTAAGGGGTTGAACAAATATAAGGAGGTGTTCGTCTCAGGTGTCTACTCTGGCTTGGACATGTTTATGAATGGTGCGACTCACGTGGTCGTTGTTGACGCGGGTGATGGTGTGGCGGACACCCTGCACAGGGCTGCGATGGTGGCTTACAATCCGTTTAAGGTTGTGGAGAGGGTTATGGTTGACAGGTTGAGTGACCACCCAAACCCATTTGTGAGAGGGTTGCCACGTGACAAGCGTACAAAGGTCTATGTTAGGAAGGGTTGGAGGTCGAATTTCACTGCGTCAGAAGACAGTGTTGAAGGTGTTCTCGGACACTTGAAAATTGCGCTTCATGGTCAATATAACTATTAATAATATTTAAATCTGTTAGCCATCTATATTTATTGATCAAAATGTATGATTATGATTTCTCCAAGGATCCAGAATTCCCCGTCGACTCAATATATCCCCTCGACTGGGATTTCGAGACGAGTCCGCAGACATGGAAGCTTTACTCGCGAGCTAAACGAGAGCAGTGGGATGAGGACCAGTTAGATTGGGCTAAGCTATCTGAGATAGCCTCGGGTTTAGAGCGTAAGCAGAGGCTCGCTATTGCCTACTGGTGGTGTGTGCTCGCCACATTCGACAATGCGGCTCCAGTGTTCGGTTATGCGATGGTGAAGAGTCACGAGAAACATATACCTACGGCTTACAGGTCATTCATCTCAACCATTACCTTCGATGAGAACAGGCACTGCATGGTGTGTGGTCGGGCGTCTCAGTGTATGTTTAGCGGTTTTCCACGTGGGTTTAAACCCCAAAATGACTTGGAAGCCAAGGCTGCAAGAAATGTTCTTTGGACTTGGTACAATGGGTCACGCTACTGGAATGCCTACAAGGAGGCGTACAACAAATACACGTTCGACGTGCTTCTAACCTCCTTCATGATGGGTGAGGCGGCTGCAACAACCATTTTCACCGAGATGGGTGAGGGGGCCAAGATCCCACAGTTCCAGCAGGTATTCAAGCAGATTTCACTAGACGAGACACGACACTACGCGTTCACACATGTTCTGCTTCAAGACAACCTGCCTAAGATGGATGAGTCGAGAAAAATGATGGTCACAAAGCAGATACGCGCAGGCTTTGTGTTTCTTTCGCTGATAATGTATAAGCCGCCCAAAGATTTCTGGAAGTTGCCCCGCGACTACGATGAGGTGCACTTCAAAATGGAGGATTTAGCGAGGGACGCGGGGCTGGGTGTGCCCACACTTGAACAGAAGGAGAAGGCTTGGCGGGACGCTGTGCTGAGGGTTGGGGCTGCCGTGTCAAAGTATGGTGTGAAGCTTCCAGAGATACCCGAACTAGGAATTAACGGCGAAGAAGTAAAGGATGTTTCGGAGGATGACATTATACCCGTATTCTAGCGAAGGGTAATCTTGGTCCCCAGCCTAGTGTGTAAGCACAGTAGATGGTTCAATCAAAGCTTAATTATACCCATATATTTACAGGTTATAATATGAATAAACCGCTTCGCAGGTTGCAGAAAATTAAGGGTGGGAGCTTTATTATAAGCCTCCCAAGTGAATGGGTGAGGCAGCACGGGCTCTCCTCTGGAAGCGAATTATTGGTGTACAACTCCGCGGGTTCACTAAGAATTGTAATCCCTCAACAACCCAACAATGCTAGGGAAATAGAGTTGACAGACCTTGAATACACAAAATACCTGGTGTCGTCCTACTATATGCAGGGTGTTTCACAGATCAGGGTGTATTCTAAGGGGGTTATGGGCCAGGATCAGAAGCGTGAGCTAAGGGGCCTCCAATTATCCCATGCGGGGCTACAGGTTGAGGAGGAGGGCTTTGACTATATAAAGTTCGGTGTAAGGGCTCAGGAGCCTAGGGATATACGCCTAGAAGTGGAGAAGTTTGGCTCACAGATCCTGCAGCTAATTCGAGATCTCGCGCGCGCGGCGGCTCAGCCAACAAAGGAGATGTGTGAGGATATATATACTAGGTGTGACCAGCTCCTCAAAAGCTATAGGCTCATTATAAGGACGCTTGCCCTGGGTGCGCAGCGCGAATTCGAACTCAACCTAGGCCTACCCACCAAGGATATAATACTCTACGCGGTTGCGGCGCGCGACCTTGGCCGCACGCTCACACACATCAAGCACGCTTCGCAAAATCTAACTAAGAGTGACAGCGATCTAACCAAGTTTTCAGAGATGTTAAATCTTGTGGGTGAAATGTTTGGGAAGGCGCTCAGAATGTTCCTCACAGAGCAGCTTGACGGGGTACAGCAGATCCGCGAGTCGATGAAAAAAGTGGAGCAACTCGCCGACAGTGAGGTGAGTGGGGGGTCAGACTTCGCAAAATCCGTGGTGCGCCTAGCATCATACTCGGTGGCGCTAATGGATGACGCGGTGCACAAATCCATAAGACTGTGAGAAACAAGCTCTCGGCGCTAAGAGTATTCCACACTTTACCCAAATATTTTACCCAAAAATTTTAGAGCTCAGCGAACGACACTTGGTTTAAGTTGTGTATCGCATGGTAAAGTTACATGAGAACCCTAGTGTGTTTGTATGGGGAATGAGTTGTTTAACCACTTTTGGTTCGGTTGAACCGCATCCAAAAAACTTAACACGCTTGCTCTATGTTTAGGCAGGGATTGTATTAATGTAGATTAAATAAAAAAATTTAAAACCTTGTTACGCTTACTAGTTACCATGTCCAGATGTATAAGTCTACTTGTTTTAATCATTATAGCAAGTTTAGTGGTTGCGGGTGTGCCCAGTGTCTCTGGTGGGTCTGGGTACACCCAGTCTTCGTATATTGGGCCACCGCTCCTCGGAAGGCCCGCTCGACCCCTACAGCCAAACACAGAATTGTGGTTAAGCTTCTTTCTCCCCCCGAGTGGTGGGGCATCGATAGATTTCATGGCGAGTCAGGTATCACTAAAACATATGGGACCACTCAGTCAAGAGCAGGTCTTGAGTCGCTATGCTCCGAACCAAACCGAGTTCAACTCGCTTATCGGCTTCCTGAAATCACATGGATTCACTATTGTGTACACTAGCCCCGACAGGTTCTCTGTTGAAGCCTACGCCACTGTCTCTACCGTGGAGTCACTATTCCACACTGTGCTTTATACCTACAACTATAATGATGGGTACTACTATGCTCCTTTGACCCCACCCCAGATACCAAGTGAGCTTTACGGTGTGGAGATAAGCGGGCTCACCAATCGCACACTGATCCAGCCGCAATATCTTATCCTAGGAGAACTAAATGGCACAAGGGTTACGGCCTCCAAGTTGCCTCACTCCACGCCAAGTGTTGGACTCACCACCGCGGCGACTTACTATGGGCCCAAGGTGTTACAGGGTGCCTACGGTGTGAGCACACTCCTATCCCAAGGCTATGGTGGTAGGGGTCAAAGCGTGGCGATTATTGACGCCTATGGTGACCCCCTAATCCAACAAGACCTCGCCGCCTTCGACCGCGAGTTCGGCCTCCCACCGGTGAATTTGACAATAGTGCCAATTGGACCCTACCACCCCGAGTACGGTGTTTTCACAGGTTGGGATGTTGAAACTGCACTAGACGTTGAGGCGGTGCACAGTATGGCTCCCTACGCTCACATATACCTAGTGGTGGGCTTCAACCCTGTGGATGTGGGAAACGCACTGTTTGAAGCCATAGACTATGTTGTGAGCACCGATATCGCCAACGTTACAAGTATGAGTTGGGGTATGCCAGAGAACCTATTTGGCGAATCTGGTTTCTATTACTCGGGGGTACTGAACTATCCATACGCCGACTACTATTTTGCGCTTGGTGTAGCGGAAGGCATATCGTTCCTAGCCGCAAGCGGTGATCAGGGCGCCTATAGCGGCACACCAACAACTATGGGTGGTGTCTCTTTCCCTGCTTCGTCACCATTTGTGACCGCTGTTGGGGGAACGACGCTATATGTGAATGTCACGTCTGGCTCAATAAGTAAGCAGGATGCTGGCGCAACCTACTCCTACGAGGAGGCTTGGAGTGTTTCACCCGACTATTCCGGTGCGACTGTTTCCTCAGGAGGTGGCTATAGCACCCTCTTCCCTAGGCCGTGGTACCAATCAGGCGTTGACCAATCCGTGTTTAGGAGTGTGCCCGATGTGGCAGCCGACGCGAACCCGTACACGGGTTTCATAACAATTGTTGAAGGACAAAAAATGGTTATTGGAGGCACGAGCCTCGCCACACCACTATGGGCAGGGATGACTTCACTATTAGACGAGTACCTCAACGAACCCCTCGGCCTACTCAACACCTACCTGTACAGAGTGTATAATAATGCTACACTCTATGCGCAGGCCTTCCACCAGATTACATTTGGATACAACGGTGCGTACTATGCTTCAAAGGGATATAACTTGGTCACCGGACTTGGATCACCCAACCTAGCAGCCCTCGCCCAAGCCATTAAGAGTCTACCCCAAAATCTCGATATCAGTGTAACCATAGGTGGAAGCGGCTCAACATACCCACAGTTCAACTATGGCTCAACCGCTGTCGTCGGCGCATCCATAACCTTCCCCAACGGCACACAGGTAACCTCGGGTTCATTTACAGCGTACATCTATAACTCTAATGGTGAGTATGGGAGTGTTCCGCTTAGCTATAATGGCTCCGAGTGGGTTGGCACATTTGTTATTAGCCCAGGCGCACCCCCGAACACCTGGAGTGTTGTTGTGGAGGGCGCATCAGCTGGGTATACGGGTGCGGGTGGCGCCGATATACAGGTAGGCCTGAGTGTGGCCATACTCCAGCCGGTACCATACCCCTATGGTCCACTGATACCCCCCAACCAGCCTTTCACTGTGGCTGCGGCTGTGACTTATCCCAATGGTTCGCCGGCTGTTAACGCCACTGTCACAGCGGTGTTTGAAAGAAACGGTTCTCCCATTTTCAGTGTGGATCTTTTCCCTGTTGAGCCTGGTGTCTATGCTGGGGGTTACGCTCTTCTACCCAATATGCCGCAGGGGGTGTACACCATGGTTGTGAACGCCAGCCTTCCAGGTCAGATGGGGGAAGCCTATACTTACGAGTACTTCGGTGAAGCCCTAAGTTCGACCACGATTATAACACCGTCGCTTGATGCGCTCCCATCAGCCTCGGTTGGCCAGACTATAACACTTTACACCCAGAGTATCACTGCGTCGGGTGAGGGGCTCTTTACTTCGAATGTAACAGCCGAGTTCTACTATCCGAGTGGTGGGTTAGCGGCCAAAGTCCAGTTGAAGCCAGCCCCAAACATCGTGCAGTACGGGTTGCTCAACTTGTTCTCGACACAGCAGGCCAACTTCACTATCCCACCAAACTTCACGGCTGGCTTCTACACGGTTGTCTTCAACTCCACCTATAACGGCTCGCTTGGAGTGGAGCGAGGAGTCTACACAACGGCGCTCTACATTTCAAACACAGATCTAGCATACCACATACACGCCGTGTCACAGGCGCTTGAGGGTCAAACAATCACAGTTAGGGCTAAGATAACCTATCCTAATGGTACACCCGTCACAAGGGGCGTGTTCATGGTCACGGCCCAACCTGTAAACTACAATTATCTTGGCCTAGTATTACAGGAGGCTACAGGTGTCCCCATGCAGTATAGTGCTCCAATGGGGGTGTGGATTGCGAATATAACTCTCCCCTCCACACTTAAGGGTGGATTCTATGCTGGTCTCCCACAGAGTTACCTATCGGGAGCGTGGGATCTCGTGCTCACCGGGGAAACAGCCAATGGTGTTCAGGTGCAACAGTCTAACTTCTACATCAATGTCCTACCCTACACCTATATTAATATACACCTTATAACACCGGCGAATCTGAGCTCCACTTTGCTTGCAACGAACTCTTCAGGGCTATCACAACTTAATGGTGTGGGTGGCGTCAACCTAACCCTAAGAGGTGTTACCCTCAAGCTTACAAACGATTATTTCAGTGGTCTAACAATTGAGGGTGGGTCTCAGGTGACCATAGTGGACTCCACGCTTAGCAACGTGAACATAACGTACTCAAATGTGACGCTCATAGGGTGTACTATCACTGGAGGAAGCGTTGGTGTGAACCTTGAGAACTCCACTCTAACAGTGCTCTCCAGCGTGTTCAGCAACCTCACGTACGCCTATAACCCGGTGAGCAGCACTATACTTACCGGGTCAACCACGTATAGTGGTGTTTCACACGTATCCACGCTACCCCCACCCACATTCAAACTGACCACACCAAGCACCATTACGGGGGCGATAAGCCGAGTGGTTTTGGATGTGACTGGCTCACAAATCAGGGTGGTGGGTGTGACGCTTAACGGAGCGCCGGTCAACTTTAGTGTTGAACCCATAAGTGGAGGTGTGCAGGTCGTGGTGCCCTTCAGCTCGTCGTCCAACCCCGACGGTGTGTACACGCTCAGTGTTGGTGTGAGTTCTGGCTTGAGCTACACCCAGACCTTCAACATTGTGAACCTCTACCACCAGAGTCTTACCAACTTAATAACATACGTGGTGCTCGGCATATTGGTGGTCATCGCCATATTTATGGCGGTCTACTTGGGTAGGAAGGGGTCAAGGGGTGGTGGTTCCACGTGATACGCCCACTCATAGCACTTATAGTTATCATGTTTGCTGCTGCGCCTGGGGCCACAACTTCGATGGGACTCCTAACACAACATGTAGGCCAAGCGCCCCAAAGACCAATACTCTTCAACACAACTGTGAATGACCCAGGTGTTGTCACCACCAAGTATTACTCTTTCAGCGCGTACCAACCATTAGTCCCCCCGGTTAAACCCGACGTGGTCTGGGTTGCGAGGGACACAGTATTCAACAATACTGGCCCAAGGCCCTATACTGTTACAGTTAATATACCAAACATTGAGTATTCGCTTGGACTCCTTAACGTGACGGTGAGGGAGTATGGTGGAGCGCAGTATGATAGGCCGCTATACGTATTTGCAAACGGTGTGCCCATTTTCTGGGGTTCAACCCAGGAAATATACAATTCGAGTGCTGTGTCGGATATCACACTCTATGAAAATATGCTTAAGGGGAGTGTTACATTCCAAGTTGTGCTTGTGAACTATTATGCGGCGAGTGTTGGTATAACGGGTGTGTATCAGGTGAATGTTTCACTCAGCCTCTATCCGGGCGCTGCGCCCGCTGGGCTTCCAACAACCTTCATTCCACTCTGGGTCAATGGCTTTGGCTACTCGTCCGTCACACTCAACCCCTCCACTCAGTCTTATTACGAAAACGTCACGTTACCTGAGGGCACATATAGACTGGCCGCGGTGGTGTACACTGAGGGTGGTGGTAACGATGAGTTCTGGTACGCTAATGAGCCGGCGACGAGAAGCGTGCTACTTTACTATAATGGGTTGCTCGCTGACGTTGTCAACCCCTATGAGACCCTGTACACTGGCGGCTTAGACCTGTTCTACTGGAAGCCTATGCCCTCAATCAACACGCTGTCATTTCACAACCCCTATATAGCTGAACTCACTCCCCTCTTGGCCACGGGGCTAAATGCTGTGATCGGTGTGAGTGTGACCAACTTGGCTGAGGCCTACGAGTTGACTGGTTCACCCTTCTTTTCTTGGACTTTGAGCGGCGCTCTCGCGCTGTGGGTGAACGCCTCCAACCCGCTGGTTTCAGGCAGGCTCACCACGATGAAGAGTGTTTATATTGATTCTTCTCCTATTTTTAACCCGAGCCTTTCAGGTGAAGTCTACCAGGAGGCTGGCCACTACCTGCTCGACTATGCGGCAACACTAGTGTTCGAACACGGACAAGAGAACACCCAAGTGATCCAGAAAGGCACTTTCAACGCCTACCAAACCCTCTCCACACTACTGGAGAGCGCCACCCTAAATGAACAATTCTCGGAGAACGCTATGGACACAGGGATCTATAATGCTACATTAGATTTCGAGGGGAGTTACCCTGTGAACCTAGTGTTCAGTGCGTTTGAAACACCGATAACCAATCCGAGCGTGATCCCATATAAGCTGGTTTACGCCCAAAATGGGAGTCTGAGTTTGGGTTTCCAGACGCGTTATGTTTCGGTTTACGACGGTCAAAACTATACCCAAAGTGTGGATGAGGACGTGTTGGCCGTTGGAGGATTCTCAGCTGTGATCGAAGTGATAAACCAGTATGGTGGAGCTGTGCTGCTCTCGCTTGGCTCAAACTATGCGCAGACAGCAAAGACGCTTACCGCAACGTGGTCTGTGAATGGCCAACAAAACACGGAGAGCTTCCGCGCTGTAGCCGTGTCCCCAAACGTAACAGACTCGTCGGGTTACTATGCTTACCTGAGCATAAGCTATACCTAACCCTGTTACCCTGACGTATAACCCGCTCTGAGTGGATAGGTGAATATAACCCCGTTTTTAGGTGGTCAATCGGTAGGTTACCCAGTTTTAGGTTGCTCTAAAAATCTGTGTGAGGTTCTACCTTGGTGATGTGGGACTTAAGGGTTTTTGCTGACGGCTTGTTTTGGACAGGCTTAATAGTGGGTTCACCCTTAATAACATAACCAAACAAAGCAAGGGTTGACTACAAATAGACTCATGCTTTATGGTTTAGTGAATGTGGAAGAAATGAACTATGTTGAAGAAGAGTTGAGTTTTAAGTCGTTTGGCTTAGATGCAGATGTTTTTAGAGGGGTTATGGAGGCTAATTACACTTCACCCACACCCATCCAGCGTAGCGTTATACCCGCTATGCTCGAGGGTCGTGCGGTGGTCGCCCAGTCGAAGACCGGTTCAGGTAAGACCGCGGCATTCGCCATACCAATACTTGACAGCGTTTCCCGTGATGGGTCTAAGAACGACAGGTATCTTGTCCTCACCCCGACAAGGGAGCTAGCCGAGCAGATTGCCTCAGAATTCAGAAAACTTGGTAGGCGTGTTGGTGTGCGTGTTGTGGTGTTTATTGGCGGCAAATCAATTGGTAGACAGGCAGAGTGGGCTTCTAGGGGCTTTGATGTTGCGGTGGGAACACCTGGAAGGGTGCTAGACCTGTACGAGCGAGGAGTGCTCGACTTGGGCTCATTCTGCGAGGTTGTGTTGGATGAATGTGATAGGATGCTCGATATGGGCTTCTATGAAGATGTGAACAGGATACTCAGATCCACAAGGGCTCGGAGAGTGAGCTTCTTCTCGGCTACAATACCAGACGAAGTTGAAAGCCTTGCGCGCAGGTATGCTTCAGACGCGGAGCGAATCATACTCGACGGAGACACTCAAGTCGAGACGATAGCCCATTATGCGATAGATGTGGATGACCGATCGAAGTTTCGGGAGCTCGAGAGACTGCTAGCAAGCTCAGCCAAACCAACCATTGTTTTCACGGCTACCAAAAGCAGGAGTAGATGGGTTGCCGAAAAGCTTTCCCTCAAGGGGTACAGGGCTATATGCATTAATGGGGATATGCCCCAGGTCAAACGTGAACAGGCTCTAAATCTATTCAGACAGGGTAGGATAAACGTGCTTGTGGCCACAGAGCTGCTGGCAAGGGGCATAGACATAATATGGCTTGAACGTGTGATAAACTTCGATGTACCGCAGGATGTTAAGGCCTACACGCATAGGGCTGGGAGAACTGGTAGAATGGGTAGAAGCGGCGAGGTTATCTCCCTGGTCTCACCACGGGACAGGCAGGCTTTTGCAAACATAGAGGTGGCGCTAAACACCAGAATACCTTCGTACACACAACCATAAACCCAACCCCCCATCAACAGTTAAATATGGCGGCAAAAGTCGTTGCGGCGACCAATCACGAACTGGAAGTGATCCCCCACTTTACCTGGTTGGGGCGTGTTTTAACCCGTTTCGACGCAATTCGTCTTCAGGCTTGTCTGAGACTTTAAGGGGAATCCCACTGTTATTGGTCAATACCGTTATTTCCCGCTCGCCCCATGCCAATATTTAGGTGTGGATTGAGCCGAAAGGTTTTAGTGGTTAGACGTGAATTCTGGTTGTGCGTAGAAAACTGCTATATGTGGGCTTAGTGATTCTTGTGCTAGGTGTCAGCATAACTTTGGTAGGCACGATTAGGGTGGAGAGCTTTTCCATTCGCTCCAGTCAGGTCGTGCTCTACTCTCAGGGAGTTTACACCACAAATATGATTAATATTAGTACCCCTTCGGTTTTAACAATCGAGTCATCCTCAAAGGAATCAGCTCTTATCCCAGCGTATGAGTTAGGTCATGTGAATTCTTCAAATATTGGTAATTATGGTGTTAAACCGAATGCTTCGAATGGAGATATCAATGCGTATATAAATATAACAGGTGCCTATTACTATGTGGTTTTTTCAAACGCGACACCCACAGTGACATATTCTATAATTCCAGTTAATGCTGCAGTGTACGCAACACTCGTGTTTATAGGGGTGGTGTTTAGCGTTGTGGGCGTCATCGCTGTTATACTAGGGTTGGTTTTGAAGCAACCCTCCCATAATATCCGAACCTAAAACCCTCTTCAGTCATGGGAGCCAACGCCGCAAAAATAGGTTACCCGTATCTCGTAGAATGCACACCTCGACCCGCGGTCGTGTTAATTAAAAAGTTTGGGGATTTATTTGAGGTCTATATTAGAGTACTTTGTGAGTAGTCCAACATAGAATTTTTCAGCGTCCGCGAGACCCTTTACGCGGTCGTTTCCCTCTATAACATAGTACTCGTCTGGTGCGTGGGCTCTCGCACCGTGGCCTATTCCCGCCGAAATGAATGGTAGCTTGAGCGGCTCCTTTGTGAACATGTATTGTGGGGAGCTTCCCAACGAGAAGGGCCAGACGAGTGGGTCGAAACCATAATCCCTGTAGGCCTGTATCGTGGCCTGCACTATGCCCGCTTTAGGGCTTGTCCTAGACCAGTCGTCGGCGGCGTTCTGCCCTTCATACTCTAATATTTGGATGTCTGTGTACCCGTGGAGGTCAAGGTGTTTCCTTATCTTTTCAACGGTTTCCCTAGTTGTTTGGTTTGGTATGAGTCTGGATTCGAGTTTGGCTGATGCCTTCTCGGGGAGTATGGTCTTCACAAGTGGGCCAGTGTAACCGCCGTAGATTCCCTGAATGTTGAGTGTTGTGGTGTATAGGGCTTTCAAAAGTAGGTCCCTCCCATGTAGGTCACGGTAGAAGTGTTGCACGCCGAGAACCTTTCTCAGAGCTTCTTCATCAAGCCTCTGAGCTAGCTTGTCCACTAGCTCCAAGTCTTCTTGGGTGGGTGGGGCCACGTTGTCGTAGAACCCTTCAACCAAAACCCTTGCTGGATCGGCTGGATCAGTCATGCTTGCAAGAGCGTGCACAAGCCTCCATACAGGACTCTCTACGATGGCCGCATAGCTACTGTGTATCGCCCGCTCAGTTGGCCCCCTACCCCATTTCTCACCGGAGCACACAAGCTCAAACTCCACTACACCCTTACACCCGAGGGACATGGACACTTCGCCGTTAATGTTCTGGGAAGCGCTTGGGGCAAAGCAGGCGGATGCTCTCTTCAGTTTGTCAACCCTAGCCCTAACGAAGTCTATGAGGTGGGCGCTGCCAAGTTCTTCTTCACCCTCGGCCACAAACATGAGGTTAATAGGAAGCTCGAACCCACACTCCTTAATCGAAAAGAGTGCGTTTAAGAAGGCCATAAGCGGACCCTTACTATTAATAGCACCCCTACCCACAAGCACACTCTTAAACGGCTCCATCCTAACAACTTGGGGTTTAAACGGATCTTCCACTAATCTCCAGTTTTCCCCCGAAACCTGTTTGACGTCGTACATCATATACACGATGAGTGTGTTGCGCGCACCAGCATCATAATGGCCGAACACCACTGGTTGACCCTTGGTTTCATATAGTTCTGTCTCAGTACAGCCAAGCCTCCTAAACTGATCTAACAAGTAGTCCGCACAGCGCCTCACTCCCTCAGGGTTTTCAGCGGCCACACTGGGTATGCGGATAATTTCCTTAATCCGCTCAACGTGTAATTCTAGGTGGCCATCAATATATGAATAAACTCTCTCAAGTTGGTGCTTATCCATTTTAAGTCTAGGTGTATACATGTTTGGGTAAAAAAGGTTTGTGTGATATACAAACGGTTCTACACTGAGAATAAGCTTATTTCACGGCCACAATGTGTATGTGTGGTAAAAATTGTCGAATATAACCGAAGAGGTTGAAGATACTCTCAGAGAGTTGTACTCCATGTATAACCTGGCTAAGAGTAGTATCGCTAGGCTGTGTTTGGCGTGGGATATAATAGAGCTCTATTTGGCAAGAGCCACAAATTCTCACGACTGGGATTCAGAGCTCAAATATGCTTCAAGGTCGAGCGTTTTGAACTCTCTATTCAAAGTTCTGTGTATGGATGCGCATTTCAGGCGGAGCCTTGAGAGTATAGGGGGAATCACTCCGATGGTTGTTGGCGACGAACACGTAGAGTTCAAGCCACCAATCAACGTCTCCCAGCTTATTTGGGTTGCTAAGTTGGTGCGTGACTCTATTTTTATAAGCAACGTGGATCAAAGCGTCTTAGCACAACTTGTAGGCGTTGTCAACGAAGCCCTAAAACCCCTAATAAAGGAGCTTGTACCCTGCGAGTAGCCCTAAGCGGGCTCACCAATTTGGTGGTGTGTGGATCTCACACATCTTGTTTGAGTGAACCCACTTTCAGCCCGCATGGTGTAATCCAATTTGAAGCTCACGCACACCCTTTTTTTGATTCGCACAACTAATTCCTTTGGCTGGTCGGCGGCTATGCCGTTTTTCGCCGTGTATTTAGAAGTGGAGAGAGGCGTCGGACTTGGAATAATAGGAGCCGCCTATCTTGTATCTGGAATTCTCTCCCTCAGCGGCCAGTTGCTAGGAGGGTGGCTTACAGATATCTTAGGCTCGAAGAGGGTGATGCTCGCAGGCTACGTTTCATCAATAGTGTCCTCTGTCCTCATGTCGTACATGCTTGGGACCAAGTTTAGTGTGTTACCAATAATACTTGTCTACGTTGTGTTCTCGTTCTTTAGAGCTCTTTCCAACCCCGCTACATCCGCCCTTATAGCATCACAGCGTAGTAGGTCAACGATAACCTCTGGCTTCTCTCTTCAGACGATGGGTGGCAACATAGGTTTCGGACTGGGCCCAGCAGTGGGTGGAATCATCAGTGAACATTTAGGCTACCCATTTGTATTCATTCTTAGTGCAGCATCTGCGTGTACAGCTCTTACACTCGCATTGGGGCTAATCAAGTTCAATGAGTTTCCAAACGATGGTGTGCGCACTAGGATTGGATCTTTAAGGTTGAGAGCTTTTCTACCTGTGGGGATGGGGGTTCTGAGCTTTCTTGGCGTGGTTGTAGTACTCTATTTTGTTGACGGCGCACTTTACACCCCTTTATCACTGTATTCAGCTGGCTTCATACACCTATCGAACCAAGATATAGGCTTACTCTTTACAACCAACGGCTTACTGATAGTCGCACTTCAAATACCGCTTATCAAACTCTTCGAAAGGGTAGGTCGAATAAACCATGCTCCAGCCCTTGCCGCCATACTCATGGCGGCGGCCTATGTTGTTATAGCTAACACGAGGAGTTTTGAGGCATACGTTATAGCAATGGGTGTGGCCACAGTGGGCGAAATACTTCTCACCGTGCCCACACAGCTAATAATCACATCCCTAAGCAGCCCAGATAATCGTGGTGCGTACCAAGGCTACTATTCCGCGGCAACCAGTGCGGGTAGAACGCTAGCATCATTCATCACACCCATAACATTTGAATTACTATTCCCACCGAGCAACGCTTGGCTGGCTGTGTGCGCTGTTTCACTAGCCGGAGGCTTGGCGTACCTGGTTGTTCTTGGGAAAATCAGTAAAAAAGGGTTTTATACGGAGAAAATCTAGGTAAACGTTTAGATTTTACCGTGTTATGAATATGGCTATAACTTTGGTTCAATCGTGAAAAGAGCTATCCACCCCGAGTTCCTAAGGCGCTGAACACACAGTGTATACTCGTGATATTGAGGCTCAGCGAATAGTGCTTGGGCGGCGTGGAGCATATAATTTAGCCCGCTACCCACTAGAACACCGCTGAAAAGTATAACCATATCTGGCTGTCAAGGTATAATTCTTAAAAAACGTAGCCCTCTATGGTTTTAGCGCTCATCGAGTTAACTGTGTGAGTTGTTCCATGCAAGTGTGTGGGCTTGGAGCGCTACGAGATATCCGCTAAGCGTGTCGTTTACAAACAATTTTACTATGTCTTTTGGGTGCATAGTCTCTGTGTCAATATCCGCTTCGATTATGCGGAGATTGTTTATTCGCTCAGCTAGTGGGATTCGTGGTTTGCGAGCTTTTTCAAGATTGATGTTATATCGTCTCTTATTTCCTCTCTAAGCGTTTTTGGGAACTTGATGACGTCCTTGACCCTAAAATAGAGTGTTGATGTAGCGACCCTTATCGCGAAGGCTGCCATGTACATTAATCTAAGCCCGTCGATAAGACCATAGCTAGAAATCGCTATGCTACCCAACACCCCGCCTAATAAGGATATGGTGGAGACAGATATTCCTTGGAGGGCGTTGTTAAGCGCGAAGTAGTCGGCTGCCTGCTCGGATGGGGACACATCCATTACGTAGGAGAAGGTTGTCACGTTTAAAAATGCGGTTATAGCCCCTGAGAGGGCGTTGGAGAGCACAAGATAAGCGAAGTTGTTAGCGAATAAATAGATTAGGGGTATCGGTGTGAATCCGAATGCCTCGAATATGAGTATTGGTCTGCGCCCAACTCTATCGGTGAGTTTACCCGCGAATGGTTGGAGAATTATTGTTGCGGCTGAACCGGCGGCCGAGAAGATTGCCATATCCCATAGGCTTGCGTGCAGCACGTCTATCTGTGTTATGGTGAATAGTGGCCAAGTCAATGACCTAGCGGCAACTGTTGCAAGATTCGCTACCGTAAAGGCTCTGAAATCCCTGTTTTTGCGTAGTGGTTCGAGGTTGATCAGCCTGAAATTCCCCTTGATAACACCACGCGCGTTATCTTTTGCGGGTAGCATTGTGAGCGAGCCCACAACGCCTAGCACCGCGGCAATCGTGAAGGGGAGAAGCACGTTTTGGGTTAGCTTCGCGCCACCCCTTAGTGTAAGATAGCCACCGAAAAGTGTTGCGAACAAGGCGCCAATCGCGGCGGCTCTGTTGACGGCCGCAGATAGGGCGCCACGTCTTGTGGGCGGAGCTATCTCGCCGAGGTATGCTGAAAATGCTGGAACAGTCATTGCACCTATTGCAGCCTGGCAGCCAACTATGAGAATGATTGTGTATGGGTTAGTGGAGAGGGCTATGAGCACCCAAAGTGTTGAGGCTATTATCCCCCCAACCACTATGAAGGGTAGCCGGCGCCATGTGAAACCGTATATTCTAGCCCAGAAAACTTGGGCGATGTTCGCTAGCAGGTTGTTCACCGAAGTGTACACGCCTAGCTGGGTTGATGTCGCGCCTATTTTGGCCATATATGGTGCGACAAACGGTGTGGCCATACCGTTTCCAAGGGAATATAAGACCTGCCTGCTGTAAACGTATTTCAGTTTTCTTTCTATTGATTCTACCAATATTGTTACACCGATCAAAAATCTACATAGTGGTGGGGCGCTGCGTGGAAAATAGCTTTACCATAAAATAGTTGTGGGTTGCAATTCTCCTACCCACCCTACCTTTAACCGGCGTAGATACCCACCCCTCCATGGGTGTGGGGAAATGTGGAGTCTGGTGTAGCATCCTCCACACTGTGGGTGTTGAGCCCGGTTTTGTGTGGCCGGCACGCTTCCAGGCCAACAGTGGGAGGGCGCCAATCAAAACACTCACACGCCCGCTCAGCACGCCCCGCGCACGTTGGGCGACACCCCGAAAAAGTGTTGGGGTGCAGTGAGAGGTGATGCCTTTAGGCATCGGTGATTGACGCCGAAACCCAGCTGATCCACTCAATGTGTGGTGATCCCCTCTTGAAAACACAAACACACATATTTGACCACCCATATATACGCTTAATGCCAAAACTTTACTCAAATGTATTGGTCGCTGTCGACGGTTCAGAGTTCTCGATAAAAGCCGTGGAGGCTAGCACACGTGTGGTGGATCCGAAGACGGGTGTGGTGACGATCGTGATGGTGGTTGAACCCCAGGTTATGAACACCTACCAACCTTTCTACGATGCGTTCAAAACCTCTGAGCAGGGGAGCACCACATCAATACTCCCAGAATCACTTCACAAAAGCAGACTTAAGGAGGCCGAGGAAGTCGTGCAGAAGGCTCGTGAGATTGTTATGAGTGCCGGTATAGCCGTCAACACCAAGGTGTTGGAGGGGGAGCCCGCTAAAACAATAGTTGAGGAAGCAAAGCAAGGGTACGAACTAGTGGTGATAGCAACATGGGGTTTGAAGGGTATCAGACGCCACATCTTAGGAAGCATAGCCACCAAGGTGGTTCAAGAATCACCATGTTCTGTGCTTGTGGTAAGGTAGAGATTTAACCTCACGATGAGCGACTATACCTACTCAACCACTATCTTGGCTGGATTCTTTGAAAGCACCTGTGATGCGCTAGTAGCTTATGGTGTTATACCAGAAATACACGTATAGGTTGAACACGAAGCCGTGTAGGTATGGCTGTATAAAGAGCGTGTTGTCGGGATCAGGCATCCACACATATGGTGCGTAGTTATACGTAATATTATACAATTTGGCTGTGAGCTGGATTTGCTCGGTGGTATTTGTCAGGAAGGGTAACACTTGCAATATGTTGTTGATTGTGGTGAGGTTAACCCACGCCGGCAGATAACTCGTGGTTGTGAGTGCTGGCGCAAGCATCTGTAGGAAGGGGTCAGGCCAGTCGGGGTACCACTGATAGAACACGAAGTTCGGTGTGCTCTGAGGTGTGCTGAACCCATAAAACACGGATCCAGTTACTCCTCTCAGACCCACGTCTAAACCTATGGCTGAGAGGTCTTGCTGGATTATTGTGAGCTGGGTCTGCGCAATGGATGTGAGTGGTACTTCATACACTATGGTTATGGTTCCAATCGGTGGGGCTGAAGGATCTCCTATTATCGATCCGTTTGGAAGTGTAACCGAGAAGTGTTCTTCTTGACCCGCCCTATTAAGATAGTAGATTGCTAGGCTTGGGTTATAACTATAGAGCGGCAAGTTATCTGGGTTATAGTATTTTCCGAATATTGGTGTGAGCGGGCCTAGGTAGTTTGTTCCATAGAGCGTCCCGTTAAAGCTATAGGAAGAGTAGAGTAGCTCAGTATAGTTGATTGCGTGTTCTATCGCCAGCCTAAAATCCGTGTTGTTTGTGGGGTATAGCTGGGTGTTCATGGATAGATAGAAGAATCCGGTTGAAAGACCGAGGTTCTTGAACACTTGGTTGAACGAATAAATATTCTTGTATATATAGTAATTATAGACTTGGGAGGCGTAGCGTATGGGTAGGTAGGATATCTGAGCCCTGTTTGTGGCGAAATCTTGGATAAGTTGGTTGGTTGTGAGTTGATAGTTAACTATAATTGTGGGTATATGTGCGGGCTGGGCTGGCAATGGGACGTCCTTGTATTTGTAGCCCCAATAGTTGGGGTTGGTTTGGAGAACAACATCCGAATAGCCCACACCAACACTTTTAATATAATAGGGGCCTGTGCCGGGTCCGCCGTTCGCATCAAAATAATTGTTCACGGTGTTGTTCACCACACCACCGTGGGCGTCGACGTATGCTGGGTCGACCACTGCACCCCACCACTGGGCTATGTCGAGTAGGAAGAACCTATAGGGGTGTAGTAGGTTCACTTCAAAGGTGTATGGGCCAAGCACCACGTAGGCTTGATCTGGATAGCTCATAACCTTTTGAATAGTAGAGTTATCAGGGTTAAAGTTTGAGAGCATCTGGTTTAGAATCGTAGAAGCAAGCTTAAAGTTGGTGGTGGTGGGTAGAGCTGTAACATTCTGTAAAGCGTGTAGAAGCCCCCATGGAGTGGTCATACCGGTAACACTCACATTGTCGGGGTTAAAGGTGAGCTCAGCATAGTTGGAGGAGCCCACCGCCTGCCCCAAGTATAGCTCGCGTACAAAGCTGAACCAAACATCGTAGGCGTTGAGTGGGTCGCCGTTACTAAAGGTAACATTGGGTCTAATCTGGAAAATATATGTCTGATAGTTGTTCGACACCGTATAGTTGGATGCTAGGACTGGTACAACCTGTGTGTAGCTACTCCCATTAAACTCGACAAGCTCTTGGAACACTACGTTAAATATTGGCTGATCTGGCACGTTGAAACCGGTCGCCGGGTCGAGCGCGTCAATTGTACCCGTCTCAGACCAAGAGTCATCCACCAATACGCTGCGGTTTAAAGGTCCCACGCTAATAGGTGTAACCGTCTGGTTTGAGGCTGAAGTTGTGGTTGTCGACGTTGTGAGTGGTTGGGTGGAAGTTGTGGTTGTACTTGCGGTGACACTTTGGGTGGATCCCCCTGAATTGTGGCGCAAAGTGAGTTCCAAACCGATGCCTACGGAGAGTATGAGTACCACTAAGATTACCGCTATAAGCTTAGTTGATATTCCTTCCAACGGCACCACCCACGAATACTTGGGGTGGCCATATAAGCCTTGTTTAAAGTTGATGACCAGTGATTGTGGATGCTAATATTTTTGGTGTGGCTGTCAGGTCGAACTCCCCTGTTAGCATGGTTGTGGATTCCTCGGCACAAATGTGCAGAAAGGATGGGGGAGACTGGGTTAGGCGCGTGTGGGGGCTACCCGCCACGTACACGCTAGCACACCCCAATCCCCGCTTGCAACAACCACGACGAGTGTGGCGCCGTTTGAATGTGTTGCGTTGTGCTATTTTACATACTCTCTAAACTGGGTTGTCTACTATCCCTCAAATGGTTCGTTCGGCCCAATACCCCTCATAGAGGCTGAGGCGAGCCAAGTGTATTCGAGTGGTCTTTCACAGTATATTACGGGGGATGTTGAAGCATACATACAGAATGCGCAGTCGTCGACCCTCTCACTTGATGTGTCTGAGGGGGACGATTTCTCGGGTACGTCCTACCAGATACTTGGGGTGAGTCTCACCCTCTCAAGCAGCACCCTCAG
>JAVZKQ010000021.1:0-28202 GCA_038884175.1 Thermoprotei archaeon | reverse complement strand
ATTGTATCAGTGTGCCCGAGATCGTGGATCCTACCTGTCGCCATAGATTTGTGGGGTTCAAAACCACGATAAGGGGGGACAGCGCTTCAAACAAGTGGTCCAAAAAGAGAGGGGAGCGGCCGATCAAACTTCACGTGTCATTTGACACCAAAAAAGATCATGTCTTCCATGATGTCGTTATCCACTAGGAAAGCCGTGATGCCAAACAGAGTTACCATTGGACATACACACCATGGGTATAGAATTTAACTTGAATCCTTTTTTGTTTCTAAGCATTCCGTTTTATTCTTTTGTGATTATTCTCTTGGATTTGCCTTCGTATCTTGGAAGTGTTCCTGGGGCGGCCCACTCTATGTGTGGTCTTGCGAACACGACACCACTCACTTCCTCTACGAGTTTTCTCCGCAGGGATTCTGTGGGTGTGTTTGTCTCCACAATTATTCTGAAGGTTTGGGCCGCCGTGGACCTGTCCACTATGATCTGGTATTCGGCTACTTCTGGGTGTGACATCATCACCATGTTTACCGCCGAAGGATAGATTTTCGCACCCTTATAGAAGATGACGTCGTCCACTCTGCCTGTGATCATGTGTATTTTGGGGTGTGATATGTTGTCGTCTGACTCGGTTAGGCGTGTTATGTCTCTTGTGCGGTAGCGTATGAGGGGCATTGCTTGTTTTGTTAGTGTTGTGATCACAAGTTCGCCTTCCTCTCCCTCTGCGCAGGGCTCACCGCTTTCTGGGTCCACCACCTCGACTAGGTAGTGGTCTGACCATATGTGCATCCACTCGTGTTGGTCGGCGGGGCACTCTTGTGCCACCCCTGGACCCATGGCTTCTGTGAGCCCGTAAATCTCCCTTGAGCCGCCTCCCTTGGCCTTCAAGCCGAGCTCCTTGTCTATTCTTTCAAGCATAGCCTTACTCATGGCTTCGGCTCCTGGGATGGCGAGCCTGAGTTTAAGGTCTCGTTCAGGGTCGACTCCAAGCCTCTTAGCGGTCTCTGCTACAACCAGCTCGTATGAGGGTGTGCCGGTTATAACCGTGGCCCCAAAATCCTTTAGGCGGGCGACCAAAGCCTCAGTCCTCCCCACACTCCAAGGTATCACCTTGGCACCAAGCCTCTGTATTCCCTGATGTAGTCCTATGCCTCCTGTGAAAAGCCCGTAGCCGTAGATGTTTGCTATAATATCGCCCACAACCACGCCCGCGCACCTCAGACACCTGGCCACAAGGTTTGTCCAAACATCCACGTCTTCCCTAGTGTAGGGGTTGACCACCGGTGTGCCCGTGGTGCCCGAAGTCATATGCCAACCCACGAGCTTCTCGAAGGGTGAAGTCAAGAAATCGCCACCGTAGGGATAACCGTACTCTCTGAGGTCGTCCTTTGTTGTGAAGGGTAGTTTCACCAAGTTCTCCGGCGAATCGATATCGCCGGGTTCAATGTTCAACCTTTTAAACACCCTGTGATAGTAGGCTGAGCGCTCAAAACACCTCTTCAAAACCTCCTTCAGCCGATATCTGCGGACCTCTTCAAGCTTTTCGTGAGATAAGGCGGCCGGATCAGTCTCATCGTAAACCACTGACAAGAAAACCACCTCGATACAAAAGCACTCCCACAGCGCCCATCATACCTAGCCAAAACACCAAAAATTCGCTAGCCATGCACCTGTAAGCAATTTCAAGAATATAAAAATTGACTTGATATTGCAAGTGGCAGTTACCGTTAAAGACAACTTTAAGACAATATAGCTTAGAATCCTGTTTTTCGATCCCTTATTTTCTCTATGAGCACTAGATATTTCTGGTAGGTCTCTAGACCCTTCTGTGTTATCTCCGCGATGGTTCTGGGCCCTTTTAGTGTTGGCACAATCCTGAGTTTTATGTAGCCTGAGGAAGCAAGTCTGTCCAAGTGGTTGCTCAGGCTGCCTTTACCCGTTCCCGTGAGCTCTAATAGGTCGGTGAAGCCCAGCTTCCTGTTGAGCGCTAGGGATATCACTATTAGTAGTCTTATTGAAGACTTGAGTGTGGAGTCGTCTAAGAAGTCGGCCAACTCTTTTAGGGCGCTCGAGCTGCTGGTTTCGGACTCTTCTTCGCTCAATCCTCATTCACCAGCATCTCGGGTGCACTGTAAAGCGCGTAGAACGCTGAGAAAGCCCAGATAAAAGTTGTTGCAGACCAAGCCACGTAGATGGGCAGGTAGTCTCCTCGTAAGAAAAAGTACGTGCTCAATAATACTGAGGCTACATAAGAGGCGGCTGCAAGCAACCCCTCAAGCGGAATCGTGTCAAACGAGCGCCTCAAGGCATAAAGTATCCATGCTGGCACCAACAGCAATGCGATATATGCTGTTGAGATGCCTCTAAACCCAAAAAAGTAGAACGAAGAAGTGAATAGGAGGAGATACCCCACACCGAACAAGACTCCGAACAGCCGTCTGTAGAAGTTTGACCTTTTTAATTCCAATGTGGTCTTGAGTTTAACTGTTTTGTAAACCTTTTCAAAGTTAATAAAGGTGGCATAGCCAGCCATACACCCAACAAGGGCGTAGCCCACATCGTATGTGACTGGGTTGTTTGCCATATTAGGTAGAATAAAAACCAGTATTGGTGGAAGAAACGTGAAAAAGAAGAAGGCTAGAGCCCAGACGGCATAATAAACTCCCCATGCCCTTCTGAGTAAGTATAATTGAAACTTGACGGCGCGCTTTCCAACCCTGATCATCCCCTCCGCTAGGGCGCCGACGTCCTCTGTCGCCACAGCGGTCACCACACGCTAATCCATTTAAAGTTTGGGTTCAAACCTGTCTGCCCTCCTCTATGCTCCTCGGCTTGATTCGCCGGACCATGAATGCGTCCACCATTATTAGAAGAATAATCCAAGCTACAAGTGAGAGCGCTAGGTATTGTGTCTGAATGGTTGGAGTTGAGGGGTTTGTGAGTGCGGCCGTGACTGGGTAGCCTGAGTATGCGTGGTATAGAAGGTCCTGTATGGATGTGAATGGTGAGGCGTAGATCAAGGCTTTGGGTAGAGGTGTGTAAAGCTGTGTGAAGCCAAACCCATACGATAGAATAAAAGGGATGAAGCTCACAAAGTTCTGGTTTTTTAGGCCAATCGTGTTCACCAGTGTGAGAACCAGAAATGTTGATAGGGCAAACATAAATATTCCAGAGAGGCTTGCCAACCCGACGGCCAATGCGGGATTAGAAGGGGTGACCATTGCCCCGAATCTTTGGGAGAAGATCACATAGGTCGCGGCGAGCATTATTACGCTCAGCACCACACCCATTGTCATGGACGAGCACACCACGTTTGCGATGTAGCTGGAGGGTTTGAGTTTTGTATAGCGGAAGCAGTATGCGAGTGAGTGGGTCGAGTACAAGAGAGAGTATGCTATTGAGATGGCGAGCGTTGAAAGGGAGGTAAGGTTTGTGAGGGCGTACCAAGTGGCGGTGTATCCCAAGACGACGTGAATGTTGCTCTTTGATATACTACTTGACACCACTAGGCCTCCGAGGGTGAGAAAGAACAACATGTAGAGAACACCCCAACCCCACAGGCTCTTGTTTGTTAAGAGTCGCTTCGTATAGTGAGTGAAGAACATTCAGGCCACCTCCTCTATGAGCTTGTCGATGTTGGTGGCGTACTTTAAAGCCAAATCACCATTACCCCGAGTCACCGTAAAAACGCCGAAGCTCGTCCTAATGGTGCATAGTGCGTTTGGCTTCTCGCCACGCGAAATATAAAGTGTGTTCAAATCCCCTATCATGAATGGGCCGTACAGTGAGCCTTCCAGCATAAAGTAGAGTTTCCAGTCCGCAAACTTTATGAGAAGATCGAACTCGTGGGTTACCAACACCGCCTCACCCTCGAAGCTCGCCAACATTTTGACGAGACCCATCCTCCTAGACTGGTCCACATCTTCAAATGGCTCGTCGAGCAGGATGAGCCTTGGATTTGAGCCGAAGGCCATGATGTTACCAAACATTTTCGCTTGACCCGAACTCATCTTGAACAGCTTTTTACCCAATATTTCCTCTAGCCCAAAGTCTTCCACGAGTTTAAGGTAATTTTCTGGGGGCACACCCTTCAGCTCGGCGTAGAGTTGGATGAGTTCGCGGGCGGGGGCATTGAGCAATCTGTACACTTCGCCCAAGTTTGTGGACACCTTGGTTTCACCGCTCACACGGTCGACGTCCATGCCGAACACCCTCACCTTGCCCCCAACAATGGGCGCAAGACCCAAAACAGCTTTAATAAGTGTTGATTTCCCAGAACCATTAGGGCCTACTATGGCAACCTTATCACCATCACCCACAACCAAGCTTACACCCCTCAACGCTTCCCTTCCCTTACCGTAGCGCACCACAAGGCCGCTGATCTCAAGCATAGTATGGAACACTAAGCGAATCATATAAACGGTCATGAAAGTTCAATTTTTGAACCGCTCAACACCACGCGCAGCGTGTGTGGACGAGGAATACGAGTTAACGGTTTTGTGGACGCTTTGGGGTTAAAAGAATTGTTACACTACACTGTTATACTGGGTGTGATTGTGATTTAAAAATGGTGATGGGTTGATTCTAACCTTACACACATGCTGGTTTGCTTTTGTGTGTTTAGTCTGATTGGCTTTTTACCACCTAAGAGGACTGCTTAGCTGGGTTGAGGTAAGCTTCTTGCTATGGATGTGTCGAGTGTCTGTGATATCGTGGAGGAGACACTAGTTGTTATAGGAGTGGTGTTGGGGCTATTCGAGTAGTCTAATGATCCTCCGTATTATGCGTGATTAACGTGGCCACTGCGGTGAGTCCGAGAGGCCCCGTGCTTCTTTCATGCGTGCTCAGCTTGGATCTTTGCCACACATTCTTTATCGCCCCTCCTATCTCATCCTTTGAGAGGGATGTGAGCTTCACGCTGTCACCGCTGCTTTCAGAGGTTATGGGAGAAAAATCGGCTGCACCCACGGCGAATCCGTAAATACCACCAGCCCTCCTCATTGATATGCCACTATGTGCGGCTAACCGACTTCTCTCCTTCTTCATCCGCATCCGTCCTGTATGAGGGCGCTTTGTAGTGGTGTGCTGCCGAAGCCCACTACAGTGTGGTTGGCCCCTCTTTGCCGCCACCCAATGTAGCTGTGATCAGCACAACCTCATCTTCTCCACCATCGAAAGCATCCCCATCCTTATGTGGGCGAGTTAGTCTTAAATTTTGTAAAGAACCCTTTATCTTTATGCGTAAACTAGTAATTATTGGGTCTGGTCCTGCTGGGTACACCGCTGCCATATATGCGGCTAGGGCTCAGCTTGAACCGCTCGTGTTCACCGGCTCGAGCGCGGGGGGCCAGTTGATGCTCACCTCCGAGGTGGAGAATTTCCCGGGGTTCCCCGATGGTATACTTGGACCGGACCTTATGGACGCGTTGAGGAGGCAGGCTGAGAAGTTCGGCGCCCAGCTTGTAGATGAAGAGGTTGTGGGTGTGGATTTCCGTGTGCGTCCATTCAGGGTGTGGTCGCCGAGCCGCCAGGAAGAAGCTCTTAGTGTGATTGTTGCCACCGGCGCCTCCGCAAAGTGGCTGGGTTTGCCCGGGGAGCAGAGGCTTATGGGTAGGGGTGTTTCTGGGTGCGCGGTGTGCGACGGCTACTTCTTTAGGGGTAAAGAGGTGGTTGTGGTTGGTGGTGGTGACTCGGCTATGGAGGACGCACTCTTCCTAACAAAGTACGCTTCCCATGTAACCATAATCCACAGGAGGAAGGAGTTTAGGGCTAGCAAAATAATGCAGCGCAGAGCGTTGACCCACCCCAAAATCAGCGTTATACTGGATAGCGTCGTGGAGGATGTTTTAGGTAGCAAGAAGGTTGAGGGTGTGGTGGTCAGAAACCTTGTGACCGGTGAGCGCACGAACCTAAAGGTGGACGGCTTGTTTGTTGCCATCGGTCACGAGCCGAACACGAAGCTCTTCAGAGGCCAGCTAGAATTGGATGAGAAGGGGTATATTAGGGTGTACGATCAGAGCACACGCACAAATATTGAGGGTGTTTTCGCTGCGGGTGATGTGCGCGACCCGAGGTATAGGCAGGCTGTAACAGCGGCCGGTGATGGGTGTAAGGCGGCTATGGATGCCGAAAAATACCTAGAGTCCTTGGGCGACGGGCTGGATCGGGAGGCTCAACTAACTAGTCTTCCAAACCCCACTACAAGTTAACCAGTCAGTCCCCGTAGCCCCCTAAACACGCTTGGCTTTCACACTATGGAAGTAGGCGTGGCCCGCTTTCAGAGAGTTCTGAAACAATAATGCTACCGTCCCCCACCGCATTCCTCATCCAGCTTAGGAATGCGTCGAGCTTTGACCTCTCCACTAGGCAGTGAACCGCGTTCCCTATCATGTTTTGGGTTGCGCCCACTGCGCCGTTGCTGACGGCGGCGTCCGCGAGCCTGAGTAGTTCGGGTGTAGCCAAACCGCTCTTCTCGGCGAAAACCCTTGAGTGGCGTAGGAGGGCTTCTGGGGTGCGCTCTTCCATTATCCGCTTCATCGCCTCCCTGCCGTGGAGGTTCACAAGCCTAACCTTTTCCTCACTCAAAAGCACCGTTGACTTTTCAACCGGTCCAAACCATGCGCAAACGATAACATACCTGGTGTAATCATCGAGGATGGCGTCCACACGACCTTTGGTGAATCCACCCGGCTCCGTGACGAGGCCGACTGCACCACCCCCACACCCGAGCGCTGTGACTGTACCAAGACCCGTAACACTTTCAACCTCCGCCTTGTGCGCTTGGTCCACGACCTGTGAGAGGGTTAGTCTAAGATTGAAGAGGTCTGATAGGGCGATCGCTGTGGTGAGCGCGCCTGCACCGCTTGTTCCGAAACCAGAGCCCACGGGTAACTCAACTGTGTGCTCCACCCTCACAGGGCCGAAGCCGTAAACACTTCTTAGGTTGTGTACCACACGCCGTGTTGTCCTAGCCTCGGTGCGCTTCCCGTTGATGAGGACAACATCATCTTTACCCTCCTCCATCATCACCACGGTGTACGTTCCCTTCGCAAGTTTAAACCCGCCTCCCCTAGAACCCACCCTCAAAGGATCCGTGATTTTCAAACCACCCTCATCACGGTCGCACACCTCGAAAAAGCTTGAAACTGCGGAGGGGGAGTAAACACGCCTAGAAACCCTTCGAGTCAAATCCACCACTTATTGTAATTTGGAGGGTGCTATAAGTGGTATTCAAAGTAGAAGTGTTGAAGGCAATATTCTGTGCGCTCTGCGCACGTCACCCGATGCCTTCCCACAACCTCTCTACGTTGCAGGTCTAAGTGGGGTTGTCTCACTGTGGTGCAGCCTTAATTATAGCTCGCTGTACACCTTAACCCAGCCGTAAAAGTTTGGGCCTAGCCTCGTGTTTGATTCCTTGGTTTAACACCGAGCCCAATCCCGCTAGTTAGTCAGCTCTAGCATTAGTCTCCCTTGACCACCTTGCCCGCCTTAATAACCCATTTGGCCTTGGCGAGGTCCCTTATTTGGGTTGTTGGGTCGCCGTCAATCACAACAATGTCCGCTGGGCGTCCTCTGTCAATTACCCCCGTTTTTAAGCCCAGTTTGCCCGCGTTGGATGTTGTCGCCCTGAGGGATTCGAGGTTTGTGAGTCCTCCCACCTCAACGAGGAGTATGGGCTCCATAAAGTTTCGTCCCACATCTATTTCCAGACCCGACTCAAAGCCGATGTCTGTACCAGTGAGGATGGTAATACCCAGCCGCCTAGCCACACCCAGCACGCGTGGTATGTTCTCCCTCACACTCGCGATCTTTTCAAGTCCCCACTCGTTCACACCTATCTGTTTTCCATGTTTGTGAATTAGTTCCTGTATTGAAAGTGTGGGCACAAGCACGACGTCTCTCTCCGCCATTAGCCTGAGCGTGTCCTCGCTGAGAAGCGAGCCATGCTCGATGGATCTTACACCTGATTCAACGGCAATACGTGCGCCATTATCACCGTGTGCGTGTGCGGCAACATATGTGCCCACTTTCTCTGCTTCGTGTACTATTGCTGAGATTTCTTCGTGGGTGAACTGAGGCCACTCTGGCTTATCCCTCTGTGAGAGCACACCGCCTGTGGCCATGATCTTGATAAAGTCTGAGCCCTCCCTGAGCACGCGCCTCGCACCCCGAATACAGCCCTCCCTACCGTCGCAGATCTCCGCGAACCCAAAGTATTCATTCCACTCCACGGGCACGGTGTGAAGGAACTCGCCGTGCCCGAACGTCTGGGAGAGCGGTCTACCAGCAGCCAAAATACGCGGGCCCTTAACCCATCCCTCATTCACAGCCTGCCTGAGGGGTATGGCGTTGGCTTCACCACAGTCCCTCACAGTGGTTACACCGGCTTCAACTATCTTCGAAGCCCAAGTGGTGGCCCTGAGCAACCGCACCTTAGAGTCCTCCGCTAATGTGCCACGCACAAGGTCGCCACCCTTAGAGCCCCCAAAGTGGAAGTGGGCGTCAACCATACCCGGCATCACAAACATGTCTCGGGCGTCAACCTCAATATCCGCGTGCACATTGTGCTCACCAACCGCTTTAATTACACCCTCCTCAACAACCACGTCTTGCTTACCCAAAACTTCTATCCCGTTAAAAACCGTGCCTCCCCTGATTAGAATGCTCATAACGGTGAATATGTGGACAATGATTTAAACCATTTCAAAGATTCTTAAACGGCCTTATAGATGCACGCGCGGTGACCGTAAACCATTGGTGTTTGTAACCCAACCCAAAAGGTGTGCGTGTTGTGTACGAACCAAAATAAGTGGGCTCCCACCACACACCTGTCACTTCCCTTACTGCAAGGGGTTCAACCAACTATCTGTTACGGGTGTTCGCACAGTAGCCCAAGGACTCTTGTGGGTAATGGTGACGTAGCTGAATCAAGTGGGCGCACTTCTAAGGCTCCCAAATAGTGGGTATAGGAGTGTTAGGTAATAGGTTACACTCACGAGAGCTCATTACATGGTGTGGTGGTACTGAAGGTGGGCTGAGCCGATATTTCTGAGTCCACCGAATAGAGCGCCACTATAAGGACAGTGAACTATATACAAAGAGTATTTTATTGCTTAATTGTTGAATGATAATATAGGTATTCCATGGAAAACTATATATAGTTCCAATTACTTATTCGTGATATGTCTGAAACCCAGAGGACAACTTTGGGAACCAAGACCGCGCAGCCATTTATGCGTGAATCCTCAGGTCTAGTCCGCGCAATGCCACCCTACTCAGCATTCGCCTACAACATTCTAAACATCGGTGTGATATTCCCGTGGGTGTACCTTCTATCGGCCGGCGCCTTCCCTGGCTCGAATATCGCCCTCGGCATACTCCTCACCGGTGTTTTCGCATCACTACTGGCCTACGTGTACTCGGGTCTGGCGAGTGTGATGCCTCGGACAGGTGGCGACTATCTCTTCCAGTCAAGGGTGCTCAGCCCTTGGGTTGGCTTCCCAATTGTTGCAACAATGGTTCTCTTCTGGTTCCTACAATGGGACGCTCTCGGAGGCTGGCTCACATCCCTCCTAGGTATAGCGCCAATGCTGACCGGTCTAGGGCTCACAACAGGTTCCACTACGCTAATTAGCGCGGGCACGTGGTTTACAACGCCGCTTGGCATATGGTTGACCACCATAGTGTTTGGCGCCATCGCCACCTTTACGCTCATCAGGGGTTTCGAACTGTTCGTCAAAATACAGTGGTTCATGTGGTACGGTTTCCTCATATCATTCGCGACAATTGTGGGGCTACTACTTCTAACCCCCCACGCGTCCTTCGTATCCCACTTTAACACCGCGGCGAGTAAAATCAACCCGAGTGTCGGCCAAAACTACTATAACTATGTTATCAGCTACGAGAAGTCCCAGGGTTTTAATCCCAGCCTCGCATTCAGTTGGGCGGCCACCCTCGGCGTTATGCCCATCGCACTCACAAGCTTGGGTTGGGTGGGCTACGCACAGTACCAGGCTGGTGAGATAAGGCAGGCTTCGAGTTTCCGCAAACAACTCTTCATTAATTTGGGTGGAGGTGTGACCTCGGCGCTAATGATGGCCCTCCTCGCATACGCGCTCACAAGGAGTGTGGGTTACGGCTGGCTCTCGGCGGCTGCATATGGTAGCTATATTACCGGCAACCTCAGCATGCCCATCCCACCCTGGTTTAGCAACCTCGTGGTGGTGCTCACATCCAACCCACTCTTAGTTGTGCTGGCCACCGTGGGCATATTCCTCAACGCGTTACAGGTGGTGTACAACGTGTACGTGGGTCAGACGAGGATGGCCTTCGCCACAGCGATGGATAGGATACTTCCGGCTTGGGTGTTCAAGATAAACGAGAAGACGGGCACACCCGTGAACGCTCAGATCCTCTTCTTCGTCTTGGGTGGGGTGGTCTACTCCTATGTGTATAACTTTGTGCCAGGCTGGATAACCTACACCCTCGCTGTCACAGCCGTAGCCACTGTGATGTACATAGCCACAAGCATGGCCGGTGCGCTCCTACCCTACAGGATGAAGGAGGTGTATCAGAAGTCCGAGGTGAGCAGACTAAAAGTTTTCGGAGTGCCCCTCATCACAATAGCCGGCGTCATCTCAGCCGTCTTCTCAGCGTGGATGCTCTACTACTACCTCACGGTGCCAAGCCTTGGTGTGGCCTCCCTCCCTTCCGAAGCATTAATGCTGGGCATATTCCTAGCTTGGCTCGCCTACTTCGCGGTGAGGAGATGGTATGTTAGAAACAGGCAGGGAATCGAAATCGACCTAGCGTTCAAGGAGATACCCCCAGACTAGGCTGGCAACACGTGTAAACCCTGTTTACAGCCCCCTTTTTTCTTGACGGTTGCCACGCGAACACCCCAAAACCTATGGGTATGCGCTTGTGCCCAAATTGTGGGGAGCAAAAGCTCTATGAGAATATTGTCGATTTTAGACCACTTTTCCCATTAAAGTGGTCTGTTTCGAGCAGGTTTATTAGTGAGTCTGTGAGCGTAGAGGACTTCAGGGTGGTTGTGGCCGAGTGGGTTGGGAGTGTGTTAGCCGAAGTGAAGCCAAGGGAGGTGGAGCTACCCGTTGAGCCGACGGTTGTGGTGTCGGTTATAGGTCCCCGCAGGGCGGGTAAAACCTCCCTTCTATACCACACTATATCCAAGCTCATTGCGAGGGGTGTGCCTAGGAGGAACGTTTTGTACGTGGACTTCGAGCACCCTAGGCTGAACAGTCTGGCCGTTGAACACTTGGACAACATGATTGAAGCGTTCTATGAGCTCTCGAAACCCGACCCCTCCACACCCATCTATCTGTTCTTGGATGAAATACAAAGCGTGCGCGACTATGGTAGGTGGTTTAGGAGGAGGCTTAACGCCAAGTTCTATGTTTCGGGTTCATCCTCTAAGCTTTCCTCGAAGAATATAGCGGAGGAGTTGAGGGGTAGAAGCGTTGACTATACAGTTTACCCACTATCGTTCAGGGAGTACATCAACTTTAAGGGTGGCCCGGTGGACAACCCAGAGATCGCACTTTACAGCGAGGAAAAGGGCGGCCGCATGCTCTCGATGTTGCGGGAATACCTACGCTTTGGGGGCTACCCCGCCGTCGCACTCGAGACCGACGAGCGTGAGAAGATCAGGCTTCTTAGGGCGTACTTTAACTCGGTTGTTGTCAGGGATTTTGCTCAAACCCACCGAGCGCTCGCAGAGCCGTTCATAAAATTTGTTGTCCAGAACTACGCGGGCTACTTTTCGGCCAACCGTGTGTATAACTATCTAAGGGGCTTGGGTTATAGGCTTGGGAAGGAAAAGGTGTTGGAGTTGCTCAACACCGCTGTTGACTGCTTCTTCCTCTTCCCACTGGAGCTATACGCAAAGAGTGAAAGAAGAAGGCAACCCAACATGAAGAAAGTCTACGTGGTGGACACAGGGTACCACACAGCGCTGGGCTACGACTTCTCGATTGGCCGCTCGATGAAGAACGCTGTGATGATTGAGCTCAAAAGAAGGGATAAAGAAGCATATTACTGGAAGGAGTACGGAAAAAGCGAGGGGCTCGAGGTCGACTTCGTAGTAGCCAAGAACGGTGAGGCCCAAGAGCTGGTTCAGGTCACCTATGCCAGCGAAAACGTTCGTGAGCGGGAGCTCAAAGCGCTCAAGAAGGCTAAGGATGAAACGGGTGCACGGAAGCTCACCATTATCACGTGGGACAAATACGCCCAACAAGAGGGTGTAAGCCTTGTACCCCTCTGGTACTGGCTCCTCACATGAGAGACGTGAGATGGGGGGAGCTTCAACCAAAAGCCCTAAACGCAGAAATTATAAAATGGGCGCTCAGAAAACCCAGAGTTTCAACTCTGGGATGAGTGGGCAAATTTAAATATTTAACCAAGTGGGTTTGGGATATTCCCTAGAGGTAGGATGGTAAACGAGCCTATGCATATAGCCCGTGGAGTAACATGCTCTCGGGGTGGTGGGGGGAGCCGTGAGCCCACCAAACCGGCAGATGTGGGGGGATAGGCGTGAAGTCCACCCTGAACGCTGAAAGCCCCCTGACCCTAGTCGTGGGGAAGCTCACTAACGGGCTACACAAACACTGGTTTTGCAACTGGTTTTGCATCCGAAGCCCACTTATAGCCCCCGCTTTACGTAGACCTCTGTGAGCAACCATTCTGCCACGTGCACCCACCACGTAGAAAAATGTGTGACCCCTCTGCGGGGCCATACTCAGTCTTCGAGCTTAAACCCAAACCTGTATCGCTTAACGGTAACGTTATAGGTTTTGGCGGCGAAGTCGAGGAGACGTTGCTTGTGCTTGCAAATTATCCACCCTTTAACGTCGCTTGTGCCACCACGCATGTTTTCACCCACCCACTTCATTTCGGCGAGCAGCCTCCCCAAGTCCTCCTCAGTTGCCCACCCAGGCTTAATCTTTATGACCACCAGTGAACCAGTGTTCTCTTCCACCGCCAACATATCGATCTGCCCTATGGGTGTTGGATACCTCCAGCCAACTTGGCCTTCGTCATCCACGTAGAGGTGTAAGCGCCCACCGAAAACCTTCTCAAAGTTGTTCGCCAAAAACTGGTCCAAGCAGAAGTCGAGTTCGTACTCCCAATCTCCAACGTTGGCCGTCGGCGGCTCGGCTCCTTGCTCAGATATTCCTTGTCCCTTGGGGGCGATGTTCTCGGTCAACCTTGACACCACACAAAAAAGAAGGAGGGGTGGAACCCTATGGTGTGTACTTGGCGAATGCACTCAGGTGTGCGATTGAGGCTTCGAAGCCTATGAACCAGGCTACGAGTGCGAAGAGTACTAGGAATAGGGCGAAGGCCGCTGCTGTTGCTTTGCTGGGCTTGTGCACCGCTAGTGGGGAAAGCAGTCCGGCAATGCCTCCGAAAATGTACATTGCGGCTGCGATTGTTGGCTCACTCGTCATCCCGTTTATCAGTATACCGTATGCGTCTGTGAGGCCCCACAACCCAAGTATTGCTCCAACGTATGATGCGGCTTTAAGGTCATAGCCCAAGATGTAGGAGATGCTACCCATCAAGAGCACAAGTCCGAAGCCCACGTAGATTTCGCCGAAGAGGATATTGTAGCTACTCACAAGCGGCCACGTGGTGTCCATCCACACCCCCATAATAAGGGTGAATGCACCTAGTACCCCTACCCCCACTGCGAGCGACCCAAGAGACCTATTTTCGACCTCCCTGGTAACCTCTTTTGAACCGAGTGTTTGGGTCACCCCAGACCCCGCGCCCATCCTGACCGCTTTCTCGGCGCCAGGCGCTTTGGCGCCGAACACCTCAGATCTAATAAAGAAGACGGCGACTAAGACGGCGCTTGCCGCCGTCAGCCATAACATCCCTGCGAGGGGATCAATCACATTTATCACCGAATATAATTTGTTCATGATGCTATTATACCTGAGTGTGTAAACGCGTGGTCAAGCACACACATATCGTAGTTATGTGTTAAAATGTGTGCATACTCACACAAATAGGTGATCGTCTGGTTGTCTCAGTAACACCCAACACGATTTACCCATGGTCGTGGGCCTGCGCCTCACGTAATTATGTTGTTTCAGTAACACCCAACACGTGTTACAGTAAGCCGTGCGGCTCCAACTCACAAATACATCATGCACTAGATGTGTGGACTAAGTTGGCGTGTGTCGACTACTGCGTAGCGTTTAAGCACTGTTCGCAGCTCATTGTCTTGCCCACTTGGCACGGTTGGTGAGTGTTGTTATCCAACGGACTCTTGGTGGCGTATAGCATATTATTATGGTGTGTGCACTTAGGTGTGAAATTATGGGTAACACAATTCCAACTCGTGCAACAGGGGGTAAAAATCGGCGTGGACGTTGTTTGTTTGCAGGTATATTGACCGCGCTCCTCATAGTGGCTCTCCTAATTGTGTACGCGCACGATTCAACTTTAAGTAAAAATCTAAGTTTCCCTGAGCCTGTGAGGTCAGGATACAGTGTTTATGTGAATGTTTCAAGTGTGCGATGCAGTGTGGCGGTTAGACCCTATGCTGGTGAATTGTTGTGGTTTAACGTCACAGAGGTTTTAGGGTGGGGTGCAACACCCATTCAACCAGTGGTAGGCGAATCGGATAATGGTAGCGAGATCCTCCTAAATCTGCACACAACCGGCGGCGCTTCACCATTCGCCATGGAAGAGGTAAGAATCAATATCTACACGCCCATGGTGCGAGCTCACAGCCTAAACTTTAGCCTGGACACTTGCTCGTTGAGTGTTTCGGGTTTAAATGCTGGTGAACTAAGCGTATTCGTAGTGCTCGGAAGTGTTCACATCAACATGACAGGCACAATACCCGAGTCTGTGAGCGTGGTAACCCAGACTGGCAATATCTTTATGGGTATACCACTAGGTCAGGGATTCACTGTGAATGCTACGACAGTCAACGGCGAAATCCACCTCAATGGGGCCACCCTATCCACGTTGGTGCACAACGCTCAGAGCGCGTATGGCAACGTCAGTGGTGGTGGACCCCATGTGTACATCGCCTCGATCGATGGGAGCATAACCATACAAGTATACTAGGTGGTATAGAAAATCACGCTTATCGCGGATACCACACGTGTCCACCACTATTCGACAACCTTGTAGCAATATTAGTGAAAACTCCCCTATGAATATGGGGTTTTCGCTATATTTGAATATAGCCATTAGGTCGAATTGATTGGGTTAAGCTTTAGATAACTAAAAAGAGGCGGGATGCGATCTGTTAACAATTAGATATTTATGTGGCAGGCGCCATGGGTTGCCCAATATTAGTGAAAAGTAAACACAATGAGAATCTTTTGACCGCTAGCCACGTGGATACCAATGTTTCTAGTTACATAGGTATAGGAGTGTTTTGCTAAGCCAACTATGGCCTCTAATATAGGGCGATTCTAAATCTACTCTAAGCTCGGTTAGTATGCGGGAAAGGTGTTCTATGTGAAGACACATCTTTTAATGTATTATAGTGTGGTTGGCTCCTAGAATGGTGGGTAAACTCTTTCCAATTACGTGTTGGTTTACCTCCACGTGTACTCCAGTGTGTTGTTAAACTGAGGATCCCAAATTTGAATTTAGGCGCTCCAAAAACCTATATGGTGGTATAAAAATATAATTGTCAAACATGTTTGAGAAAATCCTTGTAGCCTACGATGGGAGTGAGCATTCGGAGAAGGCTTTAGACGCCGCGCTAGATATAGCTACAAAATATGCCTCCCAACTCGAAATAGTAAGGGTTGTGGACACATCGGCGATCACATCTTACCTCGACGTGGTTCCAGCGGGATTAGAAGAACAGTTGTATAATGATGCGAGAAAGGATCTTGGGCGTGCAGAGTTAAAGGCTAAGCGGAGGCTTCCAAGTGTTAAGACAACTCTACTTTCAGGCGACCCAGCCTCCGAGATACTCGAATACACCCATAAAAACGGTTTCAACCTGATAGTGTGCGGTAGCCGCGGCCGATCAGCACTTAAACGAGTGCTACTTGGAAGCGTGTCTTCAAGGTTCGCGCACGAATCAAAGGTACCCGTGCTCATCGTGAAATAAACGGCCTTTATCCGCGTACGCGAACACTGATTCTTACTCGTGTTTGAATATAGCGCTTGCCAACGTCTTTTCCCCAAACACATCAAGGGACGTGTAAACCCAAGCACAGTGTGGTTAGCAACCAGCTTGTAAGGTAGGTTGTGGGGCGCCATACCGTGGTGGGCGAATGTTTAAGGCTACTTGTAGTGGTAGTAGCTTCACGGTTCTAAACCAGGTATAAGTGGTGGTTCACCGCCTATATGCCCACCTTTCTCCCAATTGTTTCCTTGGACTGGGGTGGTAAAGGCAACCCGACACCCCGCACTTAGAGGCTCAAAGCCGCCACAACACTCCCATCCACGATAAGACCGCACCCCTTACCTTATTAATCCGCTTGTGGGAGGCCTTCATCCAGAGTGTAGAGGGCGTATCCTGGTGTTGATACCTTTTTAAACCTAATCTACTCTGAGCCTGTTGATTACAACGGTCTTTTGATAGGGAATTTGAGAGTGGAAGTGGCATGTAAATTCAACCACAGGCGCCTTAAACACCTTGGCCCACTTTCTGTTGGTATGGGAATAGGTAGGGTGTGTTTGGTTTGTCACTGTAATCAACATACACTGTTTTGAGCTGGGTATAGTTGTAGAGGCCATATATCGAGTTTTCACCGCCTACACCAGATTGTTTGAAGCCTATGTGTATTCCCTGGAGTAGTTCGGGTCCCACTTGGTTTATGTATGTTTCGCCGAATCTGAGTGAGTTAGCGGCTTTGAGCGCGGTGTTAAGGTCGCGTGTGAAAATGTATGATGCCAACCCATACTTTGAGTCGTTGGCCTTCTCGATCGCCTCGTCCAAGCTCTCAACCTCAAGTATGGGCACTATGGGTCCGAACACTTCTTCTTGTACTATGGGAGACTTTTGGTCGACATCCACGAACACCGTTGGCTCATAGTAATATCCGCGCGTTAGATGCGGTGGCCTCCTACCACCAGTGAGGAGCTTGCCACCACCCTTCAAGGCTTCCCGAACAAACCTTTCACGCACTTCTAACTCGGATTTGCTCACCTGGGGCCCCATGTCCACTTCCCCCATGGGGTCTCCCAACCTAAGCCTGCGGGTCGCCTCAACAAACGAGGCAACGAATCTTTCAGCCACCTCCCTATGCACATAGATCCTCTCAGCGCAGATACACGTTTGACCAGCATTCCAAAAGCGCGCCCAGAGAGCGTTTCTAACAGCCCAAGCCAGGTCTGCGTCCTTCCAAACGATGAATGGCGCCTTCCCACCAAGCTCAAGTATAAGCCTGGCCACGTGGCTTGAAGCATCACTCATTATCTGTTTGCCCACCTCGGTGCTACCAGTCATCGTGACAAGCTGGGTCTTATTATTGGACACAAGCTCCCTGCCCACCTTTGAGCCAGAACCGGTAACAAGGTTGAGCACACCCTTAGGGAGACCCGCCCGCTCGAACGCTTCGACAATCTTTATGGCTGAAAGAGGGGTATAGCTAGAGGGTTTAACAACCACGGTATTACCCGTTATGAGCGCTGGGCCAACCTTTCTAGTCACCATGGCGCTTGGGAAATTCCAGGGTGTGATGGCCGCGACCACGCCGAGAGGTAGTCGGAGAATCATCACCGAGCGGTTGGGGAAATCACTTGGCAGCACGTCGCCTTGTATCCGCCTTGCGAACTCGGCGAAGTAGCGCAGGTTTTCTATTGAGCCTTCAACTTCTAGCCTTGCTTCATATAGTGGTTTACCCTGCTCGAGTGTTATTGTCCTCGCCAAATCTTCCTTCTTGGCTTCCATCTCGTCCGCAGCCTTGAAAAGATACTTGGCTCGTTCAAGCGGGGTGAGAGAAGCCCATCCATCAAACGCCTCTTCAGCCGAGTCCACGGCGGCCCTAACATCATCAGTCGTACCAGAAGGCACCCTAGCGATAACCTCCTCGGTTGCGGGATTCACGACATCTGTGAAGTTTTCGGATGCAGAAATCCCCCAAACACCGTTAATATACATTCGCATAGATTCAACCATAAACAACACTCCTCATAAGGGCGGCTTAAACCTTTCTAGAGAGGACTTCTATATAGAAGAAAGTAAGGTGATTAACCATGTTGGTGGAGTGTGCTATTACACGTGTCACTTGATACCTTGTGATATGGTGGTGAAGCTTAAGGTTAGAATGTTATCACTTCGTATCCCTGGTTAACATAGTGGGCTATTCGTTCACCCGCTGGTCGAAGCTCGACTCCCAAGCTCTCCAACTGGGGTTTTATATTCATGCTTTCGGCTACAGCTATACACGCTGAGTCAATCGCCTTCTCCCTTAGTAATATTTCGAAGTGTTCTTTCGCGGTCCCCGTGAGTTTTGTCAAATACTCTTGGCTTGGACCGAAAAATATTACCTTGGTGTCTTCATACCTTTTGGCCTTAACAGATCTAGCGGCGACCACGATGCCGAGTTCGGCTTTGGCTGGCGCCTCAGACCCACTTATAATTAGAAACAAAGCTTTGGCCATAATAATGCTTCCTCCCTAAGTGCAGTTAAGGGTTACGCTCTTGCAACCCTAAATATCGGTCACTTTTGGGCAGTGTGAGGTGGTGAGGATTCATAAGACTGCCCCAAGCATGGTGTTTGGGTGTGTCACCCATAATGGTCGACCAACTCCGCGTAGAATGGAACTGTTAGTCTAGTTTGGGGTTTGTTATGAGCTGCCTTATCAACCTGCTTACGTACACCTCGACTTGGTATACCCTATATACACGTGTTGCACCCCAGAGAGAAGTGTGAGTGTGGTTTGATCCCCCCACCCCGCTTATCGTGGCCCACAATATGCCTAGAGCCAAAGGTTCGATCACCCCATCTACGCCTTCCTCGTTGTAAACGGGACGCGCAAGGGCCTCGCACGCATAAGCCCAAATTTGCGGTTGTTGGGGAGCCAACGGAGGCGGTGTAATTTAGAAGCTGAGTTCCAACACACGGCCAGCGACGAGGCTATACACACCATCAAGAGGTAAATATTTGGGTGTGTGTATAACCACTGTGTGGTAGTGTGCGGGACATATCTCCGAAGTTTTGGGGCGTGAACACGGAAGCCTTCAGCGTACAGGTTGGGCGTGGCTGGTTGGTGGCCGGAGGCGCGGAGAGGGTTTTGGGGGACGACGGCAAACCCAAAACGCTGGAAGGAGTGCTTGGCCCCGTGCACTTCAGTATGCATAAGGGTGTGGGTCATGGGTGGACGAGGTTCTGCGAAGACTCGATACTAGTATATGTTGAGCAGGGCGGCGTGGTCGCCGCGGTCTTCGACGGTGTGAGTGGTGATGCGGACGGCTCCGGCGGCCTCGCGTCACGCCTTGCGGCTAAAACCCTACTAAACTATGTGGGGAAATTGCTCAGGGAAGACCCCGACAACATGCTGGAAGAGTATATGGCTGAGTGTAAATCCAAAATAAGTGTTGGCGCCACGACGGCGCTCATACTGGTGTTGTGGGAGGACGGTGAATGCCGGCTTTACAATAAGGGGGACTCACTGTGCTACTCGGATGGCAGCCTAGTGAATACCCCCGAAAGTGTTGGAAACCTACTACAAAAATACCTCAACGACAACCAGCCATTCACCCGCTATACCTTTAGAAGGCTACACCAGGTAAAACTGTGCAGTGATGGCGTGTTGAACCCCATGGATGATAGAACAGAGGTAAGCGTTGGCTGACACTCCAGTTTGGGTGTGCGTTGAACACGATCGGCGCCAACCCCAGTGTGACCCTACCCATCCAGTGTAGTTTGGGTGGCGTTCCTCTCGGGCTCCAACCCAAGTTCTCCCATCCTCTCCACTGCCTCCGCCACCCTTTCCTCTGGCTGGGTGACGGCGAACCTAACATAGTTTTTACCGTTGCTTCCAAACGCCTCCCCAGGGGTGACGACTACACCCACCTTCAACAGTTTTTTGGCGAACTCTGAGCCGTCTTGGCCCACGTTTAGCCACAGGTAGAATGTTGCCTGGGGCACCTGCGCCCTGAAACCAAGTCTCCTCAACCCTTCGCAGAGTAATTCGAGCCTGCGCTTGTACACACTCCTATTGTGCTCCATCCAAGCGGAAAGCTCATCGTCAAAGTATCCCAATAGGGCTTTGGCGCACGCCGTTTGAATAAATCTTGGGACGCCCGAATCGGTCTGGGACTTAACCTTCTTGAGTGCGCTTATAGCCTCAGCGCGGCCAACGGCGAACCCCACCCTGAAGCCAGTCACATTGAACATTTTGCTACACGAGTTGAACTCTACAACCCACTCCTTCGCCCCCTCGAATTGGAGGGGTGTAAGGGAGTGTGCGCCGTTGAACACGAGCTCACCGTAGGCGTTATCATAGCACATGAGAAGGTTGTTTCGCTTAGCGAACTCTAGGGCGCCTTTAAGAGTCTCACGCGTCGCAATAGCGCCTGTAGGGTTTGAAGGATAGTTCAGGAAGAGCAGCTTTGTGCCACCCTCAACCCTAACCCCCTCAAAACGTGGCTGGAAACCCGCGTCCGCATCTAGGTCGTACTCTATGGGTTTAGCGTCGGAGAGGATGGCTGCGCCTTGGGCGTACACGGGGTAGCCGGGGTTCGGTATAAGCGCGCTGTCACCCGGGTTGAGGTACGCCCTACCAATGTTGGCCAACCCCTCCTTTGAGCCTATAAGTGAGCACACCTCTGTGTCGGGGTCCAGGTGTACCCCATATCTGCGCTCGTACCATTCGGCGACAGCCCGCCTAAAGAAGTGCTCACCCTCACTCGTAGAGTAATTGTGTGAATGGGGTTGGCGCAGGGCTTTCACCACTTCCTCAACCAGGCTTGTGGGTGGTGGTAGGTCTGGGTCACCGATCCCTAGGGATATGAACTTAACGCCGCTCCGCTCATATTCCCCCTGCAGGCGCTCGAGCTCAGCGAAGACGTAGGGGGGCAGCCTACCCAGCCGCCGGCTTGGTTCGGGCGTCACTTTAAGAGCCTCGCTGGGACACGTTGCCTGTAGACCAGGTCGAACACGGTCTCCCTCTCCCTGATCAACTCAGCTTCACCATGGTTTACTAAAACTTCAGCCGCCCTCGGCCTCGTGTTGTACTGGCTACTCATCGAGAAGCCGTAGGCTCCCGCGTTGGTCACAACTATTAGGTCACCCACTTCAACCGGTGGGAGAGGCCTGTCCGCGGCTAATACATCCGTGTTCTCACATATCTGACCCGTAACCGTGACCTGCTGGGTTGGGTGCTCGAGTGGGCGGTGTGCCACGTATATGTGGTGGTAGGCGCCGTAGAGCATCGGTCTTATTAGGGTGTTCATCCCTATATCTGTGCCCACGAACACCTTGCCACTAGTGTGCTTAACGTGGTGCACACGGCCAACGAGGACCGTAGTGTCCGCCACAAGAAACCTGCCTGGCTCAACCATGAGTTCTGGTTCACCGAGCACCCCTCTCCCAACACGCTCCCTAAACATTGAACCAACCCTTCGACCCACCTCCTCAATGTTGAGTGGGGTCTCACCCGGTTTGTATGGAACACCGAAGCCCCCTCCAATATCCACGAATTCGAATTCTATGCCCAACCCACCCGCAACCCTTTCAGCTATGTCGAGCAGCTTTGAAGTCACCTCGACGAAGTACTCTTCCCTGAGCACGTTTGACCCAGTCATCATGTGCACTCCGAAGCGTTTCACCCCGCCCTCCTTAGCTCTCCTATACGCCTCAAGCACCCTGCCCTCTTCCACACCGAACTTGGAGTTCGCGCCCCCCACGACGAGCCCAGGGTGCGAGCCAGCGCCCACACCAGGGTTCACCCTAAAACTCAACCTTTCGGGCACACCAATCCTCAAAAGGCGTGGGAGCAGCTCAACGTCGTCCAGGTTAATTGTTATATCTGCATCCAACGCCTGCCTGAGCTCGCTGTCAGAATTATAGTTACCAGTATAGAGTAGCTTTTCCGGTGTGAACCCAGCCATCAAGGCGAGCGTGACCTCCTCTATGTCCGAACAGTCGGCGCCAGCTCCCTCCTGGCGTAGCACCGAGAGGATGGATAGATTGTTGTTCGCCTTAACAGCGTAGTTAACCCTGAACTTTGGGTACCACTTTTCAAACGAGCTCTTAAGCCTGCGATAGTTGTGCCGAAGTCTCGCCTCATCCGTTACGAATAGCGGGGTACCAAACCTCTGTGCGAGCTCTGATACGCTTATACCCCCAACAACCAGGGAGCCACCATCATCCACGTCCAACGGTGGCATGAGTCTACTATTCAAACCCTGAGCGCTCATACTCCTTGCACCAATCCTAACACATCCATCATAGTGTACACCCCAGGCTTATCCCTATCGGCCACCCAAAAGCACGCCTGAACACACCCTCTCGCGTAGGCCCTCCTAGAGAACGCTGTGTGCTCAATCCTCAAAACCTCGTCGGAACCGCTCGCCACCACTAGGTGTGTTCCAGGCACACTCCCACCCCGAATAGAGAACACTTCGACCTCCCTCCCTCTTCTCCTAGGGTTCACCGCCCTATCGGTCACAACGGTGAACCCACTGCCGAGCAACCCGGCCAACCACTTCGCGGTGCCGCTTGGGGCGTCAGCCTTAGCGGCGTGGTGGTGCTCCACGACGCTAAAGTCGAAGTGGTCGGAGAAGGCTGAGAGTGTGCGCGCGAAAACCGCGAGGAGATTGGCGCCCAGAGAGAAGTTGGAAGCCAAAACGCTTGGAACCCTCGAAAGGTGGTTTAAAAGTGAGCCCAACTGTTGGTCGCTGAAGCCGGTGGTGCCCACAACCACTCTTCGCCCGACGCCCACTACGCGTGGCACATTAACCACGTCGGCTTCGGGTTTTGAAGCAAATACCACTACGTCCGCGTTGGAGGCCACTTCAAGAATGTCCGAAGAGCCAACTAGCGGTGCGTCGCTCGCACACAGTCCAGCCTCCCTGAGTGTTCGCCCAACAAGTGGGTTAGACTCAGAGCACACGCCGCCCGCGACACGCACCCCCGCGTCCACAAGCTCGCTTAGAATGGTTCGACCGAAACGCCCGGTGGCGCCCACAACACACACGCTAATACCCATCGTAGTATAACCCTTCGATGTTTGGGTCTGAGAGTCTTCTTTCAACCCGGACATCAAAGAAGTGTTCAACCGGCTCGAACACTTCTGGGTTGGCGGAGTAGACCCGCCGAGCCTTCTCTAATAACGTGAGAACTCCCTTCTTCGTCATTTTTCCAAGGGGTGGTCTAAGGGGTCCCGCAGGCATGCCGAGGATGTTCATCAACGTCTTGGCTGGGAGTGGGTTGCGGGCCCTAACTGTGACTTCACCGAATGGTGTCTGCTCCGCCGTCTTTATTGTTACACACTCAAAAAGAGGTGTGAGGGCTCTGTTGATGGTTGCCGCCCGCTCAGTGTTCCCTCCAAGTATGGCCGAACACATTTCCCTGAGGGCTACTGGCGCAAAGTTGGAGACAACAGAGATCACGCCGGACGCGTGTATAGCAGGATCCGTCATCACCGTGTACGTGAGCTCGTCATCACCCGATAATATACTGAAGTCTGGGCCGCACAGCCTCCTTGTAAGACGCATATTATCCAAGTCTCCGGTGGCCTCCTTTACACCCCTAATGTTCGGGTGACTTATGGCTGCGAGCGCCAAATCATGTGGCATAAGTTTTGTACCGGTCCTACCAGGGATAACATAGGGTATGAAGCCCATCTCTGGGAAGCTCGTAGCAATCCTCTCAAGGTACTCTCGCCTAATCTCCAGTGAGCTGGGTCCATTATAGTAGGGATCCACAAGGAGTGCGTGGCGTATACCGAGGGAGCGCGCATGTGAGGTGGCGTCAAGCGCCTCAGCCGTGTTGTTGCTCCCAGAGCTGGCTATAACCTCAACGCCTCCACTGATCGACTCCACGGCGTGCTCAAAGAGTGCCTTGTGTTCGGCCCATGTTAGCGTGGCGCTCTCACCCGTTGTGCCCGCCACAACGATACCCGACACGCCGCTTTCAACTTGGAATGCCACTAATCTGTCGAACGCCTCGAAATCCACGGAGCCCTTCTTGTCGAAGGGGGTGATTATTGCCGTGTATAAGCCTTTATAGGTGTACGCCATCTTGTTCACTTGATGCCCACAGAAACCCTTTTAAGTCTTACGCCTTTCGAACAAAGATTACGAAATTCGAAAGAAAATAAGGTGGGACTAAAATGGATCAACTAGACCAGAGACTATTAGAGCTTCTTAGACAAAACTCAAGGACGAGTAACACACAAATAGCAAGAAAATTGGGTATAACCGAGGGCGCTGTGAGGAACAGGATAAAGAAACTCGTCCAAACAGGCGTCATAAAGAGGTTCACCGTTGAACTAGCCCAGGAAGCAAATATCGAGGCAATAGTGCTCATAAGGACGCAGGCGAACCAGACCAAGCAAGTAGCACTCCAAGCCAAAAAAATATCTCAGAATGTATTCGAAACCTCAGGCGAATACGACGTCGCAGCACACATATATGCCAAAAATGTTGACGAACTAAACCAACTAGTGGACAAAATAAGGGCATTAGAGGGTGTAACCAACACAACCACCCTAATAAAACTAGTTTCAGACCCCTAACCCAACACAACAATATTGGGGTACCTACTACGGGATGGATCTTGATGCGCAAATCCGGTGATAAACTTCTAAAGTGATCTGGAGCACACACATGTGTGGCCACGTCCGCACGGTGTAGGACCACCATCATAAGACGTGGGGCCGAGCGTTTTGGCCACAGCGGTGGTGGGCAACATGGACAACACTACAAGAAGCCTGGCTAAAACCTGCTCGAGCCAGCTAAACACGCTTGGGGGCACGACGAGTCGTCACCCGTGGATCCTTGGCGTGTGAGCCTATGCCCACTCATTGGATGACCCCAGGGTGTTGCTACCAGCAGCACAATCCGCTAGCCCCAAAGGGTGTGGTAAAAAGGTGTTTTGGGTTGGTGGGATTCCAATCTGGCTCTATTCTGGTGGTATCTCTTTGAACGCTAGGGTGAGGTCTACTCCCTGCCTCTTCCTATAGTAGTATGATGCCACGAAGATCACTATGCCCACGCCGTACGCTAAACCGTAGAAGAGGTAGTCGGGTAACACAAAGTTCATGAAGCCGCCCACCTTCAGGCTGTATGTGCCGATGATAAGGGATATTAGGGAGACTCCGCCAAGCCAGGTTACTGCGGGCACCTTAAGGATTCTGCGTTTGACCACGAAAACCGCTTCATACATCTCCTTCCTCACGTATGGGAAGAGTAGCCCTGATAGCGCGGGTAGAATGTATCCGAAGGTGAATATTGGCACAAGCACGCCGGGCGTGGCCTGTGGAGCGAATATTTCTAGCGCCGCTCCGAATGTTGCGACAGCGAAGGATATGAGTGTTGCCACTAGGGGTGTGTGCAGCCTCTCACTCACACTCGAAATCCTCTCGGGTAGAATCCTGTCAAAACTCCACGCGAAGATATACCTTGTCGCACCAATAATCACTGCGGGTCCTGCCATTAGGTTGGGGATAAATAGTGCGAGCAACACCAGGATGCTTAGCAGCGGGCTCCCATACACTACCTGGATAAAGAAGGGTATGTAGGTGCTAATAGTGTATGGTAATCCATAACTACTGTTTGTGGATAGTTCAGACCATGATGTGAGGAATGGTTGACCGAAGGCGTGGTTCACAAAAAACAGGAAGAGCAAGTAGTACACGGCCACCCAAAGCGTGCCCCCCAGTATGGCTATCGGTACACTTTTCTTTGCCTGCTTCATCTCACCTGCCCAAGTGCTTGGAAGCGTGTACCAAGTATAGCTGTACCACGCAAGCGGGAAGGCTGCTAGCGTTGCGAGTAGAACGCTTTTAGGAGGAGACCACCCGCCAGCCACAATAGTCTGCTGGTAGGTCGTGATGTTTGCGTAACCCTGACTCGTGAGGGTTGTGTTATAAGTGGATACAAAACTATCATATTTTGTGGCAAAAGTGTGCGCGTTGATTGAGCCCAATGCGACGAACATGATGACGGTTAACACCAGTGCGCCTATACCAATCCAGTACATAGCACCCCAAGTGTATTTGGGGCGTAGCACAGCCATGGCGACTATGAACAGCAGGATAACCATGGTTATGATGAATAGGTGTACCGGTGTCTCAATTGAGGACGCGAGCGCCTGAAGCTGAGTTGAGGAGGATAGGATACCCTGAGTGTACAACTGGTAGCCTATATAGTAGCCCTCGAACGCTGCGTAGACGCCCTGAGAGATCAAGAATGCCACGGCGAGTGAAAAAGAGTTAACGAACCCAAGGAAAGGATGAAGACCCCTACTTACGAACACGTAGTCCCCTCCAGAGCGGGGCATTGAAATGCTGAAAACGGTGTACAGCCCTGCTAAGGCGAGTGTTGGAAGTAACGCCAAGAGGAAAGCCAAAAGAAAGTCAGCACCCTGGTACACATAATAGTAGGATATGATGAAAATGGGTACACCACCCGTCACCAGAAACCATGTAGCCATAAAGGAAGCCCAACCACTCACTTCCTTAACAAGACCCGTAGCCTCCCTGGCGAACACCTTAGAAGGCACACCAGGCTTATTAGTCATGATACTCTTTAAACTAAACTTCTATTAAAAGATTTCTAGTGAATCATGATATTATAGGAAAAATAATCTTAAAATCCACAAAAGCAACAAAATTGGTATGAGATGTAATAAAATATGAGAACACTATATAATGGTAGATTCTAACTCGGGGACATAATTTTTTAAAAATTGGAAGACGCGGTTCACAGTTTTGTGATCCAAGTTCGGCGTCAACAACGCTACATAGTTTATACCGACATCAACTTTAATGTGGCCCGCTGCCTTGTTTAACCCAGTGATTGGTAGCCCAAATGGGCAGTGATATAGGTTGTTTGGTTGTAGCTAGCTTCAATTGTGTAGGGAAGCTTTTTTGCGCGTGTTTTTCGACGCCACCTAATCTTAATATACTGCACAGGAGTGTGTATACGTGGTTTTTGGGTGTCAGGCTGGCATGAGGTTAATCGTGTCCGGTCTTACGAAGGTGTATAAGCAAGGTGATAGAAGGGCGCTAGACGACGTGAGTTTCGACATACCCGCTAAGGGTATCTTCTCGCTGATTGGGAGGAATGGGGCCGGCAAGACCACGCTTGTCAGGATACTCTCAACCCAGCTTCTACCCACCTCTGGTAGGGCTGAGATAGATGGATTCGACGTGGTGGAGGATGCAAAAAAGCTTAGAAGCAGGATAGCCATAGTGCCACAGGAAGCGAGAACAGTTCCTTGGATGACGCCCAAGCAGACCATTGTGTCCTATCTTATGTGGAGGGGGTATAACCACTCTGAGGCGGGTGAGCTAGCGGTTGAGGCCCTCGCAAAGCTTGGCATAGAGAAGGAGAGAGACACACTTACCAGGAACCTCTCAGGTGGAACCAAAAGGAAGGTTTTGGTTGCCACAGTTCTAGCCTCAGAGGCAGACATAGTTTTCCTTGATGAGCCCACCACCGGCTTGGATCCCATTTCTAGAAGGGAGCTGTGGGACTACCTCTTACGTCTTGGGAGAGAGAGGTTCACGATTCTTACGACACACTATCTCGAGGAGGCTGAACGGCTGGCCGATAGAATCGGTATCCTTGATAAGGGTAGGCTTGTGGGTATAGGGACGCTCGAAGAATTGAGGTGGCGGGTCAAATATCAGTACAGTGTCAGGGTGGAGAGGATGCCGCAGCTGGTTGTGGGGGTGTCGGGGGAGGTGGCGAAAAGTAAGGATGGTTCCGTGCAGATCCTCACATCCGAGGATGAGGCGCTGAGGCTCACAAGGCTTCTCTTCGAAAACGGGCAGAAATTCTCTGTGTCACCAGTAGGCCTCGACGAAATATTCTTCCATTTGGTGCACAAGGAGAATGGTGTAGACTGATGAGCACACGGAGGATATTAAACCAGGTGGCCGCGGGAATACTTGTGAACGCGATCTATGAGATGAAGAACTATCCGATTGTGCTACTCAACACCGTGCTATCACCACTATCATTCCTAACACTCATAGTGTTTGTGAGTAGAGGGACCCTAATACAGGACGCAATAATCGGA
>JAVZKQ010000020.1:0-29129 GCA_038884175.1 Thermoprotei archaeon | reverse complement strand
CTTGGCTTTGTAGAGGCTAATTTTGGTCTCAACTGGAAAAGAGAGACGGAAGAGTCTCTAAAGTATGGTGGTGTAATTCAAGCGAAGAGTGGAGTCAACATTGCAGGTTTCGCCGATTACTCGGGTTTCGAAGAAACTTGGTTCGGACCCATAGGTGTGGCTGAGCAGTACAGGGAGAGAGGGATAGGGTCCGAGCTGCTTTTCGCCGCCCTCACCCGAATGCGTGAGAGAGGGGTGTGTCATGCCACAATACCTTGGACAGAGCATTTAACGTTCTACGGACAAACAGATGCGATTGTAGGGGTCAGAAACCTATACATTATGTCGAAGAAACTCCTCTAGCCAAAAACATTTAAAGGCGTAGTTTGTTGAATTATTGATATGTCTTGGAGATAAGACATTATCGGTCTGGGGACGAAGAAGGGATCGTTGAGTGTTGGAATAGGACGCTTAAATGTGACCCGGTTTCAATTGACGTCTTCGAGCGTAAGGTGTTGTTGGATCCCAACTTTGAGCCGAACGGCGCCATCGTCGCCTTGAGTGAAGGGAAAATAGTGGGATACGCCCAGTGTTTGATCAGACACTACCCGTACCTTTATGATGGTTTAGAACAAGATAAAGGCTGGGTATCTGTGCTTGCATGCGATAACAACGCGATACTCAGAGCGATGCTCACGGAAGCCGACAGATACTTTAAAGCCAACAATCGGAGCGAGGTGTGGTTTTCGAGCTATACACCCAACTATTTTTGGCCAGGTGTCGACAAAAAGTGTTATCCAAGTGTTTACGGGGCGTTGAGGGAGGCTGGGTATAGGGATGTCTATGATGCGCTCGCTATGGATGCTGATCTATGGCCCGATTTCACGCGTCCAGAAGGTGTCGACGAATTGGAGGACAAGCTAAAGGCTGAAGGCTACGATGTGCATGAGATGCGTGCAAGAGATATTGTGCCTCTCCTCAATTTTCTCAAAAATAATTTCGCTGCTGATTGGTATAGACACTTTATTGAACTCTGCCAGCGTGGTGTGCCACGTGATCAGGTGGTGGTGGCTACTTTCGGGGAAGAAGTGGTGGGGTATGCCCAGTTCTGGGGGAATGAAGGCTACGAGTGGGTTTATGCTGGTGAACACTTTGGGCCCTTCGGTGTTAAGGAGTCGCTTAGGGGCAAAGGTATAGGGACCGTAATACTTAGCAGGTGTCTCACAAATATGAAGAAGAAGGGTATACACAGGGCTTTCTTCCTTTGGACGGATGAGAGGGCTGCAAGGCTCTACGAGAAATTTGGCTTCAAGGTGACCAGAAGGTTCACAGTTATGAAGAAGGTGTTGTAGTAATGTCGTCGAAACACATACTCATGATTGTGGGTGCACACGCGGGAGATGCTGAAAATATGGCTGGTGCGATAGCCGCAAAGTACGCTTTACTAGGTCATAGAGTGGTTTTGGTTCACATGACGCTTGGCGAACGTGGTAACCCAAAATTATCAGATGAGGCTTATGCAAAACAGAAGAAGGAGGAAGCGCTCAGGGTCGCAGCGACACTTGGGGTAGAAGTGGAGTTCCTCGGCTACAGGGACGGTGAACTCCCAGACTCTGAAGATCCAAGGAAAGCTCTCACCTCACTCATACTAAAGTATAGGCCTAATATTGTTCTCACACACTGGAAGGGCAGTATGCACCGTGATCACACGATAACCTCAAGAGTTGTGGAGGACGCCATATTCTATAGTTCAATAAGGGGTCTAAGCGGTGGTAGCCAGCCCCATAGTGTTAGGGCGTTCTACTATGCTGAGAACTGGGAGGACGAGGTGGGCTACAAACCCGAAATACTCGTTGATGTCTCACAGGGATTCGACCTTTGGAGGAAGGCGATTTCAAATTACGCTTTCGCCACGGGCGCCACTGGGTTCAACTATATAGAATATTATACTTGCCTTATGCGCCTGCACGGTTTACGCATAGGCAGACAGTATGCAGCTGCACTTATGAAACCAGAATACAGTGCCTCTATGGTTTTTGATCAAATACCGTTTTAAACGGACTCAAACTATAGTTATTGCATAGTTGCTAACAATATTTAAGGGATCTATTATAACATCTAACTCCCAATTGGATTCGGTTGTGAATCTAGATTAGGCGATCAAGGATATGTGTCGCATCTTGGCTAAAGATGAACTAAAGGTGGCCGCAATAATATTTAAACCTCACACCTTACAGCTTGAATGGGTTTCTTGAAGCGCAGAGTAGGGCAAGTGTTAACCTGAAGTCAACCTAATTTTAGGACACCCTTGGCTTACTAGATTTTTAGTTACGATAGCTTGATTGCTAACAAAAATCAGTATTATTTGTAGAAATGTTGGGCTCGGCACTACGAAGTAAGCCTTTTTGCGAACTCTCTAACAAATATAGCCCGTTCATAGGCGTAGAGGGGTAGATTCAAAACCATGTACGAGATATGTAGGATTGGTGGTATAAGGATTGTTGCAAAACTAGCAGGATCTATTCGCAGGATGGCGTCTTCGGGGCACTAGGTTGAAAAATTTCGCGTTCGGTTTATTATTAGGGTGCTGCTTTCTATAAGGCGGAGTGGAAAACCAGTCGCCAAACGGTGAAGTTGAATATTTTGATCCGTTGCAACCAACGGTTAAGTCTTTAATCTATACTTTCTTACTATTTCTGGTCGGAAACCTGGTTCTAATACTATTTGTTTCAACGTGGTTTTTGTACGCGCTGGTTTTTGATATGGCTGGCTCTATCTTTGTGGTCTACTTTAGGCTCAGACCCATTTTGAAACTCGGTTTCGTTCCTGGACGCATGCAGGTTACAACCATTAACCGAAATAATACTAGTAGAGCCAAACTTAATTTTGCGCTTATGTTTTTGAGTGCAATGATACCATTGTTACTGGTATATCTGCTCCCATTCAGTTATTGGGTCATACTCATTTATTTTCTCATAGCCTGCTGGCCTCTTGCAAACATTGAGTTCTATGTGGTTCTGAGATTTATTAGGAAGCGTTTTAACGTAGAGTTTCTACGTGTTCGGAGGTATCGTAGTGTACTAGGCGAAAAGTATCTTGTGGCCACAGGTTACACTGTTGTGATTGCACCCATGAAACTGAAAAATGACACTAATACTATGTAGTGACTAGTTGCGTGTAGCAAAACGCTAGAGACCATCAACATATCTTCGCATTACTCTTCCCACCACAAATCATGGCATGCGGGATTTAGCAATGGGGGAATGATAAATACTTGATTTATTTAAGGCCGAGTTTTGCGACTAGCATGGTAACATATTAAAGCTTTTATCCGTCGCGGCGTAAAAGTTGTTGAATGTCTCTAGAAGTTGAGGCTTTAAGGCTTTATTATGCAAAAGACTCAACCACTGTGCGTGCAGTGGACGGTGTAAGTTTCAGTGTTGAGCGTGGGACCACACTAGGCGTAGTCGGCGAATCGGGGTGTGGTAAATCCAGTTTGGCTTCAGCGATATTCAGAAGTTTTCCTTCAAATGTCGCCCTATTTGATGGATCTGTTAAACTTGGTGGTATTGATATCACAAAAATAAATGAAGAGGAGTTTAGGAAGGACTATAGGTGGAGGCGTATAGCTATGATTCCACAGTCTTCAATGAACGCACTCGACCCGATTTACACTGTTGGCAAACAGATGGTTGAGACCATCCTTGAACACTCAGATATGAGTGAACGTGAAGCTAAGGAGCTTTCTGCAACAATGCTTAGGGAAGTAGAGTTACCCGAAGAAATTTTTAACCGCTACCCCTTCCAGCTGAGCGGAGGCCAAAAACAGAGGGTGATGATAGCCCTCGCCCTAATACTTAACCCTGAACTCTTAATAGCCGATGAGCCCACGACTGCGCTCGACGTGGTGGTGCAATCAAAAATCCTACGCCTACTCTTTAGGCTTAGTTCGGAGCGTAAAATGACGAGCATATATATCACGCACGACATGGGTGTTGTATCAATGGTTGCATCCATGTTGGCCGTGATGTACGCTGGGAGGATCGTGGAAATTGCGCCTGCGGAGGAGTTGTTCAACAACCCGCTGCACCCATATACTCAAAAACTGATTTCCTGTATTCCCCGCTTAGGGGGAAAAAGGGTGGGTGAGCTTAAATATATTCCAGGTTCTCCTCCATCGCTTTCAGAAGTGAACTTTGAGAGCTGCCTGTTTGCCCCTAGGTGTGAGCGCGTCATGCCCGAGTGTTCTAATACAAAACCTAGGTTGGTTAAGATTGGTAAAGACCACTATGTGGCGTGCCTTCTTTATGGGTGAAGCGTGTTGGGTTCAGGTGATTCATCTTTTCTCGAAGCTAGGTCTATCAAGGTGTACTATAATATAAGACGCGGTTTTTCAAACATCACTTTGCGGGCGGTAGACGGTTTGGACTTTAATATTGGTGGGGGTCACGTTGTTGGTGTTGTTGGCGAATCGGGGTGTGGTAAGTCCACGCTTGCACGTGTTTTGAGTGGTCTTGAGCAGCCAACAGATGGCGATGTTGTGTTTAACGGCAAATCTATTCTTTCAATGTCGAAATCTGAAAGAAGCGAGTTTCATCACAACGTGCAAATGATTTTTCAAGACCCATACGAAGCGATTAATCCCCGTTATAGTGTATTTGATACTGTTGCCGAAGGTTTAAAGGTTCAGGGCGTAAAGAACAAAGAGATCGTTGAAGAACGCGTGCATCACGCGTTGGAATACGTTAGGCTCAGCCCTCCAGAGATGTTCGCAAGACGTAAACCTTTTGAGTTGAGTGGTGGACAGCTTCAGAGGGTGGCTATAGCGAGGGCGCTAGTCTTAGACCCAAAAATTATTTTAGCTGATGAGCCGGTTTCAATGCTTGATGTATCTGTTAGGGCTGAAGTGTTGAATACGCTGCTCAAGGCTAAAACCGAGAGAGATATGGGCGTAGTTTTCATAACGCACGATATTGCGCTAGCAGACTACGTGTCAGATAGCATAGCGGTTATGTATCTTGGCAAAATAGTGGAGTATGGTGACGCCAATGAGGTTGTTACAAAACCACTGCACCCATACACTCAAGCGATAATAGACGCTGTGCCACAGATAGGCAAAACCTTTGTGGAGAGGGAGCTTATAAAAGGTGAAATATCTTCGGCTATGAACATCCCACAAGGTTGTCGGTTTAGAAATAGATGCCCCTATGCGCAAAGGATATGTGAGGAAAGGGAGCCAGAGCTCACATTGGTAGAAGGATCTCATTATGCTGCATGTCACTTCGCAGGCCAAGTGGCGCCGCCCACCATAGCTGAACGAGTCTAATAACTTCTGCTACCTACGTTTGATCGCCAACTCCTGTCTTACAGCTTCACCGAGTGAGTAGAAAGAGATCCCCAAAACTGTCAGTCCAAGGCCTGGTGGAAGTATCCACCACCAAAGGAATCCGTTCTGCGCCGAGAAAAGTGTTGATGCGAAACCAATCATGTTACCCCACGTTGGGAAACTCGTTATTCCAAGACCCAAGAAGTCGAGTCCCGCCTCGATACCGATCACCGCTGGCACATCTATTGCGAGCTGGGCGAACAGTATGCCCGCCAGTTCTGGAAGAATGTGTCTGAACACTATATGTGGCCAGCCGGCACCGAAGCCCGCTGCGGCCTTGACGTACGCCCTATTTTTGAGTGAGAGCGTCTGGGAGCGTATTATGCGTGCGGTCCCAGGCCACGACAGAAGGGTTATGAGTATTATTATCAGGTATACTTTCCCTATCGCAATGTGTAGAATGAATACAAGCGCGCCAAGGGTGATGAGTAGTGGTAGAAAGGGGATGACGAGGAGTATGTCGTTTATGGCCACTAAAACCATGTCAAACGCTCCACCGAAGTAGCCCGCTATAAGGCCGAACATCAGGCCTATCGCAACTATTAACACGGAAGCTATGAGGCCTATGAGTAGAGATGTCCTCGCACCATAGAGGAATTCTGACCACACGCTCGCCCCATTGTTGTCGGTGCCGAGCACACCGAAGGTTTGCCCAAACACCACTATACGCAGGTCGCTTAAGTATATTGTTGCGGCCGACCCCTGTGGGAGATTCAGATCTAGCACCACTCTGAAGACATATGAGCCGCCTTGGTTGAATGCCTGGTGAGCGAACAACCTTGGGGCGAAGGGTAACTGTGTGAGAGACAGGCTCTCAGACCACGGCATAGTTGATGGTGATAGGGTGCTCGCGGTGACAAGCTGCCAGGCTCCCGCCACAAGTGGTTGAAAGGCCGTTGAGCTGTTTAGGGTTGGGCTTGTACCAGAGTCGAGAATCCAGAAAACTTTGTGGCTAGGGTTAGTCAGGTAGGCTTCAATCGAAACCACACCTGAACCTTTTACGCTTGGATTCACAGCGAACTGGGTGTAAAAATCTGTTGGTAAACCCTTGTACTTGAATGTATAAGTGAGTGTTATATTTGTTGTAACGTGTCCAACCGCTTTGATCTCTAAGCTTCCAGGCCCAGTGTTGATAAGTGTTGACGCAAGTTTTTGCGCCTGTATGCCGCTTGGTCCATATGTTGTGTTAAGGAGAGTGTTGACTCCAGTCGATTCACCTCCCAAACTGAGATTCCAAATAGTAAGCGAATTTGGGGACTTGAACTCGGCTACCGAGTTGGAAGGGAGATAGACCGTGGTTGAATAGTGGGAGAAGCCTGGTAGGTATCTGATCCAGCTTGGCATACTGTAGGGTGTTGATGCGTACCACGCAGATGGTTGATAGGCGTTTGGATAGATTGTTAAAATGGGTGCTAGGATTGCTAGTAGTGCGAAGATAATCACTATACCAAAACCTATAATAGCTGATTTACGGCGCAATAGTCTCTTTACGAATTCAAACAATCCTAATACCTCACGCGGGGATCTATTAGGGGATATATGAGGTCCATTGCAAGGAAGACCATTATGGCCATAAACGAAATTATAAAGAAGTCGCCTTCGAGTAGAGGTATATCGTAGTTCACAGCCGCCTTTACCAATAGTGAGCCCAGCCCGTTAAAGTTGAATGCGTATTCGATAAACACAACTCCGCTTAATAGAAAGGCCACATCTATACCAACCCTTGTTACCACTGGGAGTAGAGCGTTCCTCATAACATGTCTGCTATAAATCAGCTTATCCCTCACACCTCTGATACGCGCTTGTTTAACAAAATCCGAGTCGAGTACCTCCACACTGTTGTTACGCATGAGTAATGCCCTTGCTCCAAAACTGAGTAATGTAAGCGTCACTATGGGTAACGTTGCCGCCCAAGCGAACCTCTCATAGTAAGACAGCCCAGTATATAGGTTCCCGTTTGCTTTGAGCAAAGCTGTGGTCATAGATATGGGGAACCAGTGTAGGATCCCCGCGAACACGACTAGGAGAACCACTGCCACCCAGAAGGATGGAATATTATACGTGAATTGGAAGACAACCGAACTCGTATGATCCAGCTTATTACCCCTTTTTGAGGCCGCATATATGCCCCAGTTCACAGCCAAAATTGTGCTCAGTATGAGTGCCGGTATGACGACCGCGAAGGTGTTCCAAAAGTCGGCCTCTATCTCGCTTATAACAGGGGAACCGGTATAATCCAAACCGAAGTGAAATGTGAACATGGCCACCATGTATTTGAAGAATCTAATATACAAGGGCTGATCTAATCCAAATGTTCGGTCAAGGTTCTGAAGTGCGAGAGCATAGTCGTGGCTGTTTAACCCTTGAGCTGATTTCGGCAAATATAATGAGGCCACATTTATGTGGGCTATTGCTGGGAGAATAGCGAATATAAAAAAGTTGATGACGGCGACTGCGACTAGTACGCCGAGTCGCTCTACGACCCTTAGCGCCAAGTATCTAAGGGTGCCCATAGATACTCATCGTTCTACCTTCTCCTCACCACTAGCAAAGCAGCCGCAACCACCACTATGATTACCACGACCACTATGGCCGCTATGACTCCCACGCTTAAGCCCGAGCTAGTTGTGGTTGTTGGTGTCGTCGTTGATGTGGAAGTGGTCGATGTGGTTATTGTCGTCGTCGGGCTGGTTGTTGGTGTTGTCGTTGACGTGGAAGCGGTTGTGGGTGCTGGGTTAACAGTAAACGAGTAGAACCTTAGAAACTCGTGTTTGAGCCCCCCAATCGTATAGGTGGCATTAACAACCGCCTCATAAGTACCTGGCGCCAGGTTCGCTGTGTTGATGGTCCCAGTGTACACGCTTCCAGACGAGGTCATCGATGCAACCGCTGGTGAGCCATCGTTATAGCTCACGGGTTGACCACTCAATCGCACAACTTGGATTTGGCCTGTCGCGTTTGTAATCGGGTAGTAGTTAAACAAGTCAGACTGATTGTTCCATACCATCGTTGTAACATTCACGCTTAATGTGTATGTTTGTCCTTGTGTTAGGTTGGTCCACTGTGCGAGTGGATCAATCTTCCAATAGGCGTAGTTGGCAACAGTTTCAGCTATACCGCTCTGCTTGTTCCAGCCGTCAAAGATATATGCACCCGAGCCCAGCTCGTTAATGTAGAGTTTGTTTGCCAATTCCTGAGGCGGGATCTTGTCGAATATGTGCATTGGCAATATTATAATGCCTATCTGGTAAATAGTCCACACTGAGGAGGTGTTAAAGTAAAGGGATATTTGGTAGGGGTTACTAGCATTAACGCTCGAATACACCAGTGTGGGTAGGGAGCCGAAATAGAAGGGCGCAGAGTTCTGCGCGACTACCGAGTAGTTGATTTGCAATCCATCCAAGTTGTACACACCCTTGCTCAAACCTGGTGTGTCAAGGTACCATAGGGTAAAGTTATAGTCAGCCGCAGTGAGTGGTACACCGTCTTGGAATGTCACGTTCCTCGCAAAGTTCAGTGTAATAATTTGGCCGTTAACTATCTGCCCGTCTGGTGTGGATGCGTTAACATGCGGTTTAATAACCCAGTTTTGGGCTATCCACGGTAGGATTTGCCCTGGGTTAGAGTTGTTCGTTGTGAACGGTGAATCGTAAAGTGTGTAAAGTAGGCCTAGTGCAGCGGCGGATGTTGAGCTATAGATATTCATATGGTTGGGTGCAGAGTTTGATAGTCCTGGCAAGTAGAGTGTACCGTTTAAGGCGCTTCCCACTGGGTGCACGTAGGTTGTGGACACGCCGAAGCCGGGCGACACTATGTAGTTCACGAAGTTGTGTATGTTCGCCACGGTGTCAGCCACGTTCCACGAGAGAATGATATAGGGTAACTGTTGCATTAGGTACACTTGGGCTAGTTTTGTGAGCTCCACGGATTTGGTATAGTTAGATGTGTCCACTGCTTCCTGTAATATGTTGAATACAGTTTGGTTGTAGAAGCCGCCAGCGTTTTCACTCTGATAGCCTTCTTCACCAAACAGAAATTCGAGCTGTATTGGCCCAATATCTGATACATATACCCATCCAAGGTAAAGCATGTCCCAAGTCTGCTGGTTGTAAGGGACACTTGTAGCAGCAATTATTGTACTTATGCTTTCACCCACAAGGTTAATTGTTAGATTGATCTTAGCTGCAGCAGACTGGAGGAGTTCGGCGAATGCCTGTGATCCAGGATGACCGCTCCAATATAGGAAGCTGGGTTGGAACAATGTACCGTTAGGTAGGTACCATTGGCCTTTAACCTGGTTGTATACTAGGCCAGCCTCCTCAAGGTACTGCATCGCGCGTGTTAGGTTGTATGCCTCGTATTTTAGGTAGTACTGGTAGGCTTGGGTGCTTGCGAAAGCTGGATAAGATGAAGGAAGAAGGAACATTGGGGAGGCCGTACACACAAGCCCTCCATCACAGATTGTTGACTGAATGGTGCTATAGTCTATTAGTGATATTATCGCCCTCCTAAAGTACGTGTTATTATAGGGGTATCTAGCAAAGTTGAACTGGATCTGTCTGAAGCCAAATGTTGGTACGACTGTTACGTTAAAATTGGGGTTTGTCTCAGCGTTCTGTATTATGCTTGGTTCAGTAAACGAATAGATATCACCTTGACCTGCTAGCATAGCTTCATAAACAGCCTCATCGGTCGAATAGGTCCACTCATATACAACCTTGTTCACATAGGGGTAGTGGTATCGCGCCTGGTTCGGTGCGAGTACAGGTGTGTTAAAGTTGGGTATAAGCGGTGACACACCCGACTGGGCTGACGCGGAGATGGCCAGTAGGCATATTAGGGCTGAGGCTGCTGCAAGCGAAAGCGCTCCTTTAGACTTGACGCTTAGTTTCCCACCCTGTTTCATAAACATGGGGAAATAAATGGGTATCTTGGTTATAAGCATATTGTGCAACCTATTGACATAAATATAGAGGACTTGTTGAGTCATACGTCCAAAAGACAGAGGCTTTCTAATAGGTTGGGCATGTTAGGAGGTGCACACCTCTGTGACGCTAAACAGGCCTTCTGAAGCGTTCAGTTCACCCTCCACGCCTATGGGTAGTGTTGGGATATCTGGAAGGTGTCCCGCGTTGAAGCCATAAACGCTTGGGACACCTATTTGTTTTAGCCGCTCACAAACAACTTCCTCCACGCTCACCGCGTTTATGGTTTTACCCGCCCGCTCGGGTGGAGGGCAGTTCACACATTTTGAGAAAACTATCCCCGAAGCCTTCTTTATTGAGCCGTTTAATATTAGGTGTGTGAGCATCCCGTCAACCTTGTAAGGGTCTTCGTCAACCTCCTCGATGAGCACGATTTTCCCTTCGAAGTTTGGCTCGTAGGGCGTGCCCAACAGGCTTGTGAGAAGCGATAGGTTGCCACCCACAATTAAACCTTTACCCGAACCCTCAACAACACATCTGAGGTAGCCGTTGGGCTGTTCGACAACACCTATAGGCTTCTCACCCATCGTGGCCTTCTGAAACCATTCGAGCGTATAAGCCGAAGGCTTGTCGGAGCCGAAGTCCACTGCAACCATTGGGCCGTGGAAAGTCACAAGCCCCGTCATAGTGTTAATAGTGTTTATGAGCGCTGTAAGATCGCTGTAGCCCACTGTGATCTTCGGGTTTTCACGTATCAGTGCATAGTCGAGTGATGCGAGCAGCCTTAGAGTGCCGTAGCCCCCTCTTGACGCAATCACGCATTTGACGCTTCTATCAGCGAAGGCTTCCTCAAGCTCCATCCTCCTCTCATCGTCCGGCGCGCTTATCATGGATCCACCGAACAGCCTCCTCACCACCCTTCCAAGTCGAACCCTGAAACCCAATTCGTTGAGAAACCTTACACCACGCTTCAACCTATCCAAGTCCACAGGGGACGCGGGTGTGACAACCTGAATCACATCTCCCTTCTTCAACCGGGGCGGTAGTAATCTATCCATAGAACCACATAGCACACTCCGTGGATAAAAAGCTATCCAAAATTTTCTGGGTCCCACTCTAACCGTGTTTGCAACCACAGTCAACAAATAAGCTCCAATCGAAATCTTAGGCTCGGCGTAAGGCTTAAGCCTGATTCATGCGGTCTTGCCTTTCAATGAAGTCTTTCTCGAAACCCTCTAAGCTTAGGGATGGTGCCACCATAGCGGTGGTTGCGCCTTCGAGCTTCCCCCTGTATCCACATTTCAACCTGTACGGTGGTTTGGAGTATCTGAAAAGCCTGGGATACAAAGTTGTGTTGGGGGAAACCTTAAAGAACGCGCTTATGAATGGGCTAACAAGCGCCCCTCCTGAGTTTAGAGCCAGAGAGCTAAACTGGGCATTCGGCGACAACACTGTTGATGCAATAATCTGTGCGCGCGGAGGGGTTGGCTCGCTGAGGCTCTTAAATATGTTGGACTACGACAAGATAAGAGCAAACCCCAAACCATTCGTGGGTTATTCGGACACCACGTCTATTCAGAATGCAATACTTAAGCTAAGTGGGTTACCCAGTGTTCAGGGACCGATGGTGGCTGTTGGCTTCAACGCTGACTCAGATGTTGAAAAGACAAAGCACTACTGGGCCATTCTCCTGAGCCTACTGAAGGGTGAGACGCCTCTTCTCGGGGCGTGGTGTGGGGGGCCTCCACCACTCACTATTAAGGGGGGTTTGGGGCGGGGAAGGCTTGTCGGCGGAAACATCATATTGTATGCACTCATCGCGGGCTCAAAATTTGACCCATTAGCGCAGGGGGACATCCTCTTCCTAGAGGATATAAAAGAGGAGTCTTGGCGGATAGACAACCAGCTCGCAAGCTTGGAGTGCCGTGGCTTGCTGGACGGTTTGGGGGGTGTTTTGATAGGTGAGTTCCCAAACAACGAAGACTCTCCACAGCCTGTTAGGGTTGAAGAGCTTTTAAGAGAGCGCTTGGCGCACAGGCCTTACCCATCATTCATAAACTATCCCTGCTGCCATGGGTATGGCAGAGAGCCTGTGCCGCTTGGATTATACGGCGAGCTGAACGCTGACAACCACACATTGCAGCCGCTCGAACCGTTCGCGGAGTAGGCGTGCGTCCACCAACCCCGCATAGGGTTGGGATCCATAAGCGGCCAATACGCTTAATAGGGATGTGTAGATGGGAGTGATGAGGCTCCTCCCAATTGATTTAAGCCTCATGGTTATCATGGATAGGCGATCTGGGTTGTCAAAGGGGGTCTGCGTCTAGGGTGCATGTGTAGCTACCAGCGTTTTGGTGAAGCTAAAAGGATCCAGTTATTAACACTTTAAATGGCTTGAACAACTGGATATTGCTATACACCACAATCTTAACAGAGCTTAACAGTGTTAGGGTGTATACGGTAGTCGATGTTGATGTTATTAGGGTATGGTAGATGCAGATGATTTATTGGTTGGTTTGGTTGCGCTCGCCTCTCAACCTAACGTGCACAGCAGTTCCAATGTTTACACCACATATCACCCCAATTTAACTAATCGTGGAGTAGCTGTGTGGGGCGTATCGTTGGGGCGCTAGAGGCAGGCAAGGAGTTTATTCCTAAATCACGCGGGTGTCGACTCGTTGAAGGCTGTGGTATGCTACCCTAGGTGGCGGCTTTTTTAGTGCTCCGCAAACACTATTTTCGTGTTATTATAAGAAATGCTTATATTTTTAGTATTGAAAATATACATAATGGTCAATCATGTTGAGGCGCTGAGTCTTGAAACGCGTGAGCTCACGATGCTTTTCGCTGAGCGTTTAGATAGGTTGAGGAATCACGCCGGTGCGCCCAGCGTCGCCGTTAAACCCGCTCGGCCCAAGTTTTCGCTTAGGGATGGTTATGCGGTTGGTGTGGATGGCTCGATGGATTACGACGAACACCTAGAGCTCCTCCTGTTTTATGTGGCCGCGGCCGCGTACACGTGTCCTTACAGGGTTGGTAGTGGAATTGGTGTGGAGTTTGACCTTAAAGCCGCGCGCAGGGACGATTCGCTCGACCTATCCACGGTTGTACCCTTATGGAGCGACGACTTGGACTCTGTTTTGCAGGCTGATTTGGGAGGCCATACTGAGCAGGATGAAGTTGCACGTGTGCAGCGGGTGCCCTTCTCACTCATGACGATGGCCGAACTATCTTTGGGGCTGAGTTCGCTTGAGCGGGAAGACGTGGGCATCCTATTTTTGGATAGGCCTCTCTCCGCTACTTATCACACACTACAGAGGGATCTCAGGGTGCTTCTCAGCTCTAGTAAGTCGGTGCTTGTGGGTGCTCAAACCCCGTGGGGAGAGCTTAGCTGGCTTGATTTAGCCTTGGCCTCGGTGCTTGGCCCACCGGGAATGTTTGTGCCGAATAGAAGGCCCTACACGGTGTACCACGCCATATCCGTGCTCCTCGAGGAGTCTAAGAGTGGTGGGGCTACGGAGGGTTTTTCCCCGGCCGTGTTTGGTGAAAGGCTCGGTTTAAATGATAGACAACTCAACCGGCTTCTTAGGGCTCTCTCAAGGTTTGACGAGAAGTATGGAGGTACACTATTCTCCGAGTTCTCTCCTGTACGGATAACAGTCACACCGAGTGTTCCCCACTACTGGAGTCGTGTGCTCTTTGTGACTCAGAGTGTCATTGGAAGAATATTTGGCGGTTCAGGTCACCCACTTTATTATGGGGGAAATAGTTGGCTTAGTGTGTTGGAGTTGAGCGCCATCAACACATTCTTGTTATTGGAACTTGTGTCGCGGGCTCTGAGGCGAGGTGTGCTGGTTTTGGGGATAACCAAGGACACTTCGGCCACAGACTATGTGCGCGCCGCATTGCCCTACCTATACGCGAATGGGGTGGTACGCTTTGAACCACATAATGTGGGTTTTAAGAATGACAGGTCGTTCCTAACGATTCTAAGTGCGTCCAACTACAACAGTGTTAGCACACCTTGGCGCACACATTCATACGACTCTTGTTTCGCATCCCTAATACACGTGGATAGTGGCCGGATGAGGGCTGCGCGTAAAACCCTGTTGAGGGAGAGGCTGTTTGTGGGCGCCTACTTCCAGCTGAGAAGCTTTAACGGTGACCCGTCTATGCGGTCACCAGTGTTCCGTTACGATAGACCATACGACCCGTCACGGGACGCCGCTCTGACGCGTTCACTCGAAGCGGAAGACTTCAAAGGTAGTGTTACCCTTACCCCCTTCGTTGAGCTTGGCGACCACTCCACTATCGACGACTTGGTGCTGTGGGTTCTAGCGGCAGCCGATAACCCAGAGGTTTTGGAGGCCTACGGCCACAATCAGCTTCTCTACTTGGCTGACAAGGCTGTTAAGGCTAAGGTGAAGCTTATGCGCAACACGCTCAGGGGTATAGCCTACCATGAGTTATCAGAATTTGAAAGGCGTGAAAGAATATTTATGGTTTCCAAACGCTTTAGGGAGCTTAGGGCGGAGATTGAGGCTGAGCGCAATCGGTCCCTTAAGGATGAATTTGAAGGCGGTAGGGGGTCCGATTCCGTATGAGTGCTAGTTCGATATTCGACGACATGGGTGGAAGATTCGTAGCGCGGCTACGTGAGCACAGGGATGTGATCCATACCTTGAAGGGTGTGAGGGGGGAGGGGATAAGCTTACGGGGCCGCGTGGGCATTCTTGAAGCCAAATTCGACCTCGGCGTACTCGACAGGCTGCACCGGCCATGCTTCGTAGCCATAGAGCGCACCTTAGGGGACTACACTGATCGTGGTGAGCAGGTAAATGGTCTCGCTTACCTTGTTTATGAGGTTACTCGTGTGAATCCCACCCACTTCCAGATGCTTGCCATAAACGCTGCGCTGCCCACGGTCGTCAGAAAAGAGTATCTGGAAACTATATATGGTGGGTGGGGAATTAGCGATGAAACATGGGTCGATGTCCAATGTGCACCCACAGGCTATATGATGTGGGTGGACAAAGGTAAACCTGTATTTTCCCAAAGCGTGTTGCTACCCTTGGCTGGTGCGCCGGCCCATATGCTATCAAAGGAGGCCACCAAGGCATTTCTATGCGTGGAGCAAGGTGTACCCATAGGTAAAATATTGGGTTTCGACGTGGACCTCACAGTTGATATTGAAAACCTAATCAAGTATCACGCTGGAGTGTTCGGTTTTACCGGTACAGGTAAGTCCAACCTGACATCCCAACTTATAAGGAGTAGCCTAAATGCGCTTGGTGAAAGCATAGTTGTGGTGTTTGATGTTGCGGGTGAGTACGCCGTGAATCTAGCCGACATACTTAGCGCCCAAGGTTTGTTCTATTCTACAGAGAACATCGATGACGTGGAGAGCTTTCTACGATCCCAGACTCTCCCCGAGACTCTTGAAAGCCGTGTGAACCACTCTCATCTTGAGAAATGGGCTGACGGACTTCTTAGTGATGGGCGCGTACGTCGACTACAAGTGGGCAAAGATGATATCCAGCTCACAATCGGTTTCCTCCTTGATCATCTAGACTCATATGTAAAAGAAAAAAAGACTGGTGGACTTCAAGCCCTAGCACTATACAATCATATACTTAGCGTTGCGCGCAAAAACAAAATAGGGTTGGATACCCCCCTCACAGAGCTTCCCGCGGATGTAAAAAACGAGGTGCTCGACCTCGTGGAGAACACCAGAAAAAGTTTGAATGACAGGTCAGCTCTCTACGGTGAACTCGGAACAATAAAAGATTCTCTATCGCTACTGCAAGCTGAGATTGAGGGGAGTGAGGCTCTTTGGTGTACACCCAAAAAGTTGGCTCACGAGGTTGTGTCCAATGATGCTAGCCCACTCATCATAGTGTACACGCCTGACCCGGTAGAAGCACGCAAAGCCTGTTCCTCATTCATAGGGGAGCTCCTCTACGTTAAAAAACACGGCTATATGAAGCGTGTTACCGTTGTGCTGGACGAGGCGCAGGAGTTTATCCCCTATGAACCCCATAAAGAGGACCTCACGGCTGATTCGAGCCTAGCGGTTGAAGCGCTTCTAAGGCAGGGTCGAAAGTATAGGGCTCACTGTGTGCTGGCCACTCAGCGCGTGGCCCGCCTCAATACCAATGCACTTCAACAGCTACACAGCTACTTTGTGAGCACCATGCCTAGGTCCTATGATCGCGGTGTTGTGGCCGAAGCCTTTTCACTCAACTACGAAGTGATAGAGCGCACAACAGAGCTGGACACTGGTCAATGGCTCTTCGTGTCCTTTAAATCCACAAAACAGAGGAATGTTCCAGTGTTCATAAACACGCCAAACAACGAAGATCGCGTGGTTGAATGGTTTAATATATTTTATGGATAAAGATAGTATATAAAACCCTCTAGGGGTTAGTGGTTCAGACAAAGCTTCAACACCGCATAGTTGGCTCCACAAACAACCGCCCACCAACCATCCCCATTGTAGCGTTTGAGCGGTATAAAGCTGCCTTCGGTGCACCGATTCGCCACGATCGCAACGCCGAGTCGGTAGGGAAAATCCACCAACCTAAACCCAAAAATAGCGCATAAGTAGCGTGCGGCTCATCATATTAGGCCATCTGTTACAGGTGCACCCCAAGCGTGTCAGCGGAGTTCGCTGAGTGCGCGCTGTTCTCAAGGAAACCACGAATATTGTGTGGGTGATATTGGGTGAACGGTTTATCATCACGGTTTCAACCATTCAATGCCCCCTTGAGTTGGCTTACAAATCTTGCCGTGAACTTAACGCCACACAAGGAGTTTTATTTTCGGTCTCACTCGTCCAAAAATCCCTTTTAGGTAGATTGGTGTAAAAGTGGGCAAATGTGGGCTAAAAGGGTCACCGCTGATTTCATCGACTAAGCTGCTTTTGTGTGCGGGTTGGGCAGAGACAATTGGTGGTATATGTGGAGTTTTTTATTCTGGGGGTATCTCTTTGAAGACGATGGACGTATCTATACCCTTTCTTTTCGCGTAGAGTTTGGCCGCCACATAGGCCGCTATGCCTGTGGCTATCACCGCAACCACTAGTTCTTCGGATATTGGTGTGTTGACACCGTACACGGGGTTCACGAGATAGTTGTATGCTGCCCATGCGTTTAGAAGTAATGTCCCAAACCCGAAGAGGCTTAGTATAGGGACTCCTCCAATCTTCCAGGCGATGGGGGAGGATTCGAAGAGGTGTTTTTTGAGGTATGGGAATAAAATTGCGGTTGCGCCCACTATGAACATTACGAAGTTGAATGCGAACATGCTTGAAACCACGCTGAGCGCCGGCTCATATGTTATAAGGGCGAGGAAAACCCATCCTAGGATGCACACGAGTAGAGTGGCGAGCACAGGTGTGTGGAATCTCTCGCTCACCCTAGCAAACCTTTCTGGTAGAAGCCTGTCAAAGCTCCACGCAAATATGATTCTACTGTCATTTATCATGTTTTGGGCTATATACATCCATCCAAGAAGCACGAATCCTACGCCTGCAAGTGCGTTTAGGAAGGCGTTCGGTATGGCTACGAAGGATATCGAGTTCACGTATGGTAGGAGGGGGACGTCCGAGATCGCCGAGGGGTTTGTGTATTCCAAGTAGCTGAAGGCGGATAGGAAGTCGAGGCCCACTTTTTGGACGAGTATGAACGCGATGGCGGCTGTGACCCCGCCAACAAATAGCAGGGCTAGTAGCATTCCGAGTATCTGGCTTTTCTTAACGTTTCTTATTTCGCCACCTATGAATGCTGAGCCCTGAACCCAGGGTATAGCGATGAATGCGGCTGGAAGCACTGAAAGCATGCCGGCGAGGCTTATTGTCGCAGTCGGGGGTAGCCAGCCGTTTTTGGAGGCCTGGGTAATTATATAGTGGTATGTGTCTGGGTTGGAGGTATATTGCGACATTGCCTTGTTAAACGATGTGACATACGCTTGGTGGGGAATAAGCGCGAGGTAGCCGAAGCCCACGATTGTGCCCACTACGCCTAAAATGAATGCTGCAAGCTGGACTTTGATGTAAGTCCGCATACCCACTATTACGAGCGCCGCGAAGAGGGCTATCACAATGGTTCCAATGAGAAGCGCGCTATTCTGAGAGGCAACAGACTGGGAGGCTGATACGAGCGCTTGGTTTGAAGTGGCCAATCCCACGGTTGCCAAGATGCTCGACAACCCTATTGTGGCCAAAGTGTTCGCACCGAAACCTATCCAAAAAGCCAGCCAAACCACCCAACTCCAGCTTACGATAAACCCAAGGGATGAGTGGAGTGTTCTGCTAACCCAAACATAGTCTCCGCCGCTCCTAGGCATAGCCGCGGAGAGCGTCGCGTAAGTCATCACTTGTAGCGCGATTATTAGTGTGGAAAGAAGAAGACCTGGAACAAGGTTTGCCCCCGCACCCTCAAGTATAGCGTCCTCATATACGAAAACGAGTGCGAGGAAGAATGAGGTAAAGAAAATGTTAAACATAAAAACGTCTTTAAGAGACAGTGTCTTCACAAGTCCGGTGGCTTCCCTAACAAATGGACCGATTGATTTGCCCATACTTGAACAAAACTTTAGGGTGTATTAAAATTTTTAGGTAATATCTTTAAAATAACCGAGAAACCTGCAAAAAAGTAAATGTTACGAGGTATACGTGTGCACAGAATCTGAGTCCTCCACCACAGGTTATTTTGTGTGCTGCCGAAAGCATTGTGCGTGTTTCCCAGATAATAATACGGGTCCACCTCTAGAGGTGTGCTTTGGGTTGCTGAGTGGATCATTGCACCCGTTCTGACTTCACATAAACCGCGGGTTATCCAGCCACGCATCCAACCGTTAGAGGTGGCTCGGTTGGATGTCGTGGATTGTGCTGGGAGACCATATATCTTCGGTTGGCTATGTTTGATTATGGCTTATAGTAGGCTTGTTACAAGGCTCGAGGATAGGGAGTCGTGTTGGGCTTCTATTAGGGGTAAACAGGTTGTCGTAATGGGCTATGGGAACCAGGGTAGATCTCAGTCCCTAAATATGAGGGATAGTGGGCTTAGTGTTATTGTTGGAAACCGGTCTGATGAGTATGCTGATAGGGCTAGGAGTGAAGGTTTTCCCGTTCTGGATATAGCTGAGGCTGCTAGGAGGGCTGACATATTGTTTGCGCTCATACCCGACGAAGTCCAGCCGGAGGTATTCAGGGAGGAGGTAACACCCAACCTTAGGGATGGGTGCACCGTGGTTTTCGCGTCCGGCTACAACTATTATTATGGAACGGTAACACTACCCGAACAGTGTAATGTTGTGATGCTAGCCCCAAGAATGATCGGGTTCGGCGTGAGGAAACGTTACTTGGAAGGTAGGGGATTCCCAGTGCTCGTCGCTGTGGGCAAAGACTATACGGGGGACGCTGAAAAACAGCTACTTGGATTGGCGGATGCTGTGGGCGTATTCAGGCGGGGCGGAGTCGCTGTGCGCTCGAGTTTTATGGAGGAAACGCTGCTCGACCTGTTATCGGAGCACACGTGGGCCGGCGCCCTCCTCTACCTGTTTAGGGCGTACTATGAGGTGGCAACAGGGTTTGGGGCGTCGCCGGAGGCCGTGATACTCGAGCTCTACGCTTCAGGTGAATTAGAAGAGATCGCGGGGTCCATAGCTAGCGAAGGACTCTTTAAACAGTTGAGGAATCACTCGCACACTAGCCAATACGGTCAGCTCACACGTGGACCCCTATTTGCAGACAACAACACAAAGGAGCTCATGAGAGAACTGGGTTTGGAAATACTAGACGGCACATTCGCGAAGGAGTGGAGCCTTGAGCAGTTGTCTGGGCTCACACACTTCAAAAAACTATACGAACTAGCGCTACAACACCCAATGGAGAAAGAAGAGGAAAAACTCTACGAAATACTCTCAGGTAAAGAAGAAAAATAGCTCAACGTTTAACCACCTGGGGGACACTATAACAATTGGGGTGCAACAACCCTTAAGCCACAGCCCTAATGGTGCCTGGGTTCTCTTGGAGACCAAAGCCCATTTCAGATGCGTACGCACTTCTGAACAGTGATAGTGTTTTGGTTTCCGCTTTTAAACCTGTACAAGAATTTTGCTGTGAACTAAAAGCTAAATCATATACTTGGACATATAATCCTTCAGTGTCTCTTTATACCAATGACTACTTGTTGGGCTCTATTGTTAAATAAAGTCGTGCCCCACAAATAGTGGGGATTACCGTCCGCTGAGGCCACAGTGTTGATTCGGGGTTTGGGAATGTTTATTAATGTGTGTATCAAAAAAGTTGATACATGAGTCAACAGTCAAATATTTCCAAGCTGGCTGAAGTTATTGCGCGGATAGACCGCTTGCCTGTGCGCCCCTACCCTAGGAGCTGGCTTGTGATTTTGGGGGTGGGATACTTCTTCGCTTTCTACGATATCTTAACACTCTCTTTCGCGCTAGTGTCCCCTATGGTCAAGCAGTTATCGCTCACGGAGGCGCTGATAAGCGCGGCTGTGTCCGCCACCCTATTCGGCTACATTGTTGGTGCCTACGTGATCTCCACATCGAGCGATTACCTTGGTAGAAGGCTTGGTTTAATAGTCAACCTGGGCGTTTTCTCTCTTGGCTCGCTTATATCTGCGCTCGCCACAAGCCCAGGTGTGCTCATAGCTTCCAGGTTCATAACTGGTATGGGCATCGGCTCGGAGATCTCAATTATTAACTCGTATATGTCTGAAATCACCCCAGCGGGTATTAGGGGTAGGCTTACCCAGTGGGCTTATGTGGCGGGGGCGTTGGGTTTTGCGCTCACACCTTTTATCGCGCTCGTCCTCATCCCAATATCCCCTATTGGGTGGCGCTATATGTTTGGCCTAGGTGCAGTTGGAGCTTTCGCCGCCGTGTTCCTGAGGGCTATGCTTCCAGAGTCGCCTAGGTGGCTCGCCGTTAAGGGTAGGGTGTCTGAAGCCGAAACTCTGGTGTCTCATATGGAGCGCTACACTGAAAGGAGGGTGGGGTCACTGCCACCCACACCGCCCCCAATCCCCATAACTGGTCTTAAGGGTTATCCCACACGCGAACTGTTTAACAGGAAATATGGTGTGCGCCTACTTGTCCTCACCCTCTTCTGGTTCTTCGACTACATGTTGGCATACGGTGTACTTGGCTTCGCCCCCTACATGCTTGTGGCCGCAGGCTTCCTATTCACATCGGCCGTATGGTACATAGCCCTTGGAAGCCTAGGCTACATTGTGGGCGCTGTTTCAATGAGTTTTATCGCTGACTCATGGGAGAGAAAGTACCTTGTGGCCAGCGCCACAACTGTGGCCGTAATCGGCACGCTCCTATACGCGGGCGCAGTCGCATACCACTCACCAGTGATGCTCACTGTGGGAGCATTCCTCGGCGCATTTGCAACAGCTTTCGCGGTTCCAGCGTACACCTATACTGCGGAGAACTTTCCCACACGTGCACGGGCTAGTGGCTTTGCCGTCGCCGACGGAATCGGCCACCTTGGGGGCGCTGTTGTCCCCTTCGTGTTCCTAGCGCTATTCGACCCAATGGATCCGGCGACGGGTGTGCGCACCTTCATAGTTTTCGCACTATTTGAGGTTGTGGCAACACTAATAATACTCACGGGGCCGAGGACTACTAAGCTCAGATTGGAGGAGCTCTCAGCTTGAAGGCTACTATAAACGGGGCTAACATTTACTACGAGGTGTTGGGTTCAGGTGAGCCGCTCGTACTCGTTGAAGGCTGGGGCTACTCTAGTTGGATGTGGTACAAGCAGAGGGTGCTTGCTTCGAGCCTACGCCTAATAATCTTTGATAACAGGGGTGTTGGCCTCTCTGATCCACTCGACCACCCCTACACCATGGGTGAGTTCGCAGAAGACCTACAGGGACTACTCGACCACATTGGCGTGGATAAGGCTTACATATTGGGCGTATCCATGGGTGGAATGATTGCACTCGAATTCGTTTTACGCCACCCGAAGCGTGTTAAGGGTCTGGTGGTGTGCTCCACAGGGCCGGGAAGACGTGGTAAGCCAGCCTCACAAGATGTGCTCAAAGTAATGTTCGAGTCGCCAAGCTGGGATTTAAGGGCATCCGTGAGGCGTAAGATGAGTGTGGCCTTCTCTAAGCGCTTCCAAGACGAGCGTAAAGAGGAGTTTGAGAAGGTTTTGGATCTCAGGCTCCCGTGGATGCCCTCCCAAGGCTCGCTGATAAACCAGGCTAGCGCTGTGGCCGACTTCGACGTGTTAGACCGCCTAAAAGAAATCGTGTGCCCCACACTCATCGTGGCGGGCACAGAGGACTTGGTTGTCCCATACGAGAACTCCTTAGAACTACACTCACGCATAGCTCCAAGTGCCCTACACCTTTTTAGGGGTGCGGGCCACTTGGTGTTCATAGAGTGCTCCGAGGGGTTCAACAGGATTGTTTTGCGATTCATACGCGACGTGGAGGGCGCTGTCTTTGTGAGAAGTGAGTGTGAGGAGGAGTGCTAGCAAGGCTGCTTAGGGCTAGAGCAAACATAGAGGATAATACCGCGCTCGAAGACATCCGCCTCGGCGCATTCAAGTACTCTGAGCTCGACGATCTATCCGACGAGCTTGCGGGGGGTTTGGCGAACCGTGTGGGTAGGGGTGACAGGGTGTGCGCTCTGGCTCCAAGCAGTGCACGCTTCATAGCTCTATTCTTCGCACTAAGAAGGCTTGGTGCAACGCTTGTACCAATAAACCCCAGCCTCGAGCGACGGGCAATCCAACAAATAATCGAGCGCTCGAAGCCCAAGCTAGTGGTGGACGAATACTTCGGTTTGGGACTAAGCCTCGAAGAGATACATGGCCACTCAGGCTACAACCAGCAGGGTGGTGGGCATGAGCCCGCCATGATCCTATTCACAGGTGGAACAACGGGTGCGCCGAAGGGAGCCTTGATACCTGAAAGACAAATAGTGTGGAACGCCACCAACACAATTCTAAGCTGGGGCCTCACCCGTGGGGACAGAGCGTACAACACCATGCCTCTCTACCACACTGGTGGGTGGAACGTCCTCACACTACCCCTACTCTTCGTGGGGGGCACAGTTATTCTTGACGCCGGCAAATTCGACCCAGAGAGAACTGTGCGCGTGCTTTCGGAGAGAGGGTGCACGGTTTACATGGGTGTACCCACAATGCTGGACGCGGTAACGAAAGCCCAGGGCTTCGGGAGGGTTGACCTAGGTAGGGTGCTTTTTATCTCTGGGGGAGGGGTGCTCCCAAGGCCAGTGTTCGAGCGGTTCGATGCGCGTGGGCTCAGAATTTTTCAGGGCTATGGGCTCACCGAGGCTGGGCCGAACAATTTCTATATTCCGCCTGAAAGGTTTAGGTCTAAGCCGTGGAGTGTGGGTAAACCAATGGTGTTCGTTGAAGCCAAGCTTGCCGAGAGTGGGGAGCTCCTCATACGCGGCCCACACGTTTTCGACGGCTACCTAGGCGGGGAGGAGAACCCCTTCGACGGAGAAGGCTATCTGCATACGGGTGATATATTTACCGTGGATGGTGATGGTGACTACGTGTTTCTGGACAGGGTTAAAGACGTTATTAAAAGTGGGGGTGAAAACGTGTACTCATCCGAGGTTGAGGCGGCCATACTCGAAAACCCCATGGTTAGCGAAGTTGCGGTTGTGGGGGTGCCCGACGAGCACTGGGGTGAGAAGGTTGTGGCCTACCTAGTGTGCGACGAGCGGCTTAACCTAGCTGACCTCAGGGATGACCTCAAGACTAGGCTTGCGGGCTTTAAGGTTCCCAAGGAGTTTATAAGAGTTGGCTCGCTACCAAAATCCGCCTACGGTAAGGTTTTGAAGTCCGAGCTAAGAAAGATGTATATGGAGGGTGCGCGAATTGGCGAAGATCGTTGAAATGGGCTTCTATATCCCCGAAACCAAGCACACCTATACACACATCTCGGCCGTTAGTGGCCTCCCACCTGAAGTTGTTCGTGACAAGCTCGGACTGCTAGAGAAGCCTGTTGAGACAAGGCTTGAGCTAGAGGAAATGGCCTATAGGGGGCTGAGGCCGCTTGTGAACGCTGAGCGGGCTGAGAGGATAAATGTCGTGATCTACTCTGGCTCTGACGCTAAGGGGAAGATGGTGTGGACGCTCGCACCCAAGGTTGGCTACACGCTTGGGTTGAAACACTACTATGGATTCGATGTATCCGCCCAGTGTGTTGGAGGGCTAGTGGGCCTCCACTTGGCCTCCAAGCTTGTTGGCGCCTCGGGGTACGCCCTCCTAAGTGTGGCCACAAGGCAGAGCTGGATTGTAGACTATTCAGATCCATCATCCACTTTTATGTATGATTTCTCCGACGGGGCTATGGGCGCGCTTATCGCTGAGGATGAGGGGTTGTACGAGCTTCTCTCATCCAGCTTCCTCTCGGACGGCTGGTTCGGGGATGTGGTGTACGCTGAGAACTCCCACTCAAAGCTAGCCGTGCACGAAGTGGACGGCTGGAGGGAGAGAATGAAGAGTGAATCGAAAAAGAACTTCGTGTATGTGGTTGAGGATGCACTCGCACACGCGGGTGTTTCGTCCACTAAAATAGACTTCGTTGGTTTGGTACACATGAAGAGATCGTTCCACAGGGAGCTACTTGCCTCACTAGGAGTCGATGAACAGCGCTCAATCTACCTAGAAAACTACGGGCACATGCAGGGTGTTGACCCATTCCTCGCACTACACTTGGGCGTCAAAAGACGCATGGTTAAGAGAGGGGACATAGTGGTGCTCGCCTCCGCCGGCACAGGGTGGACTTGGGGTGCGAGCGTGCTCGAGGTGGCGTGATTGGACTACAAAGAAGGTGGGAGCTACACTACCCCGGCGAGGACTATTACCGAGGCGGACATCGTGCTCTTCGCAGGTCTAAGCGGAGACTACAACAGGCTACACACAGACGAAGAGTACGCTTCTAGAGGCTTCTTTGGTGGGAGAATCGCCCATGGCGCTTTAACCTTCTCTGTTACCACCGGCCTATGGTACGCCGCCGGTCTATTTAGGGACGCCAAAGCCTTCTATGGTGTGGACCAGTTGAGGTTCACTAAGCCCGTACGTGTGGGTGACACCATTCACTGCGAGGTGTATGTGTCCAAAATCTATGAGAGGGGCGGGAACCTACTTGTGGAATTCGAGAGTAAAACCATGAATCAGAGAGGCGAATTGGTGCTCACCCTGAAGGGGAAGATGCTCGTCGAGGGGGGGAAAGCATCGCGGTAATGGCGTCGAGCAACTCGTCGAGCTTTTTACCGTCGAGCTCCGAGTCACCCCATAGTATATACCGTTTGCCCACGAAGTCCGCTATACCCATGAGCGCATAGCTGAGTAGCTCGGCGTCCATATTCCTTACTTCGCCTCTACCCATTGCTTCCCTAAGGCGCCTAGCGTAGCCCTCAGCGAGCTTTCTATAATGCCACTTATATGTTTCCTCGTCAACTATTTCAGCCTCCCTCAATATCTTATAGGCATATTTGTTATCGCGGAACCACTCAAAGAAAGCTCTAAAACCTTCTCTCTCAACGCTTATCCTATCAGCTAGACCCGAAGTGCGCATAGCGAGATGCTTCCTCATCTCGTGGTTTATCTGCCTGACCAGCTGAACAAGGATATCCTTTTTCCCATCGAAATAGGAGTAAACGGAGCCATAGGCCACACCAGCATTCGTAGCGATGTCGTAAATCTTTGTGCGGTAATACCCCTTCTCCGCGAATACGCTCTTTGCGGAGTCGAGTATTCGAAGCATGCTCCTTTGTCCACGCTGGGTTGATGGAATCCTCTTCATCAACTATTGTTCCCACAAACGTGTATTAAGTCTATTGCCCGAAAAAGCCAGCCTGAACCCAACCACAACAAAATGAGTTGGATATCACGGTGATACAACTAGTGAGGGGTTATAGTGGGGCCTCCGTAAGGCACGTGGGGCACACACAATCTGAGGTAAGCGTTCTAAGCTTATTTAATCTCGCCTTAGACACGTGCACGCACGCACACCAACACCCATAAAGCCCCCCGCACTTGAATTGGGCGCCGCATATACCGCACTTTTTGGTGTTCCCAACCAATTTAAACACCGAGAAAACACACCTCAGCCTAAGCCGACATCAGTGGGTTTCATTTTAGAGTTATCATTACAACCTCCACCGACTTGGAACACATCAACATCAAGCTCCAACCACCCGATGAATCTCTAACTAAAGTAGACTAACATCTATTGTCATAAAATGTTTTGGTTGGTGCTGTGCGCACCCAGCCAACACATTGTCCACGACGTATAGATAGCATGTCCTCCAAGTCAAGAAGCTTGCCAACCTGTTCTCCACAACTTGAGCCCAGTCGAAGTGGGCGAGCTATTCTTTGTAGATTTTCCACACGCCTCCCAAATTCGTAGAGCTCGAACAGAAGGAACACCATCAGCCCCACACACAAAAATTAAAACCCTTCTACAACGTCTACCTATTTTTATTCGTTCCTCTAATCTATAATGAATGCGTCCCCCAAGAATTGTGAGGTGCCACTGGGTGGCTTTTAATTAACACTTACGACACTTATTGCGGTGTGGTTAAGGCTCTTTTGATCGGTGCGGGACACAACGGACTTGTGGCGGCCTATAACCTTGCCGCTAAGGGTCTCGATGTGACACTTATTGAAGCCTCTGGAAAAGTGGGGGGTATGGCTGACACTTCGCTGGTGGACGGCGTCCTCTTGAGTAGGGCGTCCTATGTACTCGGATTGATGCCGGAGAGGCTGGTTGAACTCTTCGGTGTGCCAGTTTTGAACTGTGACCCATACGAGGTGATCATGTATGAGGGGGGAGCCATACCTTTGTGGAAGGATAAGGAAAGAAGAAGGATGGAGTTTGTGAAGGCTGGCTTCGAGCGCTACCCAGAGTTCGAAGAGCGTTTATTGGCTTTTAAACGACTCATGGATGAATACACCTTCACAACAACCCCACCCACACGTGAACGGCTCATCGAAGAGGCTGAAAAGCGTGGGCTGGAAGATTTCCTCAAAAAAGGTTGCAAATCCCTCCTCTCAGAGTATATTCCAAGAGAATTACACGGGTCATTCTATTATCCCGACATGGAGTCCTCCCCAGCATACCTAGTAGCCTACTATTTCGCTGAATGGCACAGTGTGCGGGGTGGAATGGGCGCCGTGGCCCAAGCGATCTTGGAGAAGGCTAGAAAGCTAGGCGTAAAGCTGATGCTCAACACGAGGGCAACACGGATTAAGACACGTGGAAACAAAGTTATTGGCGTAGAAGTGAACGGCCACAAGGAGGTTGACGCCGACGTGGTGCTCTCCACCACCAGCCCTCTTATCACCTTCAACATCGTTGACACGAACCTGAAACCCAACATAGAATTCCCAGAATCCCGCTGGGTAAAACACAACGTGATATTAAAGAAGTATCCCCGGCCCCCGGAACCCATCGAAAAATATTTGGGAGCCCTAATAAGCTTGGAGCCGGTTGGGGCCGGCGAAATAGTCTTCCCCTCAATCTTGGACCAAACGCTTGGTGGAGCCGTGCTCAACGTGATGGGACCACTCGAACCACTCTACCAACTATTCCCAGACCTAAAGGAGTGTGTTAGGCGTGTGGACACACTCACACCCAAGAGGGCGGAAGAGTTATACAACTTACCCAAAGGCAACGTGAATCACCTACCCATGCGTGAACCATATCTATTCGACAACAGACCTGGAAAGGGCTTGGCGTATAGGACACCCATCGTAGGGCTCTATATTGGTGGTGCGGGCGCTTATCCCGGAGGACAAGTGAGCGGTGTACCAGGCTACAATGCCTCCGAAGCAATAATCGAGGACCTATCACAACGGAAAACACAACTCGGTCGATGACCAAACGTGTGGAGGCCTAACAAGTATCTCCCATATCACGATACCTTAAAAATGGGGGAACAGTTGGGTTTCCACAATGCGGGCTACTTCGCGCACCCCGTAAGGTATGCATATATCACTTGACGCCGAAGAATGCTTTGACATGCGGCCTTGTGAGATAGTATAGTATTAATAGTCCCAATATTGTCCCAAGCGGGAAATCCAACAGTCCAATCACCGCAAACAACATCGCCACAAGCCTAGCCCAGCTCCTACCCATGTACAGGCCCCATGCGAGCAACAATTCAACTAGACCGATAAGTATGAAAAGAACACCCAAGGATGCGAGTGGGGCCGCTATAAAGCCTAGGACGCTTCCCGCAAAGATACCCGTAACCAACACCAGGACTGCTGATATAAACTCCAGCGCCGCGAGTATCACGACGCCTGTGGGCCGCTGAGGCTGCTGTTGTGGAGGGGGTGTGGGAATAGTGGGTTGCTGGGGCTGAGCCTGGGAAGGGCTTTGAGTGGGAGCAGAATAAGCTTGTGTGGATAGGTTTGCGCCACAATTTGGACAGAACGCGGCGTTTGCGGGGACCTCCAAGTTGCACGCAGGGCATCTCTTAGTAGACATAAGGCTATTATCCCACTCTATTCTTAAGCGTTTTCATATTTTAAAGATTATAGTATTTTGGTGCGCAGATGTGTAAAAAATATCTAACACTGCGTGGTCTGAGCAACCGTATTACCGAGGACGCTTAGGCTCGTGTTGTGTGGGTATCGAATATCCATAAGACTCTAAATTAGGTCTCACACCTAAAAGTAGTAGCTATATAACTACCTAATAGCCTCGCTTATAACAGTACTTATTGGGGGCAACCGTTACCGGTGTGGACTTGTGGTGGGAGCCAACAACCTGATGAGTGTAGCTTTCACAAATCAGAGCTAG
>JAVZKQ010000019.1:0-31239 GCA_038884175.1 Thermoprotei archaeon | reverse complement strand
TTTGCCCCTACCATAAGATCACCCTCACCTATCCGCCCGCAGGTAGGGGTGTGAATTACAGGTTTGGTTGAGGTGTGCCAGAATGGTGGAAATCAATATTGTGGTGCCCGTAAAGCAGGTTCCAGACGTTTCAGAACTCAGACTGGACCCAGTTACACATGCACTCATACGTGAAGGGGTGCCAAGCGTACTCAACCCCTACGACAGGTATGCCATGGAGGCGGCTATCAGGTTGAAGGAGCAGTTCGGTGGTAAAGTCACGGTCATCACGATGGGTCCAATGCAGGCTAAGAAGGCGCTTCAAGAGTGTCTGGCCCTCGGCGCGGACGAGGCCGTCATACTTTCAGACAGGGCTTTTGCCGCAGCCGACACATGGGCCACCGCCTACACCCTATCCGTGTACATTAAGACAATACCACACGATTTTGTTCTCACCGGGCTTAAGGCCATAGATGGAGAAACAGGCCAAGTGGGCCCAGAGCTAGCCGAGTTCTTGGGGATACCACACGTCACATATGTGAGGAAGATTGAGGTGGATCAGACTAATAGGGTTGTAAGGGTGGAGAGGCAGTTGGAGAACGGCTACGATGTATGGGAGACACCCTACCCGGTACTGATGAGTGTGGCAAAGGAGTACGGAGAGCCACGTCTACCAACACTCCAAGGATACGTAGAAGCTAAGAGGAAACAGGTTAAGGTTGTGACGGCCGCCGACCTCCAAAAGATGGGTGGAAACCCCAAATACTTCGGCCTACTTGGTTCACCCACATTTATACCAAAAGTTCACCCCCCACCCGCAAGACCGCCTGGAACTGTGTGGGAGGGTGACGCCAAAGAGTCTGTTAGGAAACTGGTACAGGCCCTCTTAGAGAGGGGGTTGATATAGTTTGTCTAGCCAGCAGTCGAGGTTTGGTGTTGTAGACGCGGAGACCTTGAAGAAGCTCGCCGAGTATAAGGGAATATGGGTTTACGCTGAGGTGGACGACAACCAGCTAACAAACGTGAGCTTAGAGCTTCTCGCCGCCGCTAGATACGTAGCCCAGAAGACGAAGGAAGAGGTTTCGGCCGTACTAGTGGGATATGGTGTCGAAAGGTTTGCACGCGACCTAATAGTCCATGGCGCCGACAAGGTTTACCTAATTCAAGATGAGCGTCTAAAGTGGTATACTTCCGACGCCTATACCGAAGCCTTGTCCCAGCTTGTGTTGGCCAAGAAGCCGTCAATATTCTTGTTTGGGGCTAACAGAAACGCGCGAGACCTAGCCTCCCGTGTAGCCGGTAGGGTGAACACAGGCCTCGCCGCGGACTGCATCCAGCTAGAGGTAAACGAGAATGGACAGCTCGAGCAGATAAGACCAGACTTTGGTGGCAAAGAGTTGTCAGTGGTATTAACGCCTAAAAACAGGCCACAGATGACCACTATAAGACCCGGCTCCTATAAGCCTCTGCCCGCGGACTACACTAGAAGCGGCCCGATAGAGAGCTTTGAACCCAAGCTGGGCGAAGAACACACGCGGATAAAGGTATTAAAGAGTGTGCGTGAACGCCTAGACCCCAAGGAGGATCTTGAAAAAGCCAAGGTGATCGTGGCTGGTGGGATGGGCCTAAGAAACAAAGATAACTTTAAGCTGCTTGAGCAGTTAGCACAACTCTTCGACGGGGGCGCTGTTGGGGGTACAAGGAGTGTGTGTGAAAAGGGTTGGCTGCCACACCACCTACAGGTGGGCCAAAGCGGCAAGACGGTTTCACCCAAACTCTACTTCGCGATAGGCCTCTCTGGAGCCATACAGCACCTAGTGGGCATGCAGAACTCGGAGGTCATAGTGGCGATAAACATCGACAAGGATGCCCCAATATTCAAGGTGTGCACGTATGGTATAGTGGGCGACCTCTTCGAGGTTGTGCCACTACTCATAGACGAAATCAAACGTGTTCGGCTGGAGAGAACTCTATCCAAGGAGGCTGCTAAGGCTGAGAGTGCGGGTGGAAGCTCGTAGAGCCTGTAGGCCTCTAACCCTCCGCTAAATCTGTGCTCCACGCCTCTGAGTCTTAAATAGGGGATTCGGGTTAGTGTATTGTATGCATCTGCGTGAATGGGCGAGGCTTTCAGCTGAGAGTGTGGATTTGAGTCAGACAGACCGCCAGGTGTACGAGTTTATGCTCAATTCTGGCCTCCGCCTTAGTTTTCAAGGCCTTAGAAGGTCTTTACGTATTCACCAAGAGTCTCTGTCGCGTAGTCTGAAACGCCTTGTGGAATTGGGGTTGGTGTCTAAGGTGGGGGATGAGTATGTGGTAAAGCAACACGGGGCTGACTCAGCATATGAGTGGTACGTTGTGATAGAGTCGGTTCTACCCTACAACGTTAACGTTCAGAGTGTGGCTCTTGCGATGAAGGAGAAGTGGTTTAAAGATCTTAGGTGGCTTGGGATGTCTTTGGATGGTAGAAGTCTTGTTTGGACCAGTGTGGATGGTTCGATAAAGATTATGGTTCGATTCGTGGACAACCAAGTGGTAGTGGAAACTGACGCGTACACGAGCGACAAACTCACACAGGCCATCAGGCTTTCGCACACCGTGTTCGAACACCTCTCAAAGATCGTGTCTAAGGGAGGCATCCTCCCTCAGGCGTCAAACTGAGCGTGACCTATCACACGTATGCCTAGTCGTTAAATATTTTTCGCGCAATAGGTTTTTGATGACCACAATAGTTGGTATAAAAACGGGTAAGGGTGTTGTTTTAGCATCCGATAAGCGCGCGAGCAAGGGCTTCTTCATCGCCTCCAAGGACGCTCAGAAAATCTTCAAGATTGACGAGAACACGGCTGCAGCGATAGCGGGGCAGGTATCAGACGCCGAGTACCTTATCAACCTGATTAGGGCTCAGAGGAAACTGATACAACTCGAGCGGGGCTTCAGACCCTCGGTTTACGAAACCGCGAAGCTCATCGCTAATGCCGCCTACAGTGGGCTGAGAAGCTATGCACCCTTCCTAGCCGAGTTCATTATTGCGGGTGTGGACACGGAGCCAAGACTCTACTCGACAGATGTGAGTGGCGCCATCTCCCCGGAGTCCTTTGTCTCCAACGGTTCGGGTTCACCCATAGCGTATGGTGTTCTGGAATCATCATATTCTGATAAACTCACACTGGAGGAGGCCCAAGAAGTGGCTAAGAAGGCTGTGCAGGCCGCGATGCAGCGCGACCCCGGCTCTGGTGACGGTGTGGAGGTCGTGGTAATACCTGTGGGGGGTGTCCAGTGATGCAGTCTGGAAGTGAGAGGTTCCCACCATTCTTCTATGGGCCAGAAGGAAGACTGATACAGGTTGAGTATGCGGCGGAGGCCGTGAGTAGAGGCTCCACCACTGTTGGCATCAGAACAGATAAGTTTGCCATCCTCGCAAGCCATGTCAGACCTCCGAGGGAACTAGTCGACCCCTACGACAAAATATTCGAGATAGACGAGCATGCAGGGGCCACAGGTAGCGGCTATATAAGCGACATGCTGAGGCTTATAGACGAGCTTAGGCTCGAGTCCCAGCAACACAGGCTCTATCTTGGTTCACCCATAGACATATTCACCCTCGCAAAAAGGGTGGGACAATACATACACGAGTTCACTCTCTACGCGGTCAGGCTTCCAGCCGCCTCACTGATCATAGCTGGCGCGGATGAGAGAGGTGTTCACCTATTCCAAGTTGACCCATCCGGTACATTCTCACGTGGTGCGGCTTTCGCTGTGGGTAGAAGCAGTGATAAGGCCTTGGAGTACATCATAAAGAATTATTCCAACGATCTGGGTTTCGAGGATGCGAAGAAGCTTGCTGAGAAGGCGGTTGAAATCGCAATAAACGAGAAGCCTCTGCTGCAGATCGGCTATGTGGAAGCCGAAAAGAAGCAGTTCGTGAAGCAATCGTAAGCTTCGAACCCCCTACTCTTTTCCAAAAACACCTACCACAGGCCTGAAGCCAAGCTTTTGGTAGAACGATGACGCGATCTTGTTTTGGAATGGGAACTCGGCCATTATCACACCAGCACCCTTCTTTTTGAGCTCTTCCGTTGCCCTCTTCACAAGGGTTTCACCAATCTTTTTCCTCCTATATTCGGGCATAACGTAGAAGTCTGTTATAACACCACTAACCCTGGGCTCGTAGAATGGTCTGCGGCGGATCTCAGCCATTATTACCCCTATTATCTTCCCTTTCTCTTCGGCGACGAGCACAACATAGCCCTCCTTCCTTGTCTCCACCGCCTCCCTGCAGCTCTTCTCTGCGTCGCTAGCCGCATCGTCGCTCACCTTGAGAAGTGGGTCAAACTCTTCGTTGAGCCTCTTTAACCTGAGGACGAGTTTAACTATCTGCTCCATATCCCCACTTGTGGCAGCCCTTATTTTGGGACCTCTAACCTCGTCGGGCACTTCTACTCATCCCCCGGTAAAGGCTCTATGTAGCCAATCTCCATAGACTTCTCCACTATGAATCTCGACCTACTTATGATTGTCTTCGCCTGCTCGTAGAACTGCCTCTTCGTTAGGCTTTTACGGGCAAGCCCCTCCTCAACAGCTTTAGAGGCCACTGCAGCGGCAACACGCGGATAGACCTCCCACTCCTCCATCGTGGGTATTATATAGTCATCCCTGAGACCCTTCTCTTCAGCGAAGGCGGCCAGCTCCTTCGCGGCTGTGACCACCACAGAGTCGGTTATAGACTTACACCTAGAATCCAGAGCACCACGAAAAACAGCCGGGAACACAAGGCTGTTGTTAACCTGGTTTGGGAAATCAGATCTCCCTGTAGCTATTATCCTTGCCCCCGCCTCCCTGAGCTCCCATGGCCAAATTTCTGGTGTTGGGTTGGCTAACGCAAACACAATTGCATCACGATTCATCCCACTCACCCACTCCTTCTTTATTACGCCCGGGCCGGGCTTTGACGCGGCTATAAGAACATCCGCACCCTTAAGCGCTTCCTCTATACCCCCCCTTATACCAATCTTGTTGGTCTTAATACCCAACTCATACTTGAGTGGGTGTTTCAACATCAACTCATCCATATCCTCCCTCTCCGCGTGTAGAACACCCTTCGAATCCACAAGCACAAGTTTGCCAGGGTCAGCCCCAGCCGCTATAAGCAGCCGTGCGGTGGCAATATTGGCCGCTCCCGCACCAAACAGGATAATAACCGATTCCGCAAGCCTTCTACCCGTTAGCTTGAGTGCGTTGATGAGTGCTGCAAGAGACGCTCCAGCGGTGCCCTGCTGGTCGTCGTGCCACACGGGTATATTCATGGTGGCCCTCAGGTCGTCGAGTATCTGGAAACACTTTGGCGACTCTATGTCTTCGAGGTTCACACCGCCAAACGCTGGCTCTAGTGCCATCACAGTCTGCTTTATCTTCGAAGCGTCCTGTGTTCCAAGAGGTATTGGTACAGCGTTCACACCCCCAAGATACTTGAAGATTAGCGCTTTACCTTCCAAGACGGGAAGCGCGGCTTCACCGCCAATGTTGCCGAGCCCAAGCACCCTACTGCCATCACCCACAACGGCTATAGTGTTCCACCTACCCGTCAACTCAAACGAGAGATCCTTGTTCCTGTTTATCTCCATTGATACGGCGGCCACACCCGGTGTATACCAGTAAGAAAAGTCTTTGAGGCCGTTTATCGGCACCCTTGGTAGCACCTCGATTTTACCGGCATAGTGCTTGGCGTATTTTAAGGCGAGTGTGTACCACTCCGTCCTCTCACCACCACCCACGTTGGAAGCATGCCCCGCGGAGTTATCCAAACCAAGTCACACACCATATAAAACACTAGACTAAATATGTTTTACTAAAGTCTAAATATATCCCTCCACAGCACGCCCTTTGCAACGGGTTCATCCATATTGGGAAGGCACTGGATGGTCTGGGAAGAGCTAGCCGAACGCACAGTCAACACATGTGTTTAGGAGTTGAGTATCTCAGTCACCGCATCAACAAGGTTGTTAAAGACGAGGTCGGCTTGCACCGTTCTGGGGTTCCCCCTGTTAACCACTATGGCGAGTGCGCCAAGTTTCTTTGCGGGTATCGCATCATAGTCGGAGCAGCCCACAACCGCGCCCATTGCGGGTGCGACTCCTATCCTCCTAAAGGCTTCACGATATATTTGGGGGTCGGGTTTCCCGGCTAGTACCTCATCTCCCCCCACTGAGGCGTCTACAAGCCCCATCAAACCGGTTTTTGCAAGTAAAGCTTCAACAACCGAGGAGCTAGAAGCTGAAACCGCCCCAATCCTAGCATCCTCGCTTCTAAGGGTTTTAAGCGCCTGAACACTGTCCGGGAAAGGTTTAACCAAGTGTACGCGTGCCGCTAAGTTTGTGTTAAAATCGTTTTCGAGCTTTTCGAAGACATCGTCGTTTATGTTACCAGCTATTTCCCTGATAATCTTAGCGGGGCTCGCCCCGATAAGCCCGTCGAGCACACCCCTGTTAACCCTGTAACCGTTATCTTCGAAAGCTTTGCTCCAAGCCTCCAACACCATCTTGGCCGAGTCGATGAGTGTGCCCTCCAGGTCGAAGACTACCCCCTTGATTTTGCCGACCAAAAGCAATCAATCAAAGTATTGGGCGATAAGAAAAAAACCTTGCTATAAGTATAGCCACCCGCCTCTTGATTTGGCTTCTGGCGCATATATTGGTGGGCATGTGCGGCAGAACACCCCATTTTGTACCAGCGTGTGGGGGTTTGCCAACACTTATAACTAAAGCCTACTAATTTAATAGTTAGACGTTTAAAATGGGTTACGCGGGGGGCGGTTTGGATAGGCCGTCTGCGAACCGATGGTCCAAGGAGCAATTTGAATACCAGCTTAGTGTCTACAGGCTTGTGCGCGCGGTTTTAAAGGTTTTCGGAGAGGGTAAAATTTTCTTTAATGGTTCGCTCGCTATGAACACCTACTTCGACGCTTCTGAAAGGAGGATTGTTACTGGTGTGGACGTTGTGGTCACGCCCACCTACCACGACATATGGTCTAAAGCTGGGGGAGGGGGGCTAGCAGGGCTCAACAACCCCCAACGTGTGTGCGGGTTGGTCAACAGGGAGTTTGGAAGGGAAGAGTCGTGCTCTGACATCAACGTCAACGGCGTAAGCGTGCGCCTTGGGTGCTTTGAATCCTTTAATCGCACAGCGGATGGTAGACTTAGACTTATGGCTCTCGTGGAGGGGGGGCACATGACGTTTAAAAAATCGTTTAAGCTTTTGCCTTCAAGCGGGTCAAAGCTCGCCTATCTCGACGGTGACAGAAGCCTATCCGAGTTAAAAGTGTCCCCACTATTCCTAGATGTGCGGCTAGAAGAACCCTATCTGAGGGATCAAGCTCAGGTGTTGACGCACAAGTGGGGGTTGACGGTCATGGAGTACACTAATGATGCGGCGCACTCGCTTGGATACGGCTCTCTTAAAATAAGCCTACCACCACTAGAGGTTTTTTTGGCTTCTAAACTCAACATGATTTACCAGGCGAGTATAAATGAGGGTTTGATAAGGGCAACCCCCCTAGCCGCACACTATGCGGTTAAAAGTGGTAGGCCTCGTTTGTCGGGCGCCGATATATACGACTTTGTGTTGGGGGCAAAAAAGGCCAACCACTCCCGGGTTAAACTCATGCTCAAACCAATGCTGGTTGAACCCGTTAACGCGATGCTCGACATGACCGCCTCGGCGCTCGCCAAGGCTTCAGCTGGTAAATACTTTGAGGAGCTAAACAATCTTTTACCGGTCGATAGGTATCTCGACTCTGAGGCTTGGAAGAAAATTTGTGACGAAGCGCTAGCCTCACTGAAAAGGATAAGGGCAACGTAGCTCGAATTCTAGCTTGTGGAACCCACACTCATCTAACAGAGCTTTCCACAGTGGTTTTGTGTGGGAACGCTTAAAGTATTGGGCATAGTTTCTCTCGTGTGGAAAACATCAAGATTGCTGAGCCATACGTGGACGAAGAAATCGTAAAGCGGGTTGTGGACGTTTTGAGGAGTGGGTCCCTAGTATCAGGGAAGCTCGTCGAGGAATTCGAGGAGAAGCTCGCTAAATATTTGGATTCGAAACACGTTGTGTGCGTAAACAGTGGCACAGCAGCCTTACACATCGCCTTCGAGGCGCTTGGGGTTAGGGGTAAGAAGGTGGTTGTGCCAGCATTCACATTCGCGGCTAGTGCTAACACCATTGTGCTCGCAGGCGGACAACCAGTGTTCGCTGACATCGATATAGAAACATACAACATAGATCCTTCAAGTTTGGATGAATCGATTGATGATGAATGTGTGGCAATCGAGCCCGTTCACCTCTACGGTCAGAGTGCCCCCATGAATGAAGTCGTGTCGATAGCCCGTAGGAGAGGTGTTGCGATTATTGAGGATGCGGCTCAGGCGATCGGTTCAACATACGGTGAGAAGATGGTTGGCACATTCGGCCTTGCGGGCTGCTTTAGTACTTATGCTACAAAGAATCTGCACACCGGTGAGGGTGGTTTCGTGTCAACCCAAGATGACGTCTTCGCCGACAGGCTCAGGCTCCTACGCAATCACGGTCAGAGTTCTAGGTATAACCACGTGGGCATCGGGCTCAACTATAGGATGACGGAGATACAGGCCGCCATAGGTCTACCCCAGCTAGCTAGGCTGGAGGAGTTTACGAGGAAGCGTAGGGAGAACGCGAGAATGTTGAATGAAGCGTTGGGTGGTGTTGACGGTATAATCACACCGATAGAGAAGGGTTGGGGGCGGCACGTTTACCACCAGTACACTATTAGGGTTGACGAATCCAAGATTGGTCGGCGCGACGCCTTCGTGCAGAGGTTGAGGGAGCTTGGGGTTGAAGCTTCCGTGCACTATCCTCGACCCGTCTACCTGCAGCCCTACTACATAGAGAAATACGGTTATAGGAGGGGGCTGTGTCCGAACAGTGAGAAGGCGGCTGACACGGTTGTGAGCCTACCAGTACACCCCAACCTCACCCAGGAAAAAATAGAAAGAATTGTTAGGTGTGTAAAGCAAGCGGCCAAGGTGTGATTCAGAGTTTTAGTTGGGCGATGGCTCCCTTCAGCGTGTCGTAACTCTTTTTGAGCTCAGCTTCTTCGGCTTCCGAGAGTTTGAGTTCAACTATTCTCTCCCAGCCCTTTGAGCCCACTATGATAGGCATATCCATCACTATGTCCCTGTAGCCGTACTCGCCATCAAGGGGCACTGATGCGTTTATCAGCGAATGCTTACCCCTTACTATGGCTTCCACTAGTATGGTGACAGCTGCCGCCGGCCCATGTATTGTGGCGCCCTTCTTGGCTATCACCTCAGCGGCCACACCCCTAACGTTTTTGATCACCTCAGCGAACCTATCAGCAGTCAAAAGGGTTGAGACGGGTATGCCCCCCACTGTTGTGTACTCTGCTAGCGGAAGCATGTTTTCACCGTGCTCACCTATTATCATTGGTGTCACAGATGAGACGGCAACCCCTAGCTCCTTGGCAACAAAGTGTTTTAATCGGGCGCCGTCCAGTGTGCCGCTCATACCTAGCACCCTGTGTCTTTCGAAACCCGTGACTTTGTAGGCTACATAGGTCATCACATCCAATGGGTTGGTTATCATAAGCAGGGTGCTCTCTGGCGCATACTTCTTAATCTGGAGTGATACATCCCTTATTATCCCAGCATTTGAGTTCATTAGGTCAAGCCTGGTCTGCCCAGGTTTTCTACCGAAGCCCGCGGCCACGAGCACAAGCTTAGAGCCTTCGATATCCTTGTAATCGTTGCTTCCCTTCACCTCAATGTCTATCCCGTAGGCTGAAACCATGTGTTGGATGTCCATGGCCTCCCCCTGCGGTAACCCCTGTACTACATCAACAAGTGTCAGGTCGTCCAACCCTTTTAGGGCTAGGTGCACAGCTACGTTAGCACCTATTTTACCGCTCCCGATTATGGATATCATTCTCCCTCACACACCACACAACAAGAGTATAAATAAGTGTAGTGGAGTGGGTGTTTGGCTTGGGCGTTGATAGGAACACCCTTTGTATACGCTTGCCACTGCTAATGGGAAAAGATAGGTTAATAATCGGTTTGTTTGTATTCTATTGGGATGTGTGCAGCTCACAATTATTCCGTCAGAATAATGGTTTTTGGTACAGTCCAAGGTGTGGGTTTCCGTGCTTATGTTCGACGTGTTGCGCGTGGGCTGGGGCTTAAGGGTTATGTGAGGAATTTGGAGGATGGTAGCGTTGAGATCTTAGCCGCTGGTCCCAGGGAGAAAGTTGAAGCGCTTATTAATAGGGTTAGAGTGGCTGAACCTCCCATACGCGTTACATCGATAAGTGTGGTGGAGGATTATAGTGGGGAGGTGTACAACGACTTTATAATCCTCCACTAGAGTGGGGGCTTGCCATCCTATCTATACCCGCGTGGTCCGCCTCTTCCGTAATCCTTATTTGGTGTTGTGTTGCACGTTTTGGATGTGGTTTCACTAGAGGGGTTGTTTGGCTCTTACTCACGGTTTATGGCTTCGAAGGGTAAATACCTCCTAGTGGTTTGGGTCTTACTCATAGTGGTGCTTTCACCCTACGCGGCTACACTTTCACACATAATCTCTTACTCGATAAGTGTGCCCTCATCAGATAAAGAGTCTCAGACGGCGGAAAACATTATTCAAACGGATTTTAGGGGTTACATGGCTTCAAACAAAACCGCCTACCTTGTGCTTGAAGGAAACGATGTGCTCTCACCACAGTTCTATCAAGAGTTTTCACGTCTAAACTCAACACTGTTCTCCAAGCTAGGAGCAAGCGGGCTCAAATCAACCACGTCCATATATGGCTTTGAATACACGCTGTTGCTAGGTTTTGTTAATGGCACGGCGTTGGCGTTTAAGGATACACGTATAGCAGTTAACTCTACAAACAGTGCCTTACACACTCTTGCAAGCAACATTACCAAGCAAAGCGCTGATCTTCACAGCCTTGCGCTCAACATATCCACACTCGCATCCTCGATGTGGAATCTATCCTACGCTACACTCAACCTGAGTGCACGCGCACACACACTCGAACAGAACCTCACAAACATCAACGCGCGCATGTACACCTTGCAGGATGAGGTTGTTAGCATCGTGAACCAAGTGGACGCTCTAGCCACCAAAATAAACACAACGAACCGCCAGGTGTACGCTTTAAGGTCGCAGGTGAACCTGAGCGTACAACTGATATATGGTATACCCTACCTCTACACCCAAGTGTGGTTGGGTGCTGCATCCGCCACAAACTATACAAAGCCAACACCATATGTAAATGCGGTCGCCAACAAAACCGTGTATACTCTTGAGAATGGATTCTATGGCAACCCCGAGGCCAAGCTGTACTACGACGAGTTCTATGCGTCCTGGTGGAACAATACCTACACTCAACCCACAGCGAATGTTGGATCCCACGTGTACGAGTACGCTGACAGCGCCGTAAATATCTCCTTACCATTGTTTACCTCGTATGCGGGGCTCAGCCCCCAACAGGCATTATTCCTCAAGTGGCTAGCATCATACTTTAACATAACAGACTTCCAATCCCAAACCATGCTGAACGAATTTACATTGCTCTATGCGACTCAGGGTTTGAGCGCCGCTCAGGCCGCCTTCGTTGTGGCGTGCTTCAATCTTGGCCCAAACCCCAGTGAACAGCAGGTTGACAGGCTAGCCCTATACTATGCGACTCAGGGTTTGAGCGCCGCTCAGGCCGCCTTCGTGGAACAAGCTTTCTACGGGGTGCAGAAGGAGGGTGTTGAGGGCTTTGTGTTAAACTACTTCGCCCAAGAGGTGAACAACACTGACCCATCTTTAGCGCAAGAGCTTGAAAAACAACTAAACCTAACATTAGATCAGTTCCTAACCTATGCGTATATGTTGGGTAACCCACCCAACCAGAGCGCGCTCGGTAACTACACTGTACTCATTGTGTCTAGGGCTCTACCACAACCCTTTGCTTACACACTTGAAAAACAGTTCAACACCACACCCTCAGCCTTTGTGCGCGGCGTCATCAGCCTTGGATACCCGCCGGCGAATTTGAGTGTGGAACGCCTCATAATATCGCTTTTCACACCCAAGGCGCGTGCGTTTGGGAACATCAATATCACACACTTCTTGGAAGAAGCGTACTCTCTTGGTGCCCATCCGAGCTCCTCTTCTTCCCTGAGGCTTGCGATCAACACAACCATTGAAGGATTACCTTCAAGCGTGCAGGAAAATATAACCCGCAGCTTCGGCCTCACACCCACCCAATACTTTAACGCGGTGGGCTCGCTCGGCTACCCCCCAAGTCCCGCCGCACTCAAAACGCTCACAATAGAGCTCTTAGCAAACAACCTTCAGGAGAACAATCAGAGTCTGGCTAACAATCTAACAAGCAGCTATAACCTGACGCTCGTAACCTTTCTAAATGGGGTTTACAGTAGTGGTGAGCAGCTTAATTCAACCCAACTCAACTCGTTGAGCGCAGGCTACACTTATAGGCTTATAGCCCAAAGGGTTCAGGACCAGCCCTTCTTGGAGTACAACCTCTCGGCTGTCAACTCAACCATCACACGCATTATTAACGCCACGAACTACACACAACTCGTGGACAGCATGATGGGAAGCGTGTACTTCACCCAATTACCCGTCACACCCACGAAGGGGCTGCTCTACGAGTTCGTGACCCCCAGCCTGAACACCACCGTGGTGACCTTGAATTTCGAAAGCCCCCCAACCGATGAGGCGCTCGCAGTGTTTGAGCACACGGCCACATCTTTTAACACCACAGAGTTCAGGGTCTACTACACCTCGTCCCAAATCATAAGCAAAGGGCTACAAAACATAGTGGGCGAAAGCCAACTCTACGCTGTGCCCTTCGGACTTGCGGCGGCCATAATCATCACCGGATTATTCTTCGGCTCACCGGTGGCCGCGCTAATACCAATACTCGTGTTCGGGGTTGGTGCGGCCGTGGGCTTCGGCCTCATACACCTCTACCTAGGCTACTACGAACACACAACCCTAAGCTACATAAGTCCAGTCATAATACTCATACTCTCACTCGGCCTTGTGACAGACTACTCTGTGCTAATACTCAATAGATATAGGCAGGAGCTACGTAGGGGTGAGAAGGGGGCGCTCGAAAAATCCACTAGGTGGTCTGGTGAGGCGGTGTTCACAAGCGGCCTCACCGTGGTGCTCTCATACATTGTGCTCTCAGCGGCGCACATACCACTATTCAGCGATGTGGGAGCGGCCAACGCCCTAATAGTGGTGTCCATCCTCGCAGCCGCCCTAAGCTTCCTCCCAGCACTCCTCTCAATATTTGGAAAAAGGGTTTTCTGGCCGAAGAAGAACTTCGAATTTAAACCATCAACACTCTCCAGAGTCACTAGACGGGCGCTGCGCAGGCCACGCACCGTGCTCGTAACACTCCTAATATTCACTGTTCTAGCAGCCGTGGTGGCATCGACGCTACCAGTCAACATAGACTTCTTAGCGCTCACACCAGCGGGGCCGGGGAAGACGGGTCTCAACCAAATATCCAACAACTATGGGGGCAGCACACTCGTCCCAACATATGTGGTGGTTGAGCTCCCATCAAAGCTCAGTGTTGGGGCGAATGTGTTCAACGCTTCTGAGCTAGGCGTTCTGGGTAATTTAACCCAGACAATACGCGCCGCGAAGGGTGTCATAGCCGTGTATGGACCCATCACACCCTACAACTATACCATACCTTATACCCAGCTCGCATCCTTTAGACCTGTGGTTAGATCTGAGTACGCCTCGGCGATGCTCAACTATGTGTCCACAGACAACTCTAGCGTGTACTTTAAAGTGGTCTTCTCAGGAGACCCGTTTGGCAACGCGGTGCTATCGGATGCGGTCAACCTGAGGCACACCCTGCACAGTGTCATCCCAGCCGGTTACACCGTGTATGTTGGTGGTAGCTCCCTTGACTCGATGGCGGTGCTCAGCTATGTTTTCAGGGTTTTACCCGAAATAGTGGTACTCCTTGTGGCGTCGATCTATGTTGTCCTACTAATCCAGCTTAGGTCTGCCTTCACACCCCTTAGGCTAATAGCCACAATACTGAGCAGTATAGCTTGGACGCTGCTATTGGCGTGGATAATATTCTATAAGATTGGGGGGACATCTGTGTTTGTCTTTGCACCACTCTTCCTTATCACAACAATGCTCGGTGTGGGTGTGGACTACGATATATTCATGATGACGCGTGTGCGTGAGGAGGCAAGGAAGGGGTTGAGCGATGAAGAAGCAATATTACGTACAGCCGAGACCACCGCCGGCGTAGTCACAACACTTGGCCTAATACTCTCCTCCGTGTTCCTCGGCCTCACACTCACAAAGATACAGCTAGTGCAACAGATAGGCCTAAGCCTAGCGATAGGCATACTTCTCGACACATTCATAGTTTGGCTAATATACGTGCCCTCAATAATGGTGCTAGCGAAGAACATCAACTGGTGGCCCTCAGACCCAAGGAAGGAACCCCTCGAAGAAGACCAATGACTCAGCCTTCAAACCCGCGCAGACCACCTCCCATAGAGGGTGTGAACCCAGAACGTAATCTTAGTGGAGCTTCAAGCCTACGTAACCCTATGCTATATGAGCGCTATACCCCAATGTTGTACATCTTCTGGCAGCAAAAACCAATCCACTCAGCCCGAAAAACCCACAGATGTGCTGGCACAGAAGGTGCTTGCCGAGATATGCGACCCGTTCGGCCGGCGGCCCCAAGCCCCACACTTCAAAAGGCTGTTTTGACCCTCTAGAACCAAGTGTTCCACAACGAGAGCGCACCACGTAAAATTAATAAGAGTTTGCTATGTGGGTGCGTAGATTCCCATGAGTGGTACGAGGCTTACCACTAGTAGGAGGATTGCCATCATAGCGGTCCTCACACCCGTCGCCTACGCGCTTAGCCTATACCCCAAAATCCCCTTCCCACCACTACCATTCCTCGCGCTTGAGCTATGGGAGGTGCCGGTCTACTTCGCCCTACTCTTCTATGACTTTAAGACAGCCCTCGGAATCGAAACAATAGTGTTCCTTGTAGTGATGAGCAGGGAAACCCTTCTATTGCTAGGCCCAGTTTATAACCTTGTCGCAATCCTGCTCACAATGGTGGGGTACATTGTGGGGACACGACTCTCGAAACTCCCAGCGGTGGGCGTGGCCTCGGGGGTTGCGCTTAGGGTTGCTGGTATGAGTGTGGTGAACTGGTCGCTCCTACGCTACCCACCCCCCGTGGGCTTCTCTATACCAGTACACGTGCTCACTGCAACCCTCTGGCTTTACGGTGTTTTCAATGCAACCGTAGCCGCCTACTCGCTCGCTCTTGCGTACTGGCTGAACACGGCTGTGAACAGGGCTTTCAGGGGGCGTCGCCCAAAGCCGTAGGCGCCCACTTGGGTGCGAAAACCTTTCTAGTGGGCACGCTTTTAGAGTTTGGGTGGGTGCATCGTGATATTCCTTGGCACAGCGGGTATACCCAACGCCGTGAAGGGTGGGTCCACAGTTGAGGCGCTTGGCTTCCTAAAACGAATCGGGCTTAACGCCATGGAGGTGGAGTTTGTGAGGGGTGTGCGCATGCCCCCCTCGCAGGCGGAAGAGGTTGGAATGGAGGCTAGAAGGCTAGGCCTAAGACTTTCTGTGCACGCACCATACTTTATCAACCTTTGCTCAACAGAGGCGGACAAACTTGAGGCCTCAAAACAGAGGATAATCGACTCGGCGCACAGGGCTCACCTCCTAGGCGCCGATGCTATTGCGATACACCTTGGCTACTATGGTGGGCTAGACGCAAAAGAGGCATATGCTAGGGTTAGGGACGCCCTCTTGGATGTGAGGGATAGGCTGAGGGGTATGGGTGTGAAGGGTGTCGCACTTGGTGGGGAGACCATGGCGAAGAAAACCCAGTTTGGCACCTTGAACGAACTCTTACAGCTAAGCAGGGATGTAGACGTGGTTAAACCATACATCGACTGGGCTCACCTGTTTGCCCGTGGTGGGGGGCAAATCGATTACCACTCGGTGTTGGGAACGCTTAAGAAGGCGGGCATCACCCATGTGAACTCCCACTTTGAAGGCTTAAAGAAGAGGGGTGGGCTCTATGTGGATGTGCACGACACAGTGGATGTTGAGGCCCCACCCTTCAGACCGCTTGCTCAAGCAATACTGGAGAGGGGGGTGGACATCACCCTAATATGTGAAAGCCCCTACCTAGAGGATGACGCACTCAAAATGAAGGCTGTGTTGGAGCAGTTGGGCTACAAGTTCGACCAATAGTCTTATCTACTTCCTCTTTGGTCAGAATGTTTCTAGATAATTGCCACAGTTGTGGTTTACTCGTAGGGCATCCCATAAACGTGTGGTTTTGGGTTGCACCATCCAGCGCTTAAGCTGGGATTCTAGACCCAACCAGGACACAAGAAAGGCTTAAAACATTCTCCCCCTTAGTTTGCCGAAATGGTTGGCAGACGTGTGGGTATAGATGACGCCGCTGTGTACGTGCCAAAGCTCTACATAGACATGGGGGAATTCGCTGCTAGGCGTGGCCTCAACCATGAACACATAAAGAAGGGTCTAGGTATGGAGCAGATGGCCGTGCCCGACGCCTACGAGGACGCCGCCACAATGGCCGCTAACGCCGTATTCGAGCTCCTCAAAAAGAATGACATTAGACCAAGCCATCTGGGAAGGATATATGTTGGCACGGAGACAATGGATGATAAGAGTAAACCCATTGCTTCCAAAGTTGTTGGTATGCTTGAAGAAGTGTTCGGTAAAGGGAGCTTTGCGCATGTGGATGGAGTGGACCACGTCTTCGCGTGTATAGGCGCCACGTACGCCTTGGAGAATACACTCGACTGGATTAGAAGTGGGAGGAATAGGGGTAAGTATGGTATAGTTGTGGCCACCGATATAGCGAAGTATGACCTTAAAAGTGAGGGTGAGTACACTCAGGGCGCTGGTGCCGTGGCGATGCTTGTGTCCGATAACCCAAGGCTTCTTGTGGTTGAGGACGCTGTTGGCACGTGCATCAAGCATGAAAGGGATTTCTATAAGCCCCTCGACAGGGAGACTCCTGTTGTGGATGGGAAGTACTCTATCGCTGTCTACCTAGACGCAATGAAGACAGCTTACCTCAACTATGTGAAGCAGTTCGTTGAGGAGCAGGGGCTAAAGCTTGGCAACGATGAAGCTCCAAGCGACTATGCCGCCTACCTAGCCTTCCACCTACCCTTCCCAGAGATGGCCACACAGGCGGCCGCCTACTACTTTATCCACGAGTGGCGGGACCTTGAGCGCTGGAAGCAAATTGAGGAGGAGATAGGCCCACTGCCGCCACGAAAGGATTATAGCGTCGAAGAGCTACTCACAGAGGAATACAGGCAGTTCAGGAAGAAGTTTGCCTCCTCTACAGCGTTCAGGAAGGTGTACGCTGAGAAGGTCTACCCGTCAACCCTGGCTGGTAGGAGGATTGGTAACAGCTATACCGCATCACTCTATGTTAGCTTCCTCAGCATTTTGGACTCGGAGTACAAGAAGAAGGATCTATACGGCCTAAGGGTGGGTTTTGCTTCGTATGGTAGCGGTGCGAGTGCAAAGCTCTTCGCAGGCGTATTCCAAGAGGGATATAGGGAGGTGGCAGAGCGGGTGAACCTCTTCAAGAAGCTCGATGAAAGGCGTAGAATAGGCTTCGACGAATACGAAAGACTCCACGAATCAAAGCCTGGCGAATCCCCGAGTATCAACCAACCACACTCGGAGTTTGCAATAGTCAAAGTGGGTCACAACGAAGTGGACCACGGTTTCAGGTATTACAAATACTTCGAGTAGAGGGTCTATACGGGCAATTGGGCGTCCACCCAACAACTAAAACTTTTTTTGGTCTATAATTGTGTATAGCACGTCGGCCAACACGGCGGATACAACGTTTTCAACCACTATTACACCTCTTATCGCTATGGCGGGGTCGTGTCTACCCTTAACCACAATGGTCTCTTCCTGCATTGTTTGCAGGTTAACGGTCCTCTGTGGCTTGGGTATGCTCGCGGTTGGCTTGAACGCAACCCTGACAACTATGGGCATACCGTTGGTTATACCCCCCTGTATGCCCCCATTATTGTTCGTCCTCGTCTTAACCCTACCCTCTTCCAAGTAGAACTCGTCGTTGGCCTCTGAGCCGGTCATGCGCGCCACACGGAAACCCGCCCCAAACTCTACCCCCTTCACGCCAGGCACACTGAAGAGGGCGTGCGCCAGGAGGCTTTCAACAGAGTCGAATATGGGCTCACCGTAGCCTGCTGGCACGTTGAGTGCCACGCATTCAACTATACCCCCAACCGAGTCGCCCGAGCTACGCGCTTCGAGCACACGCTTCATCATCTCCTCAGACACCTCGGGGATTGGACACCTCACAGGGCTACTGTACGTATTCTCCACAACCTCATTCACGCTAGGTTCACGCGGAAGCTCCAACCCACCAAGACTCCTCATATACGCGTGTACACCCACGCCTATCGACTCGAGAAGCTGTTTGGCCACCCCACCCCCAAGAACCATTGCGGCGGTCATACGACCCGAGAGGAACCCGCCACCCCTATAGTCAAAGTAGCCACGGTACCTTAGGTGCGCCGTATAGTCGAGGTGGCTAGGCCTTGGCTTAAACCCAACCTCTGAGTATGTCGAGGACTGGACGTCCATGTTCCTAACAAAGAGGGTGAGCGGTCCACCATTAGTCCTCCCATTATACAAGCCGCTGAGAACCTCAACCTTATCCTCCTCCTTTCTAAGCGTTGTGTACACGCTCTGCCCAGGCCTCCTCCTATCCATATCCAGCTGGAGGCGCTCCATGCTGAGGGGGAAACCGGCTGGGCAGCCGTCCACAACACACCCAACACCGGCCCCGTGAGATTCGCCGAACACGGTGAGCCTAAACCTGCTACCAATTGTTGAACCCATACTATACGCTACTTGTTAAGCCTCTAAAAGCGTTTCCAAACGCTCACCCAAGTGTGGGGCTGCTCTTCCAACGCTCCACTTCGAGGATGCCCCCCTTAGCCTCGAACGCTCTGACCGCTGCGTCAACAATCCTTTTGGAATCTCCCCGCACCTTCACACGTAGAAGCCCACCCGAGGATCTAACAAGGCTGATCCTCACCTCTAGTCGGCTCGCTGAGATGTGTCTCGCGTACACTCCAAGGGGGGATGTGCACCCCCCACCAAGCCTTAGGGCTATGGACCTTTCAACCTCAACCTCCACACGGCTCCCCACATGCTCCAATCTGCGCAGAGCCTCCGCCACCCCCCCTGCCGGGTTAGCCCTACAGGTCACCCCAAGCGCCCCCTGGCCTGGGCTTGGCACAAAAAAGTTTGGGTTGAGCCTAAACCAACCACTCACTCCAAGCCTTCTTAAAGCCACCTCAGCAGTTATGAGCGCGTCGAAGTCCCCCCGCAGAAGCTTGGTGAGCCTCGTGTCCACGTTGCCCCTGATCGCTTCAACCTTCAAGTCAGGCCTGAGAGCCCTAAGCGTGAGCATCCTCCTCACACTCCCAGTGCCAACCTTGGATCCTGGGGGAATCCTGTATAGTGGGTGTGGGGTTAGCGCGTCGAATGGCGCCCCACGCTTGGGCACAGCTCCAAGGATGATCCCGGTGGGTAACTCGTAGGGCACATCTTTAAGGCTGTGCACCGCTATATCAGCCTCGCCTTCGAGCACCACCCTGTCCACCTCCTTCTCAAATATGCCGCGCACACCCATCCTGTAGAGGGGTGTAACCCTATCCATGTCGCCGTGTGATTCCACAACAACCCTCTCAGTGGTGTAGCCCAGCCTCCTAAGCCGCTCTTCAACCTCAGCGGTCTGGATGAGCGCCAACCTGCTCCCACGTGTGGCGATACGGATGATCAACCCGAAAACACCAGCCGAGCCAGGGGGTTACCCACGCAGCCACCTCGCTATATCCTCAGCAAAGTATGTGATGACGATGTCAGCCCCAGCCCTCCTAATAGAGTACACGCTCTCTAGCACGGCCAACTTCTCGTCGAGGTAACCCGAAGCAGCCGCAGACCTAATCATAAGGTATTCCCCACTCACTTGGTAGGCCGCGAGTGGGAGTGGATACTTCTCCTTTACGCTCGCTATAACATCGAGGTATGGTAGTGCAGGTTTAACCATTATTATGTCCGCGCCCTCCTCAACGTCGAGGCCAACCTCCCTAAGCGCCTCCCTCCTATTCCTGGGATCCATCTGGTAGCCCCTCCTATCCCCGAACTGTGGCTTAGACTCTGCCGCAACCCTGAAGGGCCCGTAAAACGTGCTAGCATACTTAGCCGAGTAGGCCATAATGGGTGTGCGCTCAAACCCAGCCTCGTCGAGCGCCGAGCGTATGGCTCCCACCTGCCCATCCATCATCGCTGAGGGGGCTATAACCGTGGCCCCAGCCTCGGCTTGGCTCACCGCGGTCTTCGCGAGTAGTTCGAGCGTTCTATCATTGTCAACAGAGCCGTCGACCACAACCCCACAGTGGCCGTGGCTGGTGTACTCGCAAAGGCACGTGTCCGCTATGAGCACCACCCTGTCGCCGAAGGACTCTGAAAGCCTCCTCAGAGCCCTCTGCACAATCCCCTCCTCATCATAGGCTTGGCTTCCAATCTCGTCCTTGAGTTGGGGCACACCGAACACAAGGAAGGAGTTCACACCCAGTCCAACCGCCTCCTCCACTTTAGACACAACGCCTTCAATGCTGTATCTCTCAACCCCCGGCATGCTTTCGATCGGCCCAGCCTCCTTCTCGGTAACGAAGAGGGGTAGCACGAGGTGTCCCACGTCGAGCACGGTCTCGGACACCATGCTTCTAACACCTTCACTCGAACGCAGCCTCCTGAGCCTAGCTATGGGGAACCCGCCTTTTACACGTGTGGTGAGTGTCATTACGTGTTAACCGCCAAACCAGTATATACGGTTTAGTAGCGGGGGCAGCACACCAAACACTTGTTCTGCACGCGCTGCGTGCGGTACGCGCACACCCATCTTCCTCGAAGGCTCCAAATAACGCTTAAATCCTTGTTCAGAGATACGTTGTTGGTGTAGGATTTGCCAAGCCACGGTTCACTAACAAAGGCGGGTAAGGTTAGGTCGGCCACCCCTAAGATTGAGCCGAAACCGAGGAGGAACCCGATACCCAGACACAGGCGGAGGGTTAACTACCTTCGCAGGTTCGTGTACACTAAACAAGCCGAATCCGCGGGCAGACGCTAACTTTGTATTAGGTGTTGTTTTTGCCCTTCCTCGCCTCCACGGTGTATGGCTACTTTATAGTGGACGAAAAGGGAGGTGTGCTCCTAGCGCAGAGGTCGGATGGCGGCGACTCCGCCATTAGCGCACTGCTCGAAGAGGCGGGGAAGAAGGGTCTAGGTGAAGTGTACACTTATGAGCCACACTTGGCCAAGTGGGCCAAGCTTGTTTCACCCCACTTCGGCTCAGCTGAGCTCTACTCACACACCAGGTTCGCCGAGGCTCTTGGTTTAAGCGTTGATGAAGTTTTACGCATAGTGCGCACTAAGGCTTTAGAGGACACGAGGGTGGGTGTGGCGCGCGAGAGTGGGCGCAAAGACAGGATCATAGCCCAGAACATTAAGGCGGTCGACGAATTCGACAAGACGCTCAACATATTCGTATCCAGGGTGCGTGAGTGGTACGGCCTACACTTCCCCGAACTAAACGAGCTCGTTGAGGACCCTGCCTCCTACCTGCGCCTCGTGCACACACTGGGTTTGAGGCACAACTATACGCCTGAAAGGCTAATGGAGCTCGGCTACCAGGCTGAGATGGCTAAGAGGCTCGCCGAAGCCGCTGCCAGCTCGACTGGGGCGCCCTTCAGCGAGGAGGAGGTTGAACCCATACGCACAATGGCCGGCGCGGTGTACCAGCTTTACAGTTTAAGGGAGAAGCTCTCAAAGTACACCGAAGAGCTAATGTTACTTGTAGCACCCAACCTCGCCGGGCTTGCCGGTCCAGCTCTCGGCGCTAGGCTCATAGCCTCAGCGGGCGACTTGGAGCGCCTCGCCAAACTTCCCTCCAGCACCGTTCAGGTGCTCGGCGCCGAGAAGGCGCTCTTTCGGGCGATTAGGAAGGGCGCCAAGCCCCCCAAGCACGGCGTGATATTCCAGGAACCACTCATCCACAACGCTCCCCGCTGGCAGAGGGGTAAGATTGCGAGGGCGTTTGCTGGTAAGCTTAGCATAGCCGCTAGGCTGGATTTCTATGGTGGCGACGACGTGTCGGATAGGCTTAGGGCGGAGTTTGAGGAGAGGGTTGAGAAGGTTAAGCAGCTTTTCGCTAAGCCGCCTAAGAGGGTTGCTGGAGGTGAGCGTGTTGGGGTGCGGCGTGATGGGGGTGGTAGGCGTGGTAGGGGTCGTGGTGGGTGATTCTCGGAAACCTTAAATATAACTTACTAACCAATAGTTAGTGAGTGATGGTTATATGTCGTATCCACAAATAGAAGTAAGGGTGGCCGAATCCCTCCCACGAGACGTGGGAAGAGGCCTAGCCAGACTAGACCCCAAAATAATGAAGGAACTAAACCTCGTCACTGGCGACGTTGTGCAAGTCGCTGGTAGGAGGAAGACCTACGTCAAGGTTCTACCAGCCTACGTCGACGATTATGGTAGGGGGATAATCAGGCTTGACTCCTTCGCACGCAACAACGCTGGGGTTGGGATAGACGACAAGGTCACAATCCAGAAGGTGGATGTGAAGCCAGCCGAAAAAATAGTGCTTTCACCAACAGAGCCCCTCCAGATAATCGGTGTAGAGGAGTTCATAGCGCAGACGCTTTCGGGTAGGGTTATCACCAAGGGCGACGTGGTGCCCATATCCATAATGGGTAGGAGGATAAGCCTCGCCATAAACTCAACTTCCCCACAAGGACCAGTGATAGTTGGTGAAGAGACAAAGATCGATGTGAGTGAGAGACCCTTGGGTATAGAAACGCTTCCACGAGTCTCCTACGAAGATATTGGAGGCATGAAGGATGTAATCCAGAAGGTGCGCGAGATGATCGAGCTACCACTAAAGCACCCAGAGCTCTTCGAGAGGCTCGGAGTCGAAGCACCCAAGGGTGTGCTGCTTTATGGTCCGCCTGGTACTGGTAAGACTCTGCTCGCTAAGGCTGTGGCCAACGAGTCCAACGCCCACTTCATCAGTATAAGTGGGCCCGAGATAATGAGCAAGTTTTACGGTGAAAGCGAGCAGAGGTTAAGGGAGATATTCGAGGAGGCCCAAAAGAACGCTCCATCCATAATATTCATAGACGAGCTCGACAGCATAGCCCCAAAGCGTGAAGAGGTCACAGGAGAGGTTGAGAGGAGGGTTGTGGCACAGCTACTAACACTAATGGACGGCCTCCAGCCACGCGGCAAAGTCGTGGTTATAGGCGCCACCAACAGGCCTAACGCCGTGGACCCGGCGCTTAGGAGGCCTGGTAGGTTCGACAGGGAGATAGAGATCAAGGTGCCCGACAAGGAGGGGCGACTCGAGATACTACAGATCCACACGCGTGAAATGCCTCTCTCGAAGGGCGTCGACCTCAACAAGCTCGCCGAGGTGACCCACGGCTTCGTTGGCGCGGACCTAGCCGCACTAGCCAAGGAGGCGGCTATGCACTCGCTTAGAAGGGTTCTACCAGAAATAGACCTCAACCAGGAGAAGATTTCGGCTGAGGTGCTCAACAGGATCACTGTAACAATGGAGGACTTTGAGGAGGCGCTCAAAGAGGTTCACCCATCCGCGATGCGCGAGGTGCTAATAGAGAAGCCAAACGTGCACTGGGAGGACATCGGCGGCTTGGAAGGCGTCAAACAGGAGTTGAAGGAAGCCGTGGAGTGGCCTCTCAAATACTCCGACCTATTAGAATTCGCCAAGGTGTCCCCACCCAAGGGTGTGCTGCTTTATGGTCCGCCTGGTACTGGTAAGACTCTGCTCGCTAAGGCTGTGGCAACCGAGAGTCAGGCCAACTTCATAGCTGTGCGCGGACCAGAGCTACTATCCAAGTGGGTTGGTGAGTCAGAGCACGCCGTACGCGAAGTCTTCAGGAAGGCGAGGCAGGCAGCCCCATGCATCATCTTCTTCGACGAAATAGACGCCCTCGCACCCAAGCGTGGGGCCACTAGCGACACGAACGTCACCGAGAGGGTTGTGAGCCAGCTTCTCACCGAGTTGGACGGCATACTCCCCCTTAAAGGTGTGACGGTGATAGCCGCAACAAACCGCGTGGACCTTGTTGACCCAGCGCTACTTAGGCCTGGTAGGTTCGACAAGATTGTGGAGATACCCATGCCCGATGAGGCGGCTAGAAGGCAGATACTCGAAATACACCTGCGCGGCAAGAAGCTGGACAAGTCCGTGGACCTCAACGAGTTGGCTAAAAGGATGGCTGGGCTTAGCGGCGCGGAGATCGCGGGTATAGTTCAGACCGCCTCGATGCTCGCAGTCAGAGAGTTCCTCGACACACATCAGAATAAGTATAAGGACAAGCTCGAAGAGTTCAAGATAACCTCGAACCACTTCGAAGAGGCTTTAAAGCAGTACAAGGCCCGGCTACCCACCGCTAGGTCCACTGAGCTCAGCCTCACACCCTAAACCTTTTTAAAGCCGTAGCCACAGTGTATGTACCCCTTGAAACGCCTAACAAAGTAGGGGCAACCCATACACTTGAGCGCTGGGATCGTTGCCTCAACCCAGGGGCACTCAACCGCATCCCTCTTCATCGAGTCGATGAACTTTCGGCTGAGCTTGAGTTCGCGTAGCTGAGCCAAAACCTCTTTGTCCACCTCGAAGGGCTTATCCGCGCTGTGAATCTTTATTTCCCTATAACCTAGAGACACAACACAAACACCACGCCAACACAGATAAGCCTAACTTTGAAGCCAAGCGTGCACGTTTATGGTGTGGGATCAGTGTGTGGCTGGGCGCCTTTGGGTTCTGAACTAAGTATGGATATGTGTGGGGTCCACACTTAATCCTTGAGTCTCACAGCCCTCGGCCCACTCAGGGTTCATCGGAGGCCTCACAGCGCTTGGCTCCCATGGGGGGCAACCCACCACATCTTAAGGGATTCGCCCCATATTGACGCATCTACCTGTCTATCTGCTGATAAGCCCACAGTTTGGACATTCAAAAGTGCTTGCTCCCCTTAGGTCCCTATCAATAATACCCGCATCTAGGGTAGAGTATCAACATTCATGTATATTTACCAATATTTAGACTTACATTAAAACTATTGATGGGGTGACCGGTTAGCGGCCTACGCCCATTCTTGGCGTCCTCTGTGTTCTGGTGGTTCGTAACGTTAGGTTTTTAAAATTTAAGCCCAATAGGAATACTCGGTTTTGTTATATGGCTCGACGGGTGGGGGTTTACAGTAGGGATGTTTCCTTCATAATTGCCTCAAGGGTTTTCAGAAACTTTGCGGCTGGCTTCCTCAACGTGGCCGTGGGGCTCTACATGTACACCCAGCTACACTACACTTTCCCCCTAATCGGCAGCGTTTTCGGCGCCGCATCCCTAGCCGCTCCCCTGCTAAACCTGTTGTTCGGCCTTACTTCAGATATATATGGCAGAAAGAGAATGCTCGTTATAGGTAACTCCCTCCTGGTGTTCTCATCACTCATACTTCTCGTCTCTTCAAGCTACTATCTTATTGTGCTTGCTTCTATGCTTGGAAGCTTCGGGCTTGCTGGGGGCACTGTTGGAGGTGGGGTGGGCGGCTACGTAGCCCCTATGCAGAACGCCCTTCTTGCCGAGAAGGCTCCATCAGGTGAACGCACACGCTACTTTAGCCTAGCTTCACTTGCAGGGGGCGTCTCGGCCTCTGTGGGCGCCTTCCTCACGAACATCCCAGACTATAGAACACTATTCTTCCTCGGGCTTGTGCTCTCCGCCTCAGCCACAATAATTGTGCTCTTCGTATCCGAGAGTGGGGTGCGCAAACCCGCTAGAGAAGTATTCAAGTTCAAGTCGGGCGCAAACATAGCCAAATTCTCTGTGACTGGGGCGCTCAACGGCCTTGGACAGGGTCTGGTGACCCCATACTTCTCTGTGCTCTTCAAGTCCCACTATCATGTCTCTAACGGCCTAATAGGCGACATAATGGGTGCCGCCACATTCGTAACAGCCCTAAGCCTCTACTTCACACCATATCTAACCAAGAAGTTCGGCTTCGTCAAACTAATCTCCCTCACCCGCGCTTCAGCCGCGGTGCTCCTCGCCCTATTCCCGTTTGCTCCAGGAATCACGCTTGCTTCAGCCGATTACTTCTGCTTTACAGCCCTAAGAATGCTTTCACTACCCGCCCAACAATCGCTCATGATGGGTTTGGTAAACGACAATGAGAGAGGTGCGGCTACAGCCGTAAACCAAGCCTCCAGACTTCTGCCCTCCTCAGCGGGAACATTTGCAGCGGGCTACCTCTTCGCAGACTCACTCGAACTCCCATTCCTAGTGAGCGTCCCGGTGAACCTCTTAAACATACTATTCTACAACGTCTTCTTTAAAAAAGACGAGCGCAAAGCGGACCTCTAACACGTTTAGCCAACCCTACATAGCTTCTTCTTGGGCGCGGGTCTCACCCCCACGCTGAGCGTCTCCGAGCTGATGCTGATCAACCCAGCCATGTATGCAACAGTGGAGGACATCACGGCGTACCCCCCACCATTTTGAGCGAGCTCATAAAGCCTGTAGTATGACTCTTTGTCCTCGCTGTAATCCGAGTAGTAATACAACTCCGCCTCACCCCCACGGGGAATCCTGAGGAAGAGTAGGTTGAGCGCACCAATATTCGCACCCACCTCGTACACGCGTGAAAGAGCCGCCTCAACAGTTCGCTCAAACCCACCTGCATACTGTTCTTCCAATAGGAGGCAGAAGGCCTCGGTGTCGTTGAGCTTTGACACATCTACACCCTCCAAACCAAGCTTGTGCTTGTCTATCCAACCATTGTGCGCCACAAAAACCAAGTCTTCCCCAAGATGGGCTGAGAAGGGGTGGGAGTCGTAGGCACCCCTCACCGGCTCGTTCGGAGCCGCATTCCTCGCGTGTGATAGGCCAACCATGCACCCCACTGTGGTATCAAAAAACCCCCGCGCATCAACCGACGAAAAAATGGGCTCCCCACTCCTAAAATAGCTCAGCTTGGAGCGGGAAACCCACACCCCACCCCACCCGTCGGCGTGGCTAATACCCCTATTCATAGCGTCCCGCCTAGCAGCCTGGATGAGCGCATCCTGCAGCCCAGCGGCCAATTGGCCTGAACCCTTAAAACCAAACATCCTACACATGGTCAACCACACGCCCAAGAAATATTTATTCGTAGCGCTAGGATGGGTTGTGTGGGTGGCGCAACATTGGACTTCTGGGTTTCTCAACGCCGTAGTTGGCAGCCAGATTTGTTTGAGATGTGTCACTTCGACTTTGCCGCACCCCAATGAAGCTGCGTAAAGCAACGTTGAGCCTCAGAATGCGCGCCCAGTACCCCAAAAAGCCCTCGGGGTGGAAGAGCACCGCTTGGCGGGGGCTCCAACCGCTAGGCTTGGTCGAACAGTGGTGCGTCCTCGTCGCTTAGGGCCGAAATGTGTTGGTGCACTATCACCCACCCCACATCACCCTTCCTTCTCAAAACGAATGTGGCCCTACTCTTCCTTGTGAACCGCCTAGCCTCAAACGCGTAGTCGTTGACGAGTATCCCCCCATACCTCAGGTAGCAGGTGGCGAGGGCGACGTCTCCGAAAACCGAAACCTTCAGGTCTTCCACAACACACGTGTAGTCGGTTATGTTGGTGTACACAACCGTGTCATAGTGCTTCGCCCTCTCCCCATCAAGCCTCTCGAGTGGGGGTAGGTCGCCGAACTTTGTGTACTCCCCATCCCAATCGTTGAGCTCGGCGAGCCTCTCAAAATCCTTGTTTCTTGCTGCCTCAAAGAGCGCCAAAACAACCCTCTTCACAGCGTTGGCTTCATCCATTGGCGGCACCAAACAAATACACCCCTCGAGTGGCTTAAACCTTATCTATGAACCCCGCAACACGTGTTTGTGCCCAACCAAACACAGAGGCGGAGACGGCTAGGAGAGCTACTCTCCCTCATCGCACAGTTCGAAGCAAACTGGGAAGCCCTAGTGAGCAGGGGGGCTCTGAACAGTGAGGGTAGGAAGGTGTGTGTTAGGATCGGCACACTCGCAGGCCACCTCTACCCCGACACACCCTACAATGTAAGATGGGTTCTCGGAGACTTCTCCGACGCCCACGTAAAGGAGGCGCTATACACCATTAGAGAGAGGGTGGCCTCAGAGCTCGAAAGCCTGGGGGTACACCAATAACACTATTGTGGCTCAACACTATTGTGGCTCAGAGTATACTGCCACCCGACCTGGCTACGCGTGAGCCCTCCTCCAAGAGCCCCCTCGCCACATCCATCAAGCCCTCCTTCTTCTCGTTGTGCTTCTCAATATAGTTCACTACAAGATCCGCCAGCTCAGCCTTACACTCACCGCACAGCCTCCGCCCACCAATACACTCCTCCCTAATCTTCAGCAGACGCCCATCATCATCCAAGAAGTGGTCGCGATAATACTCGTAAACAACACACTTGTCGGGCTCACCTCCAAGCCTCCTCTGCTCCTCCACAGTCGCACGCCCACCAGTAAGCGCGTTGGAGATCTTTCGCCTCACAAGCTCTGAGCTTTCGTTTAGTGTGAGCACACCCATCGGATCCCTCTTCGACATCTTCTCGGAGCCGGTGAGTGAGTGCACGAGCTTGTGGTAGATGGAGCTAGGCTCTATGAAACCAAACTCACCCCTATACCTACGCGCCAGATCCCTTGTGAGCCTAATATGTGGGTCCTGGTCGACCCCCACAGGCACAATAACGGGTTTGGGCCCGCCGAAGAAGCCAAGCTGGGGTAGGAGAATGTCACCCGCCTGCACGAGCGCCGAAAAGTAGAGCCCGAAAGACCTCTCACCGTAGATCGCGCGCATCATGTTGTTCGTAACACTCTTAGAGAACACGGAGGCCAAGTTCATCACACGCATCTCCTCACTCTGCTTGTACACATACACACGCTCGGGGTCGAGTCCCAACGCCAAAATATCGGCGACATTCCCAACAGCGATCTCGTGTGACTCAGAAAACTTCAGGCCATTATCACAGTAGGCCTCAACATCGGCAATAGAGTAAAAAACCCTGGCACGCCTCGACAACCCCTGGAAGAAAACCATCGCCTCAGCCGTGGTCTTCGTACCAAGATGGTAAAAACCCGTGGGCTTAATACCAGACATCACAGCGTACTCTGAACCCGAATTCACAGCGTCCAACACACGCCCAAGATCCCTCGCACCAAACCAAACACCCCTCCTAAGAAGCCTATGGGTGGCTGGAAACCTGTCTGCTAGTGTGCCGACGGGTTCAATCCCGAACTCCTCGAATAGCCTCGAGTAGTCCGAAACACTACTCTCCCCCCAGGGGTCTAGAACAGAACCACTAGGCTTATTATCAGCCAAACCAGCTCGAAAATATATGTATACCCAGTGCTTTAAGCTTCTGTGTTCAAACAAGTGGAATGCCAAGTTTAATTACACTGTGAACACAGCTTTGTTGGGGGTGTGATGAGCGCACTCTCAAGGGCTGACGCGTGATGTGTGAACCCTAGGGCGAAGCCCCCAAGTTGTTGGCGCCACTCCAGTGTGAAACCCAAATAGACAAAAACAGGTGTGCCAAGGGGGCGCCAACACTTGCTACATAGAAGCCTCATTTTGCAAGTTGGTAACCCGACGGCTTGCTTTATCCTACATCCCACCGCACACAAGTGGCGTTTGTTGGGGTGGCTAAGCGCTTAAATCCACCCCTAAGTCTAATTTGGTGAAGCCGTGTGGAAGCCGTGGGGTGAGGCGCAATAGCCAACCTTGGGACTCCACGCGTCGGAACAAGGCTTAGGGGTGTGCCAAGTGGTTTCACATTTTGGGAAGCAGTTTTTGGCCGTGGTGTTCACATCACTATTCACACTCACGTGGTTCAGGTTCAAACCCATATACATCTCGGATATGGGGCTTGGTACAACCATTGGGCACACAACTCTATCCTACGTTGAGGCGCTCGCCAAAGCCAACACCCTAGGCCTCTCACCATGGGTGTATCCAGGTGTGGGCTCAGCACCAGTCGCCCTTCTCTACACTTTCGGCGTGAACCTGATTCACACCTTCGCACCGCTGTGGTTAGCCCAGTTCGCATACGTGTACGTCCTCGCATTAATCGCCCAGCTAGGTGTGTGCGCCCTTCTTGGCAGGGTGTCCCACACTATAGGTATAAGCCCCCCATGGTGGGTGGGCGTGGTTGCGGGTGTCTTCTATGTGTACGCCCCCTTCTACCAGTTCTTCATAGGTGACGGCGCCTATATACCCCTCGGATTCTACGCCTCTTACCCATTAATGGTGCACGCGAGCCTAGGCCTCACTGAGCTAGGTGCATCCGACTTGCGGGGGTACACGAAGAGCCTGCTCACACTCATAGCTGCGTTCTTCGTGGGTTCGGGGGGCTTCACCTACTACTACTATATAACGGGCGTGGGCTCCATTGTGCTCATCAGCTTGGTTTACCTTATCCTAGTGAGGAGAGGCTGGTCTATGCGCGCTCTTGGCCTCGGAGGCCTACTATTGGGCTTAGCCGCCGCCCAACTGAGCTTGGCGCCCATAATAGTGGGCGACTTTATACGAGGACCAACACTCGCACAATCAAACACAACCTCACCCAACCTGCTCACACTCTTCATAAGGCGCACGGCGCACACCACATATATAAACCAGCTAACCCACAACTTCTGGCCGGCGCCTGGACCATTTTTGGCGGTGAACCCCAACGTACCAAGCTACTTAACCTCACCACTCATAGGCGCAGCCTTCATGGCACTACTCCTACTACTGTTGATGGGCTCTGGTAAACGTGATGCGGGGATGAGGCTACGCGCCGCAGCACCCTTCCTAGCAGCCTACCTAGTCGCGTTAGCCCTAGCAGCCGGCCCAGAGGCACCCTTCGGAGGCCCACTCATATATGTGTACACGAGAATCTGGTTTGTTAGGGCGATAACTGAAAGCTTCACGTCGCTTAACTTCATATACCAGCTGAGCCTAGCGGTATTGATAGGG
>JAVZKQ010000018.1:0-31319 GCA_038884175.1 Thermoprotei archaeon | reverse complement strand
GTTGTGTTCACAACACACAACCTTGAGGAAGCTGACTATATCTGCGACAGGATAGCGGTGATAGACTCTGGTAAAATTCTTGCGTTGGACAGCGTTGAAAACCTTAAGCGCATCTACGGTAAAAAAACCGTGGAGTTTGTTTTGGGCGGTGGAAGCAGGGAGCGATTTCTAAGTGAAGTAAGATTTAGGGTGCCCAACGTAGACTTGCGGGAGGACGACTCCAAGGTCAAGATAGTGTGCACCGACCCAAGCCTGGTTTTGAACGTAATAACCGACGCTTCGCGCGTCACGGGTGTTGGGATAGAGTGGCTAAACGTTAGAGGAAGCACGCTTGAGGACGTGTTCTTAGAGACAATTGGGAGGGATAATGGTTGAACCTTGAAAACATTTGGAGACTTGTGTATAGGAACCTTAGGGTGAATACTGATCCAGCCTCCCTTGTGGTGTTGCTTGGCTTGCCAACAATGTACCTTGTGTTCTTCGGTCTCGGCTACCAGTCGCTCATACCCTCAAACCATACGCACGGCTACCTTTACTTCCTTGCACCAGGGATAATGGCTACACAAACAATCATGGCGGGAAGCCTCTCAGGTGGGATACTCTGGCTGGATAAGCGCCTCCACATGCTCGCACAGCTATTGATGGGTCCATTCACACGCCTCGAATACCTTTTGGGTATAATATTTGCGACTGTTATCTACGCATTAGCAGGGTCATTCATAATGCTAGCTGTGGCCTACCTTATGATGGGGGGAGTGACACTGGGGTTGTGGGGCTTGGGCTCCATAGTGTGTGCCACCCTGCTCGGATCCCTAATATTCGGATCTATCATGCTAGTTATCTCTGTTTTTGTGAGGTCGAACAACACGTATAATAGTATCCAGATATTTGTGATATTCGTACTCAATTTTGCGAGCACAGTGTTCTACCCTTATTCGCCAGATTTACCATTTGCGCTAAGGGTTGTATTCTTGGCCAACCCGCTAACATATGTGGCCAACGTTGTGCGGGATGGGTTTAACTCCATTGTTAACGTTGCGGATGTGTACAGCCTTCTAGGCATGCTTGTGTTGAGCGTTGTGCTACTTTACACAGCGGCGAGGGCGTACATGAAGTCAAACATATCATTCACGTGATTTCATGCATAATAACGTCGTAATTAACAGTTTCGGAGTAGATTAGGTTTAAACAACACTTGAACACCACTAGGATGCACCCTACTTGCTTCTCTGAGAGCACTGCTCCCTACGAGGGTGGATTAATGAGGTTTGGGTGGGGTGGGTGTGTGCTGTCTTATCATGTATGGGGTTGTTATAGCAGCTTTGAGCCGTTAGGCGTGGGGCTGCCGGGTCCCCCCACCCCACCATGAATACCCCAATGGAACAGTTGTGTGGGAGAGGTGGGTTGGTGTGGAGGCGGTGAACAACCACATATACCCACCTAGCACAAAACCCATCTCATATTAGTTGGGCAATAAAAAAGTTTTATTAACCCGTACTGGTGTGTTTGTGTGTGAAAGCCCTCATATTGGCAGGAGGATACGGCAAGCGTCTTAAACCTTACACTGATACCCTACCCAAACCCATGCTAGAATTGAACGGCAAACCCATAATGGTTTGGCAGTTTGAATGGTTGAAGTCACACGGTTTTGACGAGGTCATAGTGTGCGCAGGCTATCTAAAGGAGAAGATAATTGAGAAGATTGGTAACGGATCCCGTTTCGGTGTAAGGGTTGGGTACGTGGTCGAAGAGGAGCCTTTGGGTAAGGGTGGAGCCATTAAGAACGCCGAACACCTACTAAGAAACGAGGACAAGTTCCTAGTAGTTAACGGCGATGTTATAACGAACCTCAAACCCGAGCTGATGCTCCAAGCCTTGGATAAGGGCTACATTGGCTCGATAGGTGTGACCCCCTTGCCCTCGCCTTATGGAGTTGTTGTGTATGGCGAGGACAAAGTTGTGATGGAATTCTTGGAGAAACCCAAACTCAAGGACCACTGGATAAACACTGGTGTTTACGCATTCACCCCCAAAGTGTTTGAATTTCTGCCTGAAAGGGGTGAAGTCGAGGAAATAACATTCCCAGCATTATCGAAGAAAGGCCTCCTAGTTGTTCAAGAGTACCCCGATATACTTTGGTTCAGTGTAGACAGTCACAAAGACCTAGAGGAGGGCTCAAAGCTACTTGATGCCTATATAAGGACAGCTGTGGAAAGTTAAACGTAAGACGTGTTGATTCACTCTAAACGCTGATATGTAGTCAATAAAAGCTGCTTTTTTACACAAATTGATCATTGATAATTTTTATCTGCATTTTGTATGGCTCACAAAATTAAACGTTAGATTTATGCAACAGTGCAATAAAGGCGATAACATCGGGTAGCATAGAATAAGGTATTAACTATGAAAGCTTGATAGATCTGAATCTATTGCAAATATAGAAGAACACTGTATGTTTGTGTAAATGTGGATGGAGAACACGCTACACGGTGGCGGCTAACAAAGTGCGCTCGAAAAGCGGTGGCCACACTGTAGTGGTTGGACATGGAAGTCTATATGACAAATCAAATATATCGGAAAAACGATATGGTTTCAGCATTCTGCCTCACATCTAAGAATCTGTATAATTAGGTAAATCCCATATTGAACCAACAGTTCATTAAATATAGGAAACAGTTAAGTTACGGTAATCCCCTAAAACAATTCCATCGGCGGATAAAGATTCCAACAACTATCACAAATTGCCAGCACAAACGGCACAATGAAGTGTGTAGAGGGTAAAACAGGTGTCAACCCTTTTTTAAGGTAATGAAATCTTATAAGTAAGGATTGAGTTTTTTAAAGGCGAACCCAACATGAGGATATAAAGACAAAAGCGGTGAATATATGGGCCTTCTCAAATCAGCAGAGCAGAATTGAGATGGTACAAAGTTTCCAAAAACTATGAAATTAGTGGTTGAAACAAGATTAGGTAAAGAGTGGATTAGAGAGAGGTACGTATAATATCTGTCGGTGCAGGGTATAACGTGGAGGTCGTATATGGGATCAATGTCCCTGATATACACATCAAACAGCCGCATCGAGGGCATTTACATCGGTGTAAGAAACACCTTAGCTATTGCAGACAACATCTCTGATTAGGGGATTGTCAGGGGTTTTCTCAAATCGATGAACTATTATTTAAGAAACATGAATATTTCAAATCAATCAGTGATAGGCATAGATAGGGAAACAAACTCACAAAACGGGAAACGAAGCTATTTCTGAAGAGTAACAAGATAAAGAACGCAATGCACATAGTGTTTTGTAGAATAGTTGAACATGTAAAATCAAGGGGTAGGCACTATTGTTATAGGTCACAATATTTAGATGTAAACAGTCTGTCAGCATGGACAAAAAATCGGAGCTTTGTGAGGATTCAACACACTCATCTCCCAGGTAACACATAAGGTGGAGGTGGATGGGTTGCTGTCTTCGTCATGGATGAATCACACACAAGCAGATGTTCCTACTTATAGGAAAGAGCATGAAGCATCACGACGCATACGTGGGAAGTAGGATGTCGAGAGGTCTTTTTAGCTCACGAGGATGGGAAATAATAAACGCCCACCTGAACGCAGCATACAACGTGATCAGAAAGGCATTTCCGAAGGCTTTAGTGGACTGAGTAGGGGGTGTGGGGTTGAAGCCGAGAAGTTTAAGCATCAAGTGAAGTAAAACTTCTAGTGTCTTTTGACATGCGCAACAGTAATCATAACCTTGACGGTAAGTAGGACTCGTTATGAGCACCTGAGGTTGTTAAAACTTTGCAGGGTTTCTCCAACGATACCCAAAAGGGTAAAGTAGCGTTGTAAGCCTTACCGCGGTTAAGTGTGCCCCACTTGTGTTTGTTGAACCCCGAGGTGTGCAGTTACCTCTTTAAGCTTAAATTCTTGGAAAGGGATTAAAACCATGGGGCTGGAGGAGTGGTCATCGTGTCTCAATCGACCGCCGAGCAAGGATCAAACCAACCTGACAATAAGGGAAGTATGGACGCTTCCACACAGAAGGGAGAAGTAGAGCAGTTAAGAGAGGAAGTGAAAAGATTGAGCGACCAACTGGAGAAGGAGAAGAAGAGGTCGGATGAATTGTTAAACTCTCTAAAATATCTTAAGGCGGACTATGAAAACCTCGTTAAGAGGACCAATAGGGAAATCGATGAGATAAAAAAGGTTGCTAGTGAGAGGGTTATTAAGGAGGTGATTGATTTAAAGGAGATAGTTGAAGGCGCCCTCAAAATGATTAGGGATAAGGCTGAGCCGGCCATTGTTGAGGGTCTTGAGCTGATCCTCTCCAAGATCGACGACATCCTCGAATCAGAAAGCGTCGTCGAAATTCAGGCTGAGGGTGCAAGGTTTGATCCCTACTACCACGAGGTTGTTGGTGTTGTAGAGTCGGATAAACCCGACGGTGTTATTGTTGATGTTGTTAGGAGGGGTTACATCATGAATGGACGTGTTATAAGGCCTTGTATGGTTAGGGTGTCTAAACATAGCGGGGTGAGTCAAGTTGCCTGAAAAGGTTTTGGGTATAGATTTGGGTACAAGTAACTCTGCTGCTGCCGTGATCGTGAATGGTAGACCAGTTGTTATACCTGCGGCCGAGGGCGTATCCCTAGCGGGTAAGGCTTTCCCGTCTGTGGTGGCATTTACGAGGGACGGCCAGCTGCTCGTGGGCGAACCGGCTAAACGTCAGGCAGTTCAAAACCCTGAGGGTACGATTATAGCGGTCAAGAGGCTGATGGGCACAAACAATAAGGTAAAGGTTTTCGATAAAGAGTACACACCACAGCAGATATCAGCGTTCATACTTCAGAAGATTAAACGCGATGCCGAAGCGTATATTGGTGAGCCAATTAAGAAGTGTGTCATCACAGTGCCAGCTCACGCAGACGACAACTTCAGACAGGCCACTAAGGATGCTGGTGAGATAGCTGGCTTCGAAGTGTTGAGGATAATCAATGAGCCCACGGCTTCAGCCATTGCATATGGAATCGATAAGATGGATAAGGAAATGAAGATTCTCGTTTTTGAGCTTGGTGGGGGCACCTTCGATGTCACAATAATGGAGTTTGCCCAAGGTGTATTCCAAGTGCTTGCAACCGACGGGGACACACACCTCGGTGGTACAGACATGGACAACATACTTGTGGACTATATTGTCTCCGAGTTTCAAAAGAAAGAGGGAGTCGACCTAAGAAAGGATCCAGCCGCCATGCAGAGGGTTAAGGAGGCTGCTGAGAAGGCTAAGATAGAACTCTCGAGTGTTCTGACCACAGAGGTGAACCTCCCATTTATAGCCATGGATCAGAGCGGCCCGAAACACCTGAATATGACACTTACACGTGCCAGACTTGAAGAGCTAGTTAAACCCTTACTGGAAAGGTGTAGGGAGCCTGTCTTCAGGGCGTTAAGAGACGCGAAGCTAACTCCTGAACAGGTTGACAAAATAATTCTTGTGGGCGGACCCACACGCATGCCGCTTGTCAGAAGGTTTGTTAAGGAGTTGCTTGGCAAGGAGCCAGAGCATGGAATCGACCCTATGGAGTGTGTATCTATAGGTGCGGCGTACCACGGCGCTTCACTTGTGGGCGAACTCAAACAGGACATAGTACTGCTTGATGTCACACCTCTCTCCCTAGGTGTGGAGACTTTGGGGGGCTTGTTCACCAAGATAATTGAGCGTAACACGACTATCCCCACAAGGAAGAGCCAAATATTTACCACCGCAGCGGACTTCCAAACAGCTGTGACTATACACGTGTTACAGGGTGAGAGGCCAATGGCAGCCGACAACATTTCCCTCGGCCAATTCGTGTTGAGCGGCATACCACCCGCACCTAGAGGTATACCACAGATAGAGGTGACTTTTGACATCGATGCAAACGGAATACTCCACGTGTCAGCTAAGGATTTGGGCACTGGTAAGGAGGCTAAGATAACCATAACGGCGTCCACCAAGCTGAGCGAGGAAGAGAAGCAGAAGTTGATTAAGGAGGCTGAAAAGTATGCTGAGGAAGACCGTAAGAAGAAGGAACTGGTGGAGGCTATAAACGAAGCGGATGGGGTGATATACACAGCCCAGAAGACGCTCGAGGAATTGGGTGACAAGGTTCCAAAGGATGATAAAGAGAAGGTTGAGTCGATGATACGCGAGCTAAGGGCTAAAATCGATGCTAAGGAGACCCAAGCAATCAAATCGACAACACAGCAGCTTGTAAAACTACTACAGAACATTGGCTCCATGGTTTACCAAAGCGCCTCAGCCCAACACACAACGGGAACGTCCGGGGGGAGTGGCGCAAAAGCACAGCAAGATTCGTCCTCTTCGGCAAGCCAAGAGAAGAAGGAGTACGTTGACGCGGAGTATAAGGTTAAAGAAGGTTAAACCGGTGGTGTTATCTGAGCAACTCCAAAAGGGATTACTACGAAGTCTTGGGTGTTGGTAGGAACGCCACCAAGGAAGAGATTAAAGCGGCGTATAGGAAGCTAGCGCTACAATACCACCCGGATAGGAATAAGGATCCTGGGGCAGCTGAGAAGTTCAAGGAGATCACTGAGGCCTATGCGGTACTGTCCGATGATGAAAAGCGCGCTAAATACGACCGCTACGGCCATGCGGGTATAGATGAGAACTATACGCAGGAAGACTTATTCAGGGGCGCAGACTTTAGCGATTTCTTTAGGGACTTTGGATTCGGCGGGTTCGACGACTTTTTCAGGTCTATCTTCAACATGGAGGGCTTCGGTGTCACAAGGAGGCCAAGGGGGGAAGACTTAGTGGGCGAAATAAAGGTGAGCCTAGAGGATATGGCGAATGGTCGCAGTGTAAATGTGGAGGTCGAAAGGTTAGAGTACTGCCCCGAGTGTGGGGGAAGCGGCGCCCAGCCGGGAAGCGCACCCACAGTGTGCAGTGTGTGCGGGGGAAGCGGCCAGGTTCGCCGTGAGAGAAGGATGGGTGGATGGGTTTCGGTTCAAATAACCCCCTGTGCCCGTTGCGGTGGCAGCGGCAGATACGTGGACAAGCCCTGCCGTATGTGTCACGGTAGCGGTTTAGTGAAGCGTAAAAGGGTTATAGAGGTGAGTGTGCCCCCCGGTGTGGAGGACGGCTCAACACTGCGTATACCAGGTCAGGGTAACGTTGGCCCCCAGGGAACCCCTCCGGGCGACCTTTTCTTGAATGTTAGGCTCAAGCCCCACCCATTCCTAAAACCCCTGGATAACGGAGATGTGCTTTACGAGGTGGAAGTGCCCATGGTTAGGGCGGCACTGGGCACGGTCATAGAGGTGCCAACGCTTTACGGTAAAGAAGAACTCAGGGTGCCCTCTGGCACGCAACCAGGCAGCGTTTTAAAGCTTAAGGGTAGGGGGCTTCCTAGGGTGCGTGGAGGCAGGGGGGACCAGCTGGTGAAGATAAAAGTTAAAATACCAGATAAACTATCCGAAAAGCAGCGCAGACTGCTCGAAGAATTCGAAGCGGAGGAATCAAGAGGATTTTTCGGTTTACATAAACATTGAGATTAGGGTTTAAAAGCCCGCTCATCACGTCTAATTCATGTTGTTCACGTCGAAGGAGATACGTGAGCTGTTGGCTGCTTGGCTCGCTCTCTCGCTCATGTTCTCGCTTAGCTTCGCACCGCTTAGATACTTGGGCTTTGCGTACTCGCTCCTAATGGTGGGCACAGCCTTCGTGCTCCATGAGCTTTCACACAAATTTGTAGCCCAACACTACGGTAGGGCTGCGGAGTTCCGCATTTGGTGGAGTGGTGTGGCTCTGGGCATGATGATGGCCCTAGCTACATTTTTGGCTTTCGGACCGGGGGGCGTGATCTTCTTTGCAGCCCCAGGCGCAGTGTATGTGAGCCCACTATTCGTAGGCTACGCTTCCCCCGTTAACCTACGTGGCTTCGCCCGCGGTGAGGGTCTTATCTCCTATGCGGGTCCATTCACCAACCTTATTCTTGGCGTCTTCTTCCGTGTGCTGGCTCACTTTGCATATGGAGGCTTGGGTTACGTGTTCGCTAAGACGTCCAGCATAAACGTTTTCCTCGGCTTCTTTAACATTCTCCCCATACCCCCACTCGACGGCCAAAAAGTGTTCGCTTGGAGTAAGCCCGTGTGGGGCATAAGTGCGCTTGTCCTCCTAGCCTTACTCGTCATGTAAGTGGTAGCCCTATCCAATCATTTGGCCTATAAGTTTTCGTTGTAGTTGGTCCACCGGAGCTACGCGATAACCATTTAAGCCCGTACTACACATGTGGGTTTATGAGCGCTCAGAGGGTTGCTGTTTATGGTTTGGGGAGGGTTGGTATGCCTCTTGCCGCGGCTTGGCTTAAAGCGGGCTTCCACGTGGTTGGCTACGATGTTAACACTCAGCTAATAGATAGGCTCCGCTCCTCCGGCTTTGAGTGGATAGATGAGCCGGGTGTGGCTTCAATCTTCAGTGAGGCGTTGGGGGAGGGTAGGCTGAGCTTTACAGCTGACGGAAAACAAGCGTCCAGTTCCTCTAACATCCACATTATAGCTGTGCCAACCCCTATTGATTGGGCTTCGAAAAGATTCGTTTCCGACCCTCTAGCCTCGTCTTTGAACACGGTGGCCTCGGGTCTGAAGAATGGTGACGTTGTGATATTAGAGAGCAGTGTGCCGCCGGGCACCACGTGTGGTTTTGCGCGCAGGCTGCTAGAGGAGTCGAGCAAGCTTGTGGCCGACAAAGACTTCTATTTGGGCTTCAGCCCAGAGAGAATATTTGTTGGCAGAGCGCTGGAAGACCTTGTTAAACGTTATCCAAAGATTGTGGGTGGGGTTGGCCCCAAGAGTGCTAGGGTGATCTCGAGCCTCTACTCAAAGGTTGTGGAGAAGGGTGTGATAGTTGTGAGGGATAGCACCACCGCAGAGGTAGTGAAACTATTTGAGGGTGTGTATAGGGATGTGAACATTGCGCTTGCGAACGAGCTGGCGCTCTATTCCCAGAGTGTTGGTGTGGACTACTATGAAGTTAGGGACGCAGCGAACTCCCAGCCATATAGCCACCTACACCTGCCGGGTCCAGGCGTTGGGGGGATGTGCATACCGGTGTACCCATACTTCGTTATGGAGTACGGGGCTGCGAGGGGTTTCAAACCAAAGCTATTACACCTTGCACGTCAAATCAACGAGTCCATGCCCCAAGTCGTGGTCAACATGCTTATGAACGAGGCTGCTTCCAATAACATCGACGTCGGCGGCTTAAAAGTGACCATACTTGGCGCCGCCTTCAGAGGTAATGTCTCGGACACGCGCAACTCCCCTACACATACCATAGTCGCAGAGCTAAAGAGGCTTGGGGTGGGTAACGTGGTTGTCCACGACCCCATCGTTATCTCGGAAGAACACCTATCGGCGCTTGGTGCAGAGTTGGTCAACGACCTCAAACTTGCGCTGAAAGGATCTAACGGTGTAATACTGGTAACAGACCATTCCTCTTACTATACACTAAGCCTTAAGAGCCTTCTAGAGTATTCGGGTAAAATACCCCTGTTAGTTGTCGACGCCAAGGGTGTGCTCAAACCTCAGCAAGTGGATGGCGTTGTCTACAGGCGTCTCGGTGCGGGTGGCTCATCGTACGCCTGCGAGTAATTCGTGGTGAAAACAGTGTGTACAAGGCGCTCCTAATAGATGTAGACGGCGTCGTGAAGCTTGGTAAAAACCTTATTCCACGCGTGGGTCAAGCTGTAAGGCTGATGCGCGAAAGCCCTTTGAAATTCCTGTTTGTCACGAACAACTCCACAAAGACACCTAAAGCCTTAGCCGCAGATTTCGCGGTCGCTGGACTTGATGTAAAAGAAGGCGAAATAATGACGTCATCCCAGGTATTAGTGGGTCTCCTCGGACAGAGTGAAAAACTACGCTCTAAGGCCAAACTAGGGGTGTACGTTATCGGTGAAAGCGGACTAGTGACAGAGCTCGAGTCCAACGGGTACACCATAACCTCTGAAGCGACACCAGGTTTAGTGGTTGTGGGCTTGGATAGAGGTTTCACATACTCAAAGTTGGCCACCGCAATACACTCAATTATGCTTGGAGCCTCCTATATTTGCACAAACACAGATGTAACATACCCGACCGAGCAAGGGCTGATGCCCGGCGCCGGTTCTATAGCAGCCTCAATAACCGCCGCTGCTGGTAAAAGGCCTATGGTGGTGGGTAAACCCTCAAAGGTCTTCTTTAGACAAGCCTTGAGGAGGCTTGGAGTGGCTTTAGGTGTGCGCGACGTACTCGTTGTGGGTGATAGGCCTGAGACCGATATTAAAATGGCCAACTTGGTTGGCTGCGACTCAGCTCTGGTATTAAGCGGTGTAACCAGGAGGGTGGACGGTTTGGATGGTTTGTACAAACCCACCTATGTGTTCAGCGACCTTTACGAAGTGGTTGAGAGCCTACTTCAACGGTAAAAAGTCGTGTGGTATGTCTGTATCAGATGTGGGGGGCCCAGAGTAGAGGATACCCACCAAAAAGCTTTAGGAGGTTGTTCAGCCGTGGGTGAGCACCCCTTATATGTTTGAGATTGGATGTAGAGTGGGCAAACGGTCACCTAGGTAGCAAATCCTAGCCTTGGTCTCTCTTTTGTGGGCGCCCAACCATAAAGCGCTCAGAGAGTGCATAAACCGTTTGAGATAAGCGGCGTGTCATCCCCACTACTGTGTGTGTCTATGCCAATAACGCTTTACTCAACTGTTTTACGATACTTATAGTGGCCAGCGAATATATCGGAGAACTTGGCTTCACCGCCACGGTAGCTCAGAGCCCACTCGAAGAGGTCCTCCCGTTCGAACGCTTCTTGTAGGGATATGCCCAACCACTTGCTCACAACTAGGCTTCTAATCCTGGATCTAAGGGTGGGTGAGGGTATTCTTTCAACCGCCTTCTCGAAGAACGCTAAAGCAACGAGTTGTCTAGCCGTGTCTTCGTCCACACCCTTGCTCATAATGTAGAAGAGCTGCTCTTGATCCAGCTGTTCAACGGCAGCCGAGTGTGTAGCCTTAACATCGTTGGTGTCTATTTCGAGTGTGGGTATAGCGTCAGCCATAGCCTCCCGACTCAGTAGTAATGCGTGATAGGAGAGGAAACCCCTGCTCGCCTTAGCTTTCTCCTTTATCTTTATCATCCCCTTCATGATACCCTTAGAGTAGTCTTTGAGCGCCGCCTTTGAGTACACCGCACCAGTGGAATTTGTATCAAAGAAAACAATGTTGGATGAAAGGTCGAACCTCTGCTTACGGTTACCGAATGCGACCTCGATGTCTTCCGAGGAGCCACCTGAACCTATCATGAGATTATCCAGCTTTGATCTCACATAGTTGCCACCAATATGTGTGAACGTCCAGTTCACAGAAGCATCCCTGCCCACAGAGGCGCGCCTATTGGAGAACACGGACACGTTGTTTGAATACCCCTGAAACACTGAGTATGTAACCTTCGCCCCATCTGCTGCCTGTACGTCGGCTATAAAGGCCGCAACAGAGTTCTCTCCTTCGGCTAGCGAATACCCCTCTTCAATTATGTTCACAGAGCTGTGTTCAGCGGCGTAAACCAAGTTGTGTGAAACCGTGGCATCGGGTCTACCTGTCGCAAGGAATACAAGTCTGAGTGGTATCTTGAGCTCAACTTCTTTAGGCACGTAGATGAACACTCCTGTGTCGAACAGGGCGCACGTGAAAGCGGCGAACTTGTCTGTGTCGGGGGTAACGCTCTTCTTATCCCACACCTGTTTTAGGAGGTCGGGGTGTTTCTTTACAGCTTCGTCCATTGTCTCAACTATAATCCCGCTCCGCTCTACCTCTTCAGGAACCCTTACAACATTGCCTTGGGCGTGGGCTATGAAAACTGCGTCGTCGAGCTCGCCGAAGCCAAGAGGCGTACTAAGTTTATCCCTATACCTCAAATACTCAACGTTCTTAACGCTCACCCCAGATAGGTCCACATATTTATAGAAGAGCTGTGAGGGTTCCACCTCAAGTGTTTTGAAGCGTTTATAGGCTTCAAGCCTGAAGTCCGTGAGCCACCCTGGTTCACCTATCTCCTTGGAGTACCTACGTATATCATCCTCGGTTACATCGGGTGGTTCGAGGGTAAACTGTTTTACAAGCTGTGTCGCAGCCATCTTTCTACAATACCTCCTTCAACTACACGTTGAAAGGCTTCTATCCAACAGTGTTCTCGAACTCCATGTTGATGATCTTGTTGAGTTCTACCACGAACTCGAGCGGCAGCTCTTTTGTGAACTCCTCTATGAAGCCCATCACGATGAGGGTCAAAGCCTTAGCCTCTGGTATACCCCTACTCATAAGGTAGAATATCTGCTCTTGGCTTATCTTGCCAACGGTTGCTTCGTGCGTAACATTCGCGGTGCTGTCATACACCTCGTTGTAGGGATAGGTATCCGTGGCCGAAGCCTCGTCGAGCAAAAGTGCGTCACACCTGATACTGGACCTAACGTTTGTGGCACCCTTGGCAACCCTGAGAAGCCCCCTATACGTAGTCCTACCCCCATTCATGGATATCGACTTGGAGCTTATCCTCGAAGTGGTGTTGGGCGCCATGTGAATCACCTTAGCACCAGCGTCAAGGTGTTGGGCTTTGCCCGCTATAGCGACAGAAATAACCTCCCCACGCGCACCGGGGCCAAGCAGGTAAACGGATGGGTACTTCATCGTGACCTTGCTCCCAATGTTTGCGTCCACCCATTCAACCGTGGCGTTCCTATAGGCGTAGGCACGCTTTGTGACCAGATTGTACACGTTGCGAGACCAGTTCTGAATTGTGGTGTACCTAACACGCGCCCCCTCCTTGGCTATGATCTCCACCACGGCCGCGTGAAGGGAGTCTGTTGAGTACACAGGCGCAGTGCACCCCTCCATATAGTGCACTTTGGCACCCTCCTCGACAATTATGAGCGTCCTCTCAAACTGGCCCATGTTGCTCGCGTTTATTCTAAAGTAGGCCTGAAGAGGTATGTCCACTTCAACGCCCTTCGGCACGTACACGAAGCTCCCACCACTCCACACAGCGCTGTTCAATGCTGCAAACTTGTTGTCCTCTGGAGGCACAATTGTGCCAAAGTACTTCTTAACAAGCTCGGGGTATTGTTTAACAGCGGTGTCCGTGTCAACGAATATCACACCCTTCTTGCTCAGTTCCTCCTTGATGCTGTGGTACACGGACTCTGAGTCGTACTGGGCACCTACACCCGCAAAGTACTTTCTTTCGGCCTCGGGTATACCAAGCCTTTCGAACGTGCGCCTAATATCCTCTGGTAGCTCACTCCAGTCTTTCGCCTTCTTATCGGTTGGTTTAAGATAGTATCTTAGGGTGTCAAAGTCTATGCCAGAGAGGTCGGGACCCCATTTAGGCATGGGTTTAGAGTTGAACACCTCTAAGGCGTGTAGCCTAAACTTAGTCATCCATTCAGGTTCACCCTTTATGCGTGATATCTCTTCCACAACACTTCGGGAAAGACCCTTTTCAGCCACGTAGACGTACTTTGTGTCCTCCTTGAAATCGTACTTGCTATAGTCGAGGAGTATCGGTGAGACAACGTCTGTCAAAACACATGCACCAAGTCCATATCGACCCCAACTTATTTAAGGATTATGACTTAAGTCATTAGCACGCGCAATAATACTAACCCGACAAAACCAGCTTATACCCTTTCGCCTCACACAACCCCCCAACCCTTCTTAGGAACCCTTCATCCCTAGCGCCGGTGTACTCAACCAAACCTTTACCCACAACTATGGTGAGCACCCCAACGGTCACATCTCCAGGCATAACACTCCGCTTACCATAATTTGACACAACCTCTAACACGCCCTCTTGGGCATACTCAGAACCAAGCACCTGCAAGAGTTCACTCAAAGTCTCCACGGCGTTTTCGAACTCAACGCAGAACGTGCTGACACGGGTCATGCTAAAGATCGTCCTAATGTTTATACACTCTGCCACGGGTGAACATAGCCAATACGTGATATAAACCCTAAACACCTCGAATGGTTGGGCGCTAAGCGCACCACTTATAGGAGTGGTTGCAAACACATTTGTTGAGGCACTTTTACGCTTTTACACACTAAAACGAGTGCAGAGTAGGTAGGATTTAAAAAGGTCACCTTTAAACCTTTATGGGGTAGGCTCAATTGGAAATGTGCCGCTTGTTGTAGGTGTCACAGGTCACTTCTCAACTGGTAAGGATGTTGTAGCAGAATACCTGAGATCCAAGTATGGCTATAGGGTACTGTCCATGTATGAGCCGCTTAGGAGCGTTGCGCGCAAGGTGTACACGAATCCTACGCGTAGCGAAATCTATGCGTTGGGTAAGAGCCTGTCTGAAGCCTTCGGTGAGGACTTGTTCATCTGGTGGTGTGATCGGAGCCTGAAGGGTTTCGTGGGACGAACTGTTGTGAAGGATGTAAGGTTTGTTAATGAGTGTGTGTGGCTTAGCGGGATCGCCAAACTCATAATCTACCTTGAATCTCCACCTGAACTCGCTATTGAGTGGGTAAAGCGTAGGGGGCGACTGGGAGACCCAAGAGATGTGGATGAACTAAAGAGGATGTGGCTCGAGGAGGGAGAGCTTGACTCCATCAGGCGCCTCCCTATAAACAACCTGGTTGTGGTGCGTAACGACGGTGATTTTCGAGAGCTCTACGAGAGGGTTGATGACGCTTTGAAAAGATCGGTGGGTGAAGGCTAGAGGTGTGCGCCAAACTGTTCTATGAAGTGACCCCACCATCCAAACGCTCAACCAGGTGGGAGCTCGTAAATACTGTGGAGGCGGCGCTAGTAGCGGGTGCAAGCGGCGTGGATATTACTGATTCGCCAACAGGTGAGTCTCACAGTTCATCTGTGGCGGCCTCCGTTTTCGTAAAGCTCACCTATGGCGCACCGGTGATCTGCCATATTAGGACTAGGGACGTCACGCGCATGGGTCTCCGCTCGCTCGTGCGAGCCTGTGCCGTGTGGGATGTGGATAGTATACTCTTTGTGATGGGTGAAGGATTAGAATCAACGGGACTTACCCCAACAGGCGCGATAAACCTGATAAGGAGTGAAGGTCTAGTTAATGGCACCGACGTGAAGTTGGGTTTGGTCGTGGATCCACGTAGAACCACGTCCCTAGAGCGTAAGATTGCAGCTAATCCCGACTTCATATACTCTGCGCCTCTGGTCTCCCAAGCAGATGTGGGGTTCATACGCGAAGTGTCTTCGAAAATCGGTTCAGAAGTCTATGCTGGTCTAATTGTGAATTCAACCCCAAACAAGCAAATACTTTCACGCATAGGTGTTAGCCAAACGTTCGAAGGCCTCGTGGACTGGGGACTTATAGACACGCTTAAAGCTATAGCCAGCGTGCTCATACTAATGAGTCCAGCCGATCCAGACTCTGGTATAAGCGTGTTAAAGGAGGTTAAAACACGTGGTATCTAGACTTTACTCCACAACAAATAATGGTTTCCCCCACGCTGAGCTAATGTACGCCCGCGAATCTCTGAAAAGGGGCGTTATAACACACGAAGAATACTCCAAGATGGTGGGGGAGAAAATTGGTAAGATACTAAGACTTCAAGAGGAGTGTGGTATAGATGTGGCCACGGGCGGTGCCTACGGTTTCGACGACCTCTTCTCACCCTTCTTTGACGGTGGGGTGGCGGGCCTAAAACGCAATGGGTTGATAAGGTTTTTCGATAATAACACCTATTATAGGAAGCCGATTGTTATAGGGAGGATCCAACACAACCAATACTCCGTTAAACCCATGGTTGAGGGCGTTCTCAAATATGTAAAAGAGCCATCTAAATTCAAGGCTCTCCTACCTGGCCCATACACCTTCGCAGCACTATCAGAAAACACCTATTACCCCAATCAACAATCCCTCCTCTCAGATTTGGTCGAGCTACTACGCGTGGAGCTAGAGGGCATACTCTCACTCGGTGTGGGCTACGTAGAGGTGAGTGATCCCTCTCTCGGATGGTTGGACCCTAATAAAGAAGAAGAAATGCGGCGCGTGTACAAGGATTTTGTAGGTGATAACGCCCACAGGGTGTGGTTCACGATGCCTTTCCATGAGCCCAACCCCAGCACTTTAAACGTACTTTTAGGGCTTGGCGAAACTGTGGTCTCACTTGATCTTAGCTCGACCACCCTACATGGGGGGGCTAATGTTAACGACAACACGGGTTGGGTTAACTCGGCTAAATCGGTGCTAAACAGGCTTTCACCAAAGCTGAAAGATGCGAGGGTGGACTTGGGTTTGGTGGACTCGAGAAACACGCTCCTAGAGGATGTGTCCTACGCCAAGCGAATCTTGGATGAAGCCCTGAGCTACGGGCCTAGAGAGGTTTACGTCTCCAATAACGCTTCACTCGACTTCTTACCAGAATCAGTAGCCTTCAACAAAGTTAGGTTGATAGGTAGGCTTAAGAAGGAGGCTAACTCACTTGGGTGATTCAGTAATGGGCGAAGTGCTACCCACAACAGTTATAGGCAGTTACCCCCGCCCGGAGTGGTTGAAGGAGTCCATTAGGATGTATAATGAAGGCAAAATCACAGAGTCACAGCTCAAGCAGAGGTTCGACGACGCTGCGCTTCTCGTTATCAAAGAACATGAGCTTGCAGGTGTCGACATAATAACTGATGGGGAGGTGAGGAGGGATGAAATGGTCGAATATTTCGCTGAAAGGCTTAAAGGGTTTAAATTCTATGGTGACGTGAGAGTTTGGGGGACGGCGCACTATAGGAAGCCCGCGGTGGTGGGCAAAGTGGAATACGTTACACCACTCCTCCTCGATGAGTTCACATTTACCAAGAGCTCCACCACCAAGAGTATCAAGATAACCATAACTGGTCCATACACCCTTACGGATTGGTGCTATAACGAGTATTATCCAACAAAGATGGAGCTGGCGTTCGACTTGGCTAAGGCCGTCAACCGAGAGCTCCTCGCTCTGCAGCGCGCTGGTGCCGAATTCATCCAGATAGACGAGCCGGCACTACCAACACATGAGGGTGAGTTGGAGTGGGCTAAGGATGTGTTCAATGAGGCTGTTAGGGGTTTACACGCCAAGACCGCTGTGCACGTGTGTTACGGCGACTATAAACGCCTACTTCCTTACACCAATGAGTTTAACACTTCACAGTTCGCCTTAGAGTTCGCTAATAGAGGTTTCGAAGACCTAGAACTTTTTAAAAAGTTTGATTACAAGAAGGAGATTGGCTTCGGCGTAATCGATGTGCACAACCCAAGGGTTGAAACCCCCGATGAGGTTGCATCTTCTCTAAGGAGGGCGCTAGAGGTGTTCGATCCAGAAAGGGTTTACGTCAACCCAGACTGCGGGCTTAAGCTCCTACCAAAGGATGTTGCTTACAAAAAACTCAAAGTCATGGTGGAAGGTGCATCCATAGTGAGGAGGGAACTACTCAAACGCTGAGATATAACACATTTTGACAGCAAGTGTAAAGCTTTTTGTATGGCTCAACCAATTTATGTATTGATGACAGACCCACTCTCTGCTAAAGAGCTTGTAGAGAAGACGTACTTATATGTAGATCGTGTTGTGAAAGAGTGCAGGAAGAACCTGCTACCTCAAATACTATCCCAGAAGAAGACGCTCGACGAGGTGGAGATAGGCCCCTATCTGGGTAGAACGCTCGAGGAGTGGTTCAACAAACGCGACAGGCTGCTCAACATAAAATGGCAAAAGCAAAGTGTTAAGCTGGGCTCAAAGAACGATGTTCACCTAAAATTTGAGGGGAGGAATAAGGATGCTGTGTTCACCGTAAACTGCGACGCAGAGCTCCTACCAATAATGGACCCGACCACGGGTGCGAAAAAATACTATCTGAAAAATGTGAATATAGTGGCTGAACGCTCTAATTTCAGAAGGCCGTAGACCCCAACTGCTAGCGGCCTACTTCTGGTTGTTTGGGTTTAGTGGCAAGGCCTCTTAGAACATTTTTCACCTCCTCTATGTGCGGACCCACAACGCCGTCTTCATTGAGCGCTGGTACACGAGCCCTAATCTCCGAGTACACCCTTCTTGTGGCTGGGCTCAGCCCATCTACAACACCCGCCAACTCCACGGCACGAACTGCACATAGCGCTTCCACGGCTGCTATATACCACAGGTTGTCCAGCGCTCTGAGCAGTTTCTTGGCGGCTGTGAAGCCCATGCTGGCGTGGTCCTCTTGACTAGCCGACACGCTTGCGGTGTCAACGCTTGCGGGGTGGGCTAGAACCCTGCACTCAGCTAGAATGGAAGCAGCAGTGTACTGTGCGACCATGTACCCCGAGTTGAGCCCGCTGTTATTGGTGAGGAAGGCGGGTAGCCCGCTGAGTGAGGGGTTCAACAACCTCTCCACCCTCCTCTCGGATAGGTTGCCTAGGGGTAGCATGGCTATTAGAAGGAGGTCCAACACCATGGCGACTGGCTGGGCGTGAAAGTTACCCCCACTTATAACAGCGTCATCTGCTGGGAAGAGCAGGGGGTTGTCTGTGGCCGCGTTTATCTCGGCTTCCACTATCTTCTCGGAGAAGTCAAGCGCCTCACGCGCAGCGCCGTGCACTTGGGGTATACACCTTATGCTATACGCCTCCTGCACACGCTGGCTCCTATCAGTACACGAGCTACCCAATAGCTTCTCCCTTAACGAGCGCGCCGAGAGCGTCTGTCCTCCCAGCCCACGCGCTATGTGCACCCTTTCGTCGAGGAAGTCGGTTCTACTTCCCAACGCCTGAATCGTTAGAGCCGAGGCTAATTCGAACGATTCAACGAGCCCCCTAGCCTCCGCTATCCCAATACACGCACCAGCAGTGGTCATCTGGGTGCCGTTGATGAGTGCCAACCCCTCCTTTGCTCCGAGTGTGACGGGTTTTAGCCCCTCCTCGGCGAACGCCTGCGCCGCCTTCTTCTCTCTCCCACGGTGAACAACAACACCCTCACCCATCACGCAGAGTGCTATGTGTGCGAGTGGTGCGAGGTCACCTGAAGCTCCGAGTGAACCGTGCTCGGGGACAATCGGGACAATGTTCCTGTTGAGCATTTCAACTAGTATGTTAACAGTCTCTGGGGAGGAGCCAGAGTGACCTTTGAGAAGCGTGTTCAGCCTGAGGAGCATTGCAGCCCTTACAAGCCTATTGGGCAGCCTGTCACCTACACCCGCAGAGTGGCTTCTCACAAGGTTTCGTTGAAGCTTTTCAGCATCTTCTCTTGAGACCCTCTTTGAGGACAGAGACCCGAAGCCCGTGGTCACACCGTATACCACACGCTCCTCATCAACGAGTCGTCGAACATAGTTGTGAGCTTCAACCACACGCTTCAACGCACGCGTAGAAACACCCACATCCACAAGCCCATCCGCCACATCGATAACGGTGTTAACCCTAAGGTTTTCCCCATCCAACTCTGTATGCATCGAGATTCAAGCTTGGTCCACTTATTTAATATTTACACCCTGCGGGAAAGTGTTCTTCGAAAAGGCTAGTCCACATATTGAGGATAGTTGAACTTCGTTGGCTCCCAGTCCTCCATCTGACCCGAGAGGTAGGCCTGATAGGCTGAAAGGTCGAGCAACCCGTGGCCTGATGCATTAAACACAATCGTCTTCTTCTCACCAGTCTGCCTACACCTCCTAGCCTCGTCAATCACATACCTTATTCCGTGCGCGGTCTCAGGAGCGGGTATAATTCCCTCAGTCCTTGCAAATATGCGTGCAGCCTCGAACACCTCGGTCTGAGAGTATGCCACCGAGCGCATATAACCCTTGACGATAAGCCAGGAAATTATTGGGGCCATACCGTGGTAGCGGAGTCCCCCAGCGTGGATGGGTGGGGTCCTATAGTCCCTTCCAAGCGTGAGCATCTTGAGTAGAGGTGTGACCCCCGCTGCGTCACCGAAATCATAAGTGTACTTACCCTTGGTGGTGTGTGGCACCGCCTTAGACTCACACGCAACGAACTCAATATCCCTTTTACCATTGATTTTCTCTGCCACGAAGGGTAGACAGAAGCCCCCATAGTTTGATCCTCCCCCAATATTTCCAACCATAGTGTCGGGTTCTACACCCACCTTCTCAAGCTGCTTTTTAACTTCGAGGCCCACTATGGTCTGATGTAGTAAAACGTGGTTGAGAACCGAGCCCAAGCAGTAATGCGTACCTTCGTGTGTGAGCGCGTCCTCCACGGCTTCGCTTATCGCTATACCAAGCGAACCAGGGTCATCAGGGTTCTTCTCAAGAAGCTTCCTACCAAACTCGGTGAGCTCGCTTGGGGAGGAAACACACTCTGCCCCCCACACTTCCATCATAATCTTCCGTCCAGGCTTCTGTCTGAAGCTTGAGGCGGCCATGTATACCCGCGCCTTAAGCCCGAAGTATGCAGCCGACATGGCAACCGCAGACCCCCACTGTCCAGCCCCAGTCTCAGTCACAATCCGCTCAACCCCCTCCTTTCTGTTATAGTAGGCCTGAGCCAAAGCGGTGTTGGGTTTGTGGCTTCCAGCTGGGTTGATCCCCTCCCACTTGAAGTATATTTTGGCGGGCGTGTCCAGATACTTCTCCAACCTGTACGCTCTCATAAGTGGGGTTGGCCTCGGAAGCCATCTATAGGCGGCGAGCACTTCTTCAGGTATCCTAATAAACCTCTCTGTTGAGACCTCTTGGCCCACTAGATCTTTTGGGAACAACCTGTAGAGTGGTTCGGGTGACATGGGTTTGAGTGTGGATGGATCAAGTGGCGGTGGGAGCGGTTCGGGTAGGTCAGCCTGGATGTTGTACCAGGACTCGGGTATATCATCTTGGTCGAGAAATATAGCCCTCTTCCTCAAATACTCGTTGGATACAAGCATGTTTGATTAGCATTCTAAACGCCTATAAAACCTTTTGGGTATGGTGGACCGAAACGCTTTATTTTGAACGCGTTCATAGTGGTGTGGGGTCGATAGGTTTGCAGAAGGCTCTTAAAAGCGTTGAAGAAAGCCTCAAATCAAGATATCTCAAGGAGGAAATACGCCACATAGACATCGCTGTGGACGACGTGGTCAGCCTCATAGAGTCGTTTAGCGGCATGGCCTTCCAGGCTAGAAACCTAGCAAGGGCGGCCAAAATCTATGATAGGATGCTCGCCGATCCAGATACAACAATCATCCTCACACTAGCCGGCTCGCTATTTAGCGCTGGTCTGAAGCGCCTGGTATACCAGATGATCAAATACAACATGGTGGACATAATAGTTTCAACGGGGGCCATTATGGTTGACCAAGACTTCTTTGAAGCCCTCGGATTCAAACACTATATAGGCACCCCCCAAGTGGATGACGAGGAGCTTAGAAGTCTCCACATCGACAGGATATATGATACATTTATCGATGAAGATGAGCTAAGAATATGCGATGAGACTGTTGCCAGCATTGCAAACTCGCTAAAGCCGGCCGTCTACTCATCACGCGAATTCCTAGTAGAGATGGCGAAATACCTTGAAAACAAGAGGCTTGGTGAAGACTCAGTGATATTAGAGGCCTACCACCAGGGCGTCCCAATATTTGTGCCCGCACTAGCTGATAGTAGCGCCGGCTTCGGGCTGGTCATACACAGATGGGTGAATGGTCAAAACTCGGTCGCCGTGGACTCGGGCAAAGACTTTTACGAGCTGACCAAGCTCAAAATAGCCGCGAAGGAAACAGGGATCTTTATGGTTGGCGGAGGCGTCCCAAAGAACTTTACACAGGACGTTGTTGTGTCAACCGAGGTAGTTGGCAAACCAGCCCCCATGCACAAGTACGCCATACAGATCACAGTGGCCGACGAACGTGATGGTGGTCTATCTGGCTCAACCCTAAAAGAGGCGCACTCCTGGGGTAAAGTGGACATGGGGAACACCCAAATGGTTTTCTCAGAGGCCACGATAGCCTTCCCGCTGATAGTGTCCTACGCCTATAGGAAGGGTTCTTGGAAGGGTAGGGTGCGTAGAAGACTTAATGACACACTCAAAGTGAGCGCAGACGAATAGGAAGCTAGAGTCACCGAACTCAAACCTGACACTCTTTCTAGTGGCCACCTTTACCTATAGGTTTACTACGAACATACTCCAAGTAAACATTCCCTTCTTTGCTAAAAGCTTCTTTGCCGCCTCTAACTTTGAGGTCTCTTTGGTTGCCTTCCTGTGTGGGGTGGTGAGCTTCGCTTCAACAGCGGTAATGGTGTACTCGGGCCTAAACCTTAGACGCGCGGTTGAAATAGGTATAATCTTCATGATAATCGGTATAGTCGTTATGCCCTCAACGAGAAGTCTCAGTTATTTTATGGTAGCGTCAGCCATAGCCAGCATAGGAGCGGGGCTTCAACCACTGCTTCTAACATCCACAGTGTTATCAGGCGCTAAGCACGGAAAAAGCATACCCGCTTTCTCATCCACCCTAAGCCTCAGCCTAATCATAGGACCAGTATACCTATCTCTCCTCACACATATACCAAGAGTTGATCTGCTCACCTCCCTCCTGGGATTGGTGCCAATAACCACCCTCGGCCTGCTCGCATATATGCGCGCGTCGATCACCCACAATGTTGAGAGCACAAGCAAAGTGGGTGTACGGCAAATGCTTAATATGCTTGGAAACAGGGGATACCTCTTGGGCGTCATATTAGAAATCTCATTCACAGTTCCGTTCGCCGCGTTTACAACGTATGGTGCCATCCTCGCAAGTCTAAGGGGTGCTGGGGGCACACTTGTCGAACTGCTTGTAAGCGTGTTCTTCCTATCATCGTTTTCAGCAAGGGCGCTAATGACACACACAGAGGGTAAAGCCCCATCCATCCTAGTTTTCGTGCTTTCAGCTATAGGTCTACCCATAGCCGCCCTTTCAACTGCACTCTACCAAATAGCCATAAGCTTCGTCCTACTCGGCTTGGCGCACGGATTAGCCTACCCGCTAAGTGTGGGCTTCGTAGCCAAATCAGTCAACAAAGAAACCCTAGCGTGGGCGAACACACTCCTCAGCGGCATATCTGCAGGCACGCTATTCATAGCACTACCCGTCCTCGGCTTCTTGGCGCAAGCCGCCGGTCTCCAAGCGGTGTTCCTAGCACCAGAACCCCTTGTTGTGGCCCTAGCCCTAGCGTTTTACGTTGCTCTAAATGGTGGTACTGGTAGGGTGGCCAAGGCGGGATTGACTGCTGGAAGCAATAGCTAGCTTCAACCAGCCATAACCCTCCTCAACTGCGATCAATAATCTGGGGCTCTGACTATTGAATCATTAGCCTAGTCTGCACTGTGGGCCGTGACTTTTAAACACTTTGATGGGAGCTTGCCCCTAAGGTTGTGGATATTAAATGCTTTCCACCAAATTTTTAAGCCGTTACCCATCGCCACATCGTAGGGGGGAGCCCGCTTCCACTGACAACAAGTCCAGTTGGAGAAACTGGAGTAGAGCAGTCCCTTAAATACATCCTAGTCGCCCACAACAAGCTTTACAAGTTTGAGCTTGTGTTCGTTGAGGCGCGGCAGTGTTTCAAGTATTGTCTCTGAGAACACTTTGAAAGCCTCTGCGTTTAGGTATTTATTGAGGAATGCGTCGCAGCCAACGTAAATCACGTCAGCCGTATCCTTAGAGCTCACAAAGGCAAGGCTATCCGATTTTTAATGTGCACAACTCAAAGCTCGCAAGCAACGTCACTATTCTCTAAAGATCTTTAGATGTGGCTTCAGCCTCCGTAAACACATAGCCATCTACTATCTGCGTTGCAAGAGACTTCTCACATACGACCCCCATCCTTTATGGTAGCTTAAGTTTCAAGCCGAGGCTAGCGGGCGTCAGTGACCCTTTAGTGCGGCTGGCTCTTGTGTAGAGTACAAACTTGTACCCTATCACCCAAAACAGGTGTATCTACCCCTCACAAGATAGGAATCCACCTTCCTACTACGTAGAGCATATTACTTCCCGATTCTAGGTCACACATCAAGAACGCCTATTTTGAGCAATTTCAGCCTCGGAGTGTGTCGAAGCCCTACAGTCTTCTTTGTCGAACCTCTGTGTTATAGCTTCCCCTTGCTTGGCAGCGGCTGAAACAATCCTTATGGATTGTGTAAGCGAAAACTGTGCACACCTCGTTAGTATTGTTGACATACTCTCCGAGTAGCCCAAATAACGGTAACCCCCTTCAAACCTTCAAGCATATACCCGAATTCATCCTCCAACTCTTCTACCCTTCTTGTGGTTTCGTGAATCTCTCCACCCTGGTGCACTTTCAAACAGCGCGGAGAAATCCTCAAGAAGCGTCTTAATCTCGGTAATCATAACCCATAACGCACTCTCGTTTATTTCAAGTACACAAATATGATTATTGTTAGGGTTCCCAATAGGGACAGTGCAGTGTGGAAGGGTGACGACACAGCCCACACCGCAAACACACGGATAGCTAGGCATATTAGCGATCTGCACTTAGTTTATGTATATGGAGAATCTCGATAAGGTTGCCGTAGTGGGTGGTACTGGATATACTGGGCGTGAAATCGTCAGAATACTACTTAGAATTGGTCGACCTGAGATAAGGATTTTAACCGGCCACCCGACCAGGCCTCACCCTTTTGGCGAACGTGTGAAAATCTTTCCCCTCAACTTCGAGAACAAATCAGAACTACGCCGAGCCCTAAAGGGTGTCCGCTTTATATACAACACATACTGGGTGCGCTTTAGAAGAGGTAATGTGAGTTTTGAGGGAGCGGTATCCAACACCGCGAAACTCTTCGACGCGGCGCGGGAGGAAGGTGTTGAAAGGGTGGTCCACATAAGCATAACAAACCCTTCGCTTACGTCCCCGTATGGCTATTTTAAGGGGAAGGCCCAGGTTGAAGAGCTGCTTAAAAAAAGTGGTTTGAGCTATGCCATACTGAGGCCCACCATCATATTTGGATTAGGGGACATACTTATCAACAACATGGCGTGGGTAATGCGACGCTTCAGGTTCTTCCCGCTGTTCGGCTCAGGCAAATACAGAGTGACACCCGTATACGTGGGTGATGTAGCCTCCGCGTGTGTGAGGTATGCACACGAAGAGGCTAACCTAATACGTGACTGTGTGGGTCCCGAAACATACACCTTCAGGGATCTTCTGAAGACAATAGGCAGCGCTCTCGGTATTAGGGCGCTAATCTTCGCAGCACCGAAGGGTTTCACAATGTTTCTGGGTAAAATCCTTTCACTATACTTAGGCGAACCCATAGTCACGGGGGAGGAGGTTGGCGCACTCATGGATGGCCTGCTTTGCTCAGATGCCCAACCGCTCGGCTTAACACGCTTTAGCGAGTGGGTGTCACAAAACTCCCAAGTGTTGGGTTTAAAATTCGCTTCAGAAATACAAAGGCACTACTCCTAGAGGCTTAACCCGCATAGAGGCGTGCGGTGGACGCCTTCCGCGTGTAGCTATACCTCATAAGAACACCGTTGACTGGCTCACCCTATAAATATGTTGTGGAATAGGTAGTGTGGGAGAGATGATGAGCGAGAGGATAGCCGATTTCATACACAACGTCAGAGATCTAATGCATGTAAGGAGATTCACAACTGTGCGGGGTTTCCAAGATGAGAGTGTGGCCGAACACTCGTACTATACGACACTTTACGCCATGCTCATATGTGATTTAGAGGCTTCTGAGGGTAGGGGTGCAAATGTATCCGAAGTTCTACGCCGATGCCTGCTGCACGACTTGGACGAGGCAAGGGTGAGCGACATACCAAGCCCCATAAAGCACGCAAACCCAGATGTTCAGTCAACGATAACGAAGATAAGCGCCCAAGTGTATGAGGAGTTAATCTCGCCACTACCCCTAAACGTGCGTAGTGAGTATTCGAGGTTGTGGACCAAGGATTCTAGTTACGAGGCAAAAATACAGAAGGCGGCGGACCTACTTGAAGCGCTCACCTGGACCATAGAGGAGCAAACAATGGGTAACATGAGGGTGAAGAGTCTTGAAATCGCAGAACACCTCTTTGGGGAAATCAAGAAAGTGGGGGTTCCAACTGCCATAACGATAGCCGAAAACCTCATGTCAGAAATACGGTGAAAGTACACATCTTCCAAACACTAACCGCCCACCCACAGCGTAACCTCGCGGCAACCGAGCTAACTCTCCAACACCGCTAGAAATGCGGAAAAACCTAGAGTTTTTATCCAAAACGTCACCATATTGTGATGATTAAATTTTAAACCGCCTTCTCGAAGCGAAGCATAACACCTTATAGGAGGGTTTCTGCGTCTTTAAAGGGGTTATTATTCTGGGTTCTATCCGCCAGCCACAGGTGGGATTATGGCGACAACGTCCCCCTCACGTAGCTTCCTATCAAGCCCAGCTACACGCTCACCCGACACCATAACTTGGTAAAACTTGTTAAGGGTTTTACTGTCAGCTTCGAATATTATGCCTTTTAGGATGGGGTACTTCTCCACCAATAGGCGGAGTAAATCCATAAGTGTTGGTTCACCATCGAGTTCAACCTCGTCGCTAGACCTCCCCAAACCCTCTCTCACACGTGCGAAATACCGTACGGTAACCTTCATATTCATGATTATTGTTCTACCGGCTTAATTAGGATTTTCGACCCGTCCGCACCACACGCGGGGATTATTCTGCTTGTTTGCAGCACCTTCCACGCTACCACTAATAGTGGCTGCAAGCTCAGCCATGATTTGCTTTGCCATCGTTGGGTCAACACTTGTGTCCACCTCTCCAAGTATGGTGCCCGCGGCGGTATAGGTGTACACACCCTCCCCCCTCCGCACTTCAACCGCGAGCTCACCCCTCTTTTCAACACTACCCAAAAGCCCCCATTTCCGATAGACCTCTTCGATATTGGACTTGTTGTCCAGCACCATCAAAAGCTGTAGTTTACCGTTCCTACTGCACACCTGCCTGGGCACACCCACATCCAGCTCTACGAGCGGCCTGTTTGTTTTCATAGGGCAGGAAGGGTTTTGGGCTATGCTTAATCTGTCAAGCGAATAGTTTTTTAAATCAACAAATAACAGTGTGTTGAGTAGAGATGGTGAGCCGAGCAGATAGCGGACAGCTTCGGCTGCCTGAATTGAGCCCACAACCTGCACACACTGAGGTAGTACCCCAGCCACCGCGCAGGTTGGGTAATCCTCGTCGTGGAGTTCGGGGTAGAGGCACTCCAAACAAACATCCCCCCAAGGTTCAAACGTCGCCACGTTACCATAATACTCTATTGCGGAGCCGAATACAAACGGTTTACCCAGCATAGCGCACACCCTGTTCACCGCGTACTTGGCCTGAAAGCTGTCGGTACAATCCACAACCAAGTCAACATCACCCGCTAGGCTCTGAGCGTTTTCCTGTGAAAAGTATTCGCAGCGCGGCTCCACGAGAATACTGCTATTCATACTCCTCAACCTCCTAGCCGCCGCCTCAGCCTTACAATAGCCAACATCATCCTCGGTGTATAACAGTTGCCTGTGCAAGTCGGGTGTGGACACCAAGTCAAAGTCGATGAGTCGCAAATAGCCCACACCCATTGCCGCAAGGCTCATAGCCACCTGTGAGCCTAGGCCGCCCAACCCCACTATTGCAACCCTACTCCCCCTCAGCTTGTCCTGACCCTCCACTCCCACATCTTCGAGCACCATCTGCCTCGAGTAACGCCAAAAATAGTCTAAGCTCGACAAGTTTACCCTAACAATACTTGTCGATGCGAACTAATAATTCCAGCGATTCAGTGGGTTGTACGTCTCAACAGGAGGCTTGCAGCCACAACGATAACGATCACCACGATCGAAACAATGATCGCGGTACTTCTTTGTACCACTTGAGGAGGTGACTGCTCGACCATCACAGTGTTGCCGTTTGCCACAGCGTAGCCAGGTAACACAACAATCGAAGAGGGGTCGTAGCTCACGCTCAACGTATAGTTTTCGCCGTTAATAATCGCCTCTTCCCTGTAGAGAAATGTTGAGCTCACTGTTTTACTGAACGTTGTTGTGTTCGTGGATGGGTTGTACGACCTAGCCCATTCACTCAGGGGTGTGTTGAGAGCTGAAAAGTTGATTGTGGACGCACTCCACACTGGTCTTCCTCCAAACGAATGCAACATGAAGCCCGCGAAGCCCATATTGCCGAATGGGAAAAGCATGGCCGAGCCAACCGTGTTAATGTCGAGTATGCGCCCATCGAAGTCCACGTCCAGGTTACCTTTAACCTCGAAGTTCTTCCACCCAAAGTTGCCGACAACTCTATTAGAGGTTGTCTTATTAAATATGCCTGTAACCCAGGCTTGGATGACCACAGTTTTGGACACCACAAGACTCGACGCGTTGGCGTGTGCCACTATATCAACGCCGACACTCATGTTTAATAGCGTGATGTTGCGGAAGCCTTGTCTGAGTTGGTACTGGAAGGCCCGGAAGGCCTCGGATTCGGGTGGCACGTTAACGGCGCTTAGATTCACACTATAGTTAAACCCGTTGAGCCCACGGCTTATCAGGCTCGTGGAAGGATAGGTGAACACCATGTTGGTGTTCGAAGTGGCCACGATCTCAGCGGTTTTAAGGGAGCTTCCAACAATAACTTGAAGTGTTGACGCACCCACAAGAGGTGTAACAATACCTCCTGCTAGTAGTGCCACCAAAAGTGTTAATGTGAACCTAGGAGACATAACAAATTGTTTGTGGTGCTCGCTAATTAACCTTGCCCTAAACACACATTGTCTCGGCTTCACGAATGCTATTACCCAATAACCCTGCTATACCTCGGGTTTGAAAGTTATTCATCACTAATACCCGCGGGATAGGTTACTTCGTCTCCTCGTGGTTAGACGTATCACTTTACCGCTACAGGCCTGCGTAAGCTCTCTCAAAGGCGTGGTATTTAAGTGGATCGAATGTGACAAAACGTTGAAAGGCTGTAATAAGTGGGTGAGCAGTAGGTCGGTGGGGTCAGGATTGCAAATACGCGTGGAACAGTGTGTCAATATCCCACCTTTCTATTGGGTGGCATAAACAGCCTTTAAAGTTTATAGTGCGCACCTGTGTTTTGATGGGAGTGCGTTAAGGTTGTACCCACAGGGCTAAGCGTCAAAGCTACGTAGGGGGTGAGGGCTACTACAACCTAACTTTTAAGGTGAGAAATGCTAAACCCATCCACCCCACTGATTTCTAGGAGATTCAAAAATTTTAGCTGAACCCGAACGCTTATGGCTTGTGCCCCATTCTAGTAGCCCATATCATCGTTGTTTTCTGCTGCAGCGTCATGAATAGTGGTATTATGGTAAGAGTTAGTAAGGTTTTTATGGGGTTGAATACTACTAATCTGAAGAGCGGTGTTACCCTATGCATCGATACATGGTAGAGGAGGAGGGTGTTTTTGGCTAAGTATGTTTTAATTTCTGACCTAACCCTAATGTACGACTATAGGGACTTCCCACTATTAGACTTTCTTCCATGTGCTCCGAGCGGTTCTATCCCTGGCGCGATCTACAACTTTCTTAAGGGCTCAGCCAGTCCGCCATTACCCAACGGTGAAGCGAAGTACGCCCCCTACGCTACAAGAAAAATTGAGGCAGCTCTTCTTACTAGAAATAAACCTGAAGAAATAGCCGTGCCACACCCCGATTATATTGAACAGTTCATTAAGGAGGACACAGAGGTGATCGGTGTCTCCACAATGGATCCGCTTGGGATAGCTCCGCTCACTCTTTCCTACCAAGTGCTTTTCGGAACCCCCTCCGCGGCTTGGGTGAGGAGAGAATGGGAGGCGCTCATACACAGAATAAACCTCGCGAGGCGGGGTACGAAGGCCAAGCTCATAGTGGGTGGACCAGGGACTTGGGAGTTCACGATTCTACCAGAAGAAATCGACAGGGAAGGCATTGACTATATCTTCCAGGGAGAGTCAGAGGACGTGATTGCCGATCTGTTCGAGCAGGTGGCCCAGGACAAACTTGATTCCAACATGTTTTATCAAGGGTATACCAGCTTTGATGACAGCTTTAGGATGATCTTTAAGCCAGATGGGCGTTTTATCACTCGTAGGCCGGGTGGTAGGAGATATCCAAGGCTTGAAGATATACCCAATATTGTGAGACCGTCAATGAAGAGTATGGTTGAGTCCATGCGTGGATGCGGCGTTGGCTGCGACTTCTGCGAGGTAACCTTAAGACCCCTCAGGTATTACCCAGTCGAGAAAATAGTGCAGGAAGTGGAGGTCAACGTAAAGCAGGGAGGCTTTACTAACGCGTGGATACACAGTGATGAAATATTCGCCTACAAGCACGGGCCGCTATTCAAACCCAACGAAGAGGCGCTCGTAGATCTCTTCACGAGAATAATGCTAATACCAGGTGTGATGGAAACCAATCCGACGCACGGCAGAATCTCGATACCCGCGGCCTACCCCGAACTCATAGGTAGACTCTCAGAGATAATGCGCGCAGGCCCATCCAACTGGATAGGAATGCAGGTAGGTCTCGAGACCGGGAGCGACAGGCTGGCAAAGATACATATGCCCAACAAGACGCTGCCGCTTAGAATTGGTTCAGACGGCTCCTGGGCCGACATAGTTTGGGAGGGGGTACACAACATGACACTACACTATTGGCGCCCCGCGTTCACGGTGCAGGTCGGGCAAATCGATGAAACACCCGAGGACAACTGGGAGACGGTGGCGCTCATCAACAGGCTGAGCAACTCTGAGGCTGGGGGCAGACCGTTCGAGTTCACTGTGACCCCAATGGTCAACGTCCCACTAGGCGTCATTAAAAGCAGGAGCTTCGCGCAGGTTGAGCTTGACGAGTCCCAGTTAGCCGTGTATTACGCTTCCTATAGGCATCTAGCCAAGATGGCTAAACGCGACGCCATGCGTGACAGCAAGGGCAACTTTATTGCGAGAATTGGTACAGCTGGGCTCATAAGCTTCGGCGGATGGGTGATGATGAAGGTTGTGGAATCCATATGCAAAAAGAAGGGGCTAGACATAGATAAGGTTAAAAGGTACGGGTTAGAGTCATCCGCATCCAGTGTGGCGGTACCTGTACCCGCCTAAACAATGATGAAACGTGCGCCAGTGAACCACTGAATTTCCTGGTTGACAATCTGCGTGTTGATCAACCCACTCTGAGAGAAGCTCGCCCAGAGTTTCTGTACTAGGATGAACCCTATAATCGATTGTAGACCATGGGTGAAAAGGTTGTGGTGAGGTAGGTTAAACAGCACCGCGAGCAGGGCTAGCGCCCCATATACAATACTTAT
>JAVZKQ010000017.1:0-31865 GCA_038884175.1 Thermoprotei archaeon | reverse complement strand
CAAACAGTGTGTCTCCCAAGAGACGCAGTGGGGAAGGCAGGTGTATGGGTTGCCGCTCCTTGGAGCAGGAGCCTCCTACGCTTAAGTGTGGAGAGGATGTCAGAATGAGTGTAGTACCTATGAAGATACATAAAGTTATTCCGTAAAAACATGGTGTTGATGCACAAATTTAGATAGTTTTAGACTTCAATAATGCTATACCTAACATGTTAGGCCATGTGAAACCTTTTTATTTGGGTTGATGATTTAGATGTCCAATATGGGCGAGGAAGAATTAGCACCAGTTGTTAAGAGCAGGCCGAGTTCTCAGACAGCATTCTACGCGATACTCGCTGTGCTGGTTGTTGCTACAGCTGTGCTCGTCGACCTGAACTATGGTACACCCGCTGAACGTCTCGTGTTCTCAGAGGTTGTGATAATCTGGGGAGCCCTACTACTAATATACTTCATTTTTAATAGACCTTTTGTGACGGGTAGCGAGAGGTTTAGGAAAACCGAGTCCTGGTTGAGCAGGTGGTTATACACAACCAATCACAAAGACATAGGTACACTCTACATTGTCACCTCGCTTTTCTACGCGTTGGTGGGTGGCGTGCTTGCAGAGCTCATGCGCACCCAACTTATGGTTCCTCAAAACAATTTTCTTAACCCGCTTGAATACAATGAGGCAGTAACTCTTCACGGTTTGTTAATGATTTTCTGGTTCCTCTCGCCATTTGCCTTAGGCTTCGCCAACTACTTTGTACCCCTCCAAATAAAGGCTAAAGATCTGGCTTTTCCACGACTTAACGCACTCAGCTATTGGACTTTCGCCTTTAGCGGCCTACTCATGATTTTGGCCTTCTTTCTACCCGGAGGAAACATTAATGGGGGATGGACGCTTTATTCACCGCTTACCGCAAACACATTCATGCCTGGCCCAGGTCCGACCCTTGGCTTCGCAGGCTTCACCCTGATGGTTGGCTCCATAACAATTGGCAGCATAAACTTTGTTGTGACAATAATTGCTGAGCGTGCACCGGGTGTCACTTGGTCCAAAATACCCATGTTCACTTGGTTCATGCTTTTTACGATTGTGCAAATGCTGTTCGCGTTCCCATCACTGCTTGGGGGGCTCCTCATGCTACTAGCGGATAGGCTCGCCGGGACAATATACTTTACATCCGTTGCTGGTGGGTCGCTTCTCTGGGATAACCTGTTTTGGTTCTTTGGACACCCAGAAGTTTATATCGTGCTCCTACCAGCGTTTGGAGCGATTTGCGAAGTGCTGCCTGTTTTCGCAAGAAAGAGACTTTTTGGTAAGAATGCAATACTCGTGGCCACGTTTGCGCTGGTTGTACCATTCAGCTTTCTGGTGTGGGGTCACCACATGTTTACTACACCAATACCTCCAACCGAGAAAATGGCCTTTATGGTCTCAACGATGGGCATCTCTCTCCCGTTTGACGTAATAGTAATAGCTTGGCTTATCACAATCACAGGTGGCTCACTTCGGCTCAAAACCCCCCTCCTATTCGCCTTAGCCGCTATAGTGGTGTTCATAATAGGGGGGATAGCTGGTGTGTTCTTAGCTTCCGTCCCACTAGACATGCTTTTTAGGGGTAGCTATTTCGTCGTGGCGCACTTTCACTATGTAATGGTTGGTGCGTCCGTTTTTGGTTTATTTGCGGCTTTCTACTACTGGTTCCCCAAGATGACTGGGCGAATGTATAATGAGGCTCTTGGAAAACTCCACTTCGTGCTTTCTATGATAGGCTTCAACTTACTCTACTTCCCTATGTTCTTCCTTTTAGATATGCCGCGAAGAATAGTGACGTATAATGTGCCCTCATGGGCGCTACCAAACTTTCTAGCGACAATTGGGGCGTACATATTTGGTCCGGTACAATTCATACTTGTGGCGAACTTCCTTTACAGCATGCGCAAAGGCGCTCCTGCACCGGCCAACCCTTGGGACGCGGACACACCCGAATGGGAGACCGAGATCTTGGAGGAGGTGAATGGTGGCTACACCACAACCGCGAAGACAGCGCCAACATTTGGGCTTGGTGTGGGCAGTAGCTCATCCATAGCAAAGACACCCAGCGTCGAAGCGTTGAGAAACAGTACACAGGTTTCGACAACAACTCAAGTCGGACCCCAAGTAGTTGTTAGGCACCACGTAAGCACACGTCCAATAACCCTTGCAGGGGGATTAGCGGTCGCCCTCCTCGGCTTGGCCATGTTGCAATACGCATATTTGGGTTTGCCGATACTTGGGGTAGGCGCTACACTGGCCGTTATGAGTATCGTGGGTTGGGCTTGGGACGATATGAATTCTGTGTTCCGAGTTCCCGAGGGTTTAGTAGAGAAGTGGCCTTTTGCTCACGTGTCAAGGCTCAAACTTGGGATGTGGTCCCTAATATTCTCAGATATTATTCTTTTTGGCGCGATACTTGCCTCTGACGCATATATCAGGATAAACTCATCTACGTGGCCTGCGCCCAACACTCTGCACCCAATTGTTCTTGGTGCCATAAGCACGTTCATACTGCTCTCGAGTAGCCCCTCAGCCTATATGGCGCTAGACTCGATTAGGAGGGGAAGCACGAAAGGAATGCTTTCATGGCTCGGTGTAACCTTTAGCCTGGGCGCAATCTTCGATGGCTTCGAATTCTATGAGTGGTGGCAGCTCTTCTCGCAAAAAATGTTCCCATCGACAAGCAACGCCCTCACAACCTACTTCTTTACTGTGGGCATCCACGCCACACACGTCTTGATAGGTCTGTTCATCATGGTCTACTTGATAATCAAAGGACTTAAGGGGGGTTTCACCAAGAATAATTATGAAGCGGTAGAGTTGTTCGGCATATACTGGTCGTTCGTAGACGCCTTGTGGGTGTTTATATTTGCATTCTTCTTCCTGCTCTAAGGTGGTTCAACATGGAGAAAAGAAGGTTTAACCCAATACCCGTATGGTTAGCGGTACTCGCTTCAACAGCAATCCAAATAGCCAGCGTGTACAAGCTTAGGCAGTACAGCGTGGCGGCAACCGATACACTAATAATACTTGTGGGCGCGTTCGAAGTCACACTTATCGGCGCATACTTTATGCACCTAAAATTCGAGCAAAAATCGCTTCTAGCCGTGGCGCTAATACCCATCTTTATTGTTGGAGCAATGGTATTCGGTATACTAGCGTCAATAGTAAGATGACTATTAATCACACACTCTCTTTTTCCTTATCTTGTTGTGGTTAAGGCTTATTTCAGGGTTGAAGAATATATAGTTTGATGCTCGAGCCCTTTCTCTGGATGGCAGCAGTGGGAATGAGCCTGCTTTCGGCTTACACACTAGCCTATATATCCGACACGGATAAAGCCTTAGAGGTTTACTTAGCAATCTTCGTTCTTGGCATGATGGCCGCAATGCTTGGAGGAGGCCTAATATACCTGGCACACCCAAGTGTATCGAGTATCGAAACAGCCATTTGGCTCAATATGGGTGTTATGAGCTTCCTGACTGTGCCCATAATACGTGTACTAGTAAAAACTGCTCTGGAGAAGGGTGAATTAGCCCTATATGTGTACACTATACCCTACAGGTACCTATGGCTTACACGCATACTGATTGTTGGGTTGGTATTATTTAACGAGCTACTTATGGGCTGGGCCTTCATAGCTGTCACACAGGTCATCCCAATTTTTAGTGTAGGTGGTGGAAGCATAATTAAAGCCTTCTCCGAAATAGTTAGCTCAAACTGGTTCGCGTTTATTATGGCCGTAGAAATGAGCTTCTCCGCCTACCTTATTAGGAGGCTGATACCCAAAAGCTTCCTTTTAATCGTTATGTTTCAGACGGCTACGATGGTTTTCTCTCCAACTGCATTAAACGTAGCCTACTGGAGAAGCATTAGTATAGCGGTTGACAGTGTAGTGATGGTGGGGTTCATGGTCTACGTTTTCACAAAGTTGTATCATGGAGCAATGCTAAACAGAAACTTTACAAGCTACCTGTACACCCTTATTCTAATATACGCTTTTATGATGTTCGGAATTCTTGTTTGGGTGGTAACAGCAAACAGGCTCCTCTTCTCACTCACACTGTTTGCGCAAATGGTTTTGTATTTTAGGGTGGAGCTAGAACCCTCAATTCTCACCGCAAGGGAGAAGAGGTCTTGGCTTTTGGATGCGAGGTGGAGCTTTCAATAACAATTCTTGAAAAAAGGCGTGTGTCTATGGATGGCCAGCTATTATAAAAACACGCCTCGCATGCAAACAAAAGTCTAGCAATAGCGGCGCGGAGGCACCTAGAGCGTAGATGAGAGGTGTAAAATTGCGGTTGGGATGTATTTGTTGAACGGTCAAAGTGCTCCTTTAGGGTGTCCACCCCAATCCTTTTTTAGAGATAAAACTTGATTGTGAGTATCTCTAGTTTAAAGACTAGTCAATGACTTATTAGCGACACTGACCCGCGTGGAAATCACAAGAAACCATGTTAGCGTGCTCAAACGAACATGATCTTGTGGTCGTGTTTAGTGTGTGCTGAGTTTCCGCGCAAGGGGTTGTCGTGATCTTTAGGTGTAAGAGGAATTCGTCACTACTAACTATTTGTTGGCTTAAGCGCGTCGCGCTTATAGCTTTTGTGGGTTTTCAATGGGTTTAAAGGGAGACGCCAACTGGGTGCAAAAGCGGGTCTTAGAGTGGTCGCTTATCTCAAGGGACTATGCTTTTGATTAACCTTATAAATATGACTGTAGACTAAAACCCAAATGTTGTATCACCTAACGCTTTTGGGGTGGGTGCTACAGCCACCTACAGTTGTGAATTTCCTCTCTGAATTCGACTTATTCATAGTATTGGGAACCGGTGCGGCTGTGCTCACTATCGGTTGGCTTGTTTATGCGTCCATAAGATACAGGGCGAAAGATGGCAAGGAACATGTTGAGATGAAGCCCAGTGGTAAGAACGATGATCGTAGAGCGTGGCTCACAGCTGTGATAACGATAGGTATTTTGGCAGTGGCGCTCGTCACAGCGGTGCAGGCTACACAATTCATCTATAATGCCCCAGCGGGCCCCAGCTTGGTCATCAGGGTTTACGCCTTTCAGTGGGGTTGGAACTTTACATATCCCAACGGTTACTCTGATATTGGTGACCTCATTGTCCCGGTTAACACCACGATTATACTCAACATAACTTCAAAAGATGTCTTTCACACACTTGGCATTCCATCACTATACGTAAAGGGTGATGCCATACCTGGTCAATGGGGTAGCATATGGTTTAAGGTCACCCAGACTGAGAACCTTACTGATGGGATAAGGTGTTACGAGCTGTGCGGTATTGGCCACTATGACATGGTGGCCAACCTAACGGTTCTACCTCAAACACAATTCCAAGAGTGGTATAACACTGTGTCAAAATAGGTGGTGTTGAATATTGGTGGATAAGCAAAAGGATAAAGAGTTTGATCCCAATAGGAGGCTTTTTGTGCGTGGTGTACTGGTGGGATCAGCGTTGCTAGTCGGCGGCTCAGCCCTAGGTGTGGGGAGGTATTTTGTTCCTCCAGCACCAACACTCAAACCCTTCCCGCGGGTGTTGCTTGGATACTCTTCGCAGTTCACTGTGGGTCAACCGATGCAGTACAAGTATCCCATGGACAACCAGCCATGCCTTATTGTTAAGCTTGGAAAAAAAGCGATGTTCGGTGTGGGCCCAGACCAAGACATAGTGTCGTTCAGTAACATATGCCAACACCTTGGGTGCATCTATCTATACGAGAATAGTGTTACAGCCTGCTCTGGGGCACCCTTCCCTGGAGGGCACTGCCCCTGTCACGGTAGCTCCTACAACTTTCTTGAAAATGGTACGGTCATATGTGGCCCCGCGCCCAGACCTGTGCCTAGGGTAATACTGGAGTACGACCCTACCTCTGATCAGATTTGGGCTGTTGGTATGGCTCCGCCAACTGTGTTTGGCTTTAACACAGGCTCCGACAACGTGGCGTACGACCTTATAGGTGGGACTATTATCCCAGACGGGTCAACAGCCACGCTGACACCCGCCCCTACAGGCTAGGTGATGGTCGTGGTCGAAGACTCCAAAACCAATGAAGAGAAAGCCACTGACCCCATGGACTATATTTGGAGATGGATAGAGGATAGGACGGGCCTTAAGAGGTTAATCCTCAAACCGCAGCCCGAGTTTACGCTGTTTAACCCCCACTACTGGCTTGGAGCTCTCGCTGTTATAGCTTTTGCGGTTCAGGCCGTAACGGGATTCCTCCTCATGATAAACTACGTGCCCCTATACCGCACGCTACCCACTGGAGCCGAGAATCTCGCGTGGGAATCTGTTAACAACATTATTCACAATGTGCCATACGGTTCCCTGGTTGCCAGCATGCACCTGTATGGCGCCTACGCTATGGTTATAATAGCCTTCGTCCACTTGGTGAGGAATTTTCTCGTGGGTGGCTACAAGAAGCCACGTGAACTCATGTGGATACTCGGAATAATACTGGGCTTCATAACGCTTCTCTACGCGTTCACAGGCTACCTTCTCCCCATGAACACGGTTTCCTACGGTGCCACAAGTGTGGGTGTCCAATTGGCTAGCTACTTCCCAGGTTGGATAGGTAAAGTTGTTCCAAGCATACTTAAGGGAGCCGTGTTCCCTGACGACACGCTCAACAGATTCTTCGCGTTCCACGTGGTTCTTCTCCCAATACTCTTCATAATTGTGTTGGGCGCAAAGATTGGCCTCGTTTTCGAAGCTCATGGCGCTAGCGGCCCAGTCGAGGTGTCGGTTGAGAGAGGGCCGAGGAATAGGAAGGTCAACTGGTATCCACGACTCATTTGGTATAGCTTGGTGCTCACCCTCTTCTATTTGGCCGCCCTGTTCATAATCTCGGCCGTTTTCCCCATAAGTGCGGGTACAGAGTACACTGGTGGTTCACTGGGAGCAAACATATTGCCCGATTGGTACTTTGTGTGGACCGATATAGTTCTGCGGGCTAGCTTCTTCTCCAATCAGTACGTGTTAGACGGCCTCCTCACAATGCTTGGCGTGATACTCTTGTTGACACTTATACCTTGGGTGGATAGGAGCCCCGCGAGGCATCCTGCTCAGCGACCCCTCATAAGTATACTGTTTGTCGCGTTAATTGGAGAGCTCTTCGCTCTTACCGTATACGGCTACCTCACGACAACAGCGCTCGAGATCGCCTCCGCCTCAGAAATATTCGAAGTGTTCGTGTTTGTGCCCATATCCATAATCTTGCTCGGGTTGGTGGTATACAGGTTCAGCCCGGCCTATGAGGTTAACAAGGGTAAGCTTTGGGCCATAAAACCCGAGTGGAACTATGAGGAAATTAAGCGTGAGGCCGAAGCAGGTGGGATGCTCGTGCCAGCAAACCTTTATAGAGACCAAGCCAAACTCAGCCTCGAGGACAAACCGCAGCTCGACCCCAAGGACAAGGTGCAGTAGTTGTTTTAACATTTTTTAGGCGTAATATAATAGCAATGCTTAAGCATATGGTGCTCACTTAATATTAAAAGGGTTGTATTGGAGCTACCTTTGGGTTTAACATATGATGACGTGTTACTTCTCCCAGTGAAGACACCTGTACATTCTAGGATGGAAGTGGATGTTTCCACTAGCCTCACTAAGGGTATCAGGCTCAACATACCTATTGTTTCGGCGAACATGGACTCTGTGACAGAGTCCGCTATGGCCATAGCCATAGCTAGGCTTGGGGGGATAGGCATAATCCACAGGTTTATGACTGTTGACCGCCAAGTCTCAGAGGTAAATCGTGTTAAACGCGCGGAGGCTTATATCATAGAGAAACCCTACACCATAACCCCCGACACCACGGTTTCAGAGGTAAAACAATTGATGCGTGACACGGGTGTGAGTGGATTCTTAGTGGTGGATCAAAACAACAGGCTTCTAGGAATAGTGTCTATGCGTGATGTAAGGTTTGTGGTTGACGGTAGGGAGCCTGTCACTAGGGTTATGACCCCACGCGCAAAGCTTGTAGTTGGCTCACCCAAAACCACACTCGAAGAAGCTATGCGCTTGCTAGACGAACACAAACTGGAAAAGTTGCCGCTCGTTGAAGAGGACTGGTCTCTTAGGGGTCTCATAACTGCCAAAGATGTTGAGAGGTTGGCGAACCCCTCCAACGCTGCGAAGGATTCGAAGGGAAGGCTTCTGGTTGGTGCGGCGATAGGTGTGCGGGGGGACTATTTGGAGAGGGCGTCCAAACTAGTGGAAGCGGATGTGGACGTGCTGGTTTTGGATATTGCCCACGGGCACTCGGAGGCCGCGCTGGAAGCTATAAAAAAGGTAAAGAAAGAGTTTCCAACTGTCCCCCTTATAGCGGGTAATGTAGCGACACGTGAGGGAACTATGGATCTAATTAGTGCTGGCGCGGACGCTGTTAAGGTTGGCATAGGCCCAGGGGCCGCGTGCACAACCAGGATGGTGACGGGGGCTGGTGTGCCCCAACTTACAGCCGTGATGTGGTGTGCTGAGGCGGCGTCGAGTATGGGTGTGCCCATAATCGCTGACGGGGGGATAAAGAATCCCGGCGACATAACAAAGGCGCTTGCGGCTGGTGCATCAACCGTGATGATTGGCAGCTTGTTCGCGGGAACAGATGAAAGTCCTGGCTACTTTGTTATAAGGGATGGGGTAAAGTACAAGGCGTATAGGGGTATGGCCAGCCTCAGTGCTAACATAAGAAGAAGGCTTCTAGAGAGAAACGATGTGGATCCTGAAAGTGTGGCGCAAATAGTTCCAGAAGGCGTTGAATCTTATGTTCCCTATAGGGGTAAAGTTGAGGAAGTGGTTAACCAATTGATAGGCGGTCTGAGGTCGGGTATGAGCTACTGTGGTGCGAGAAACATAGAAGAGCTAAGAAGAAACGCGCGATTTATAAGGATAACCGAGGCCGGTGCGGCGGAGAGTTACAGCAAATTAAAGCAGACATAGGCGCTGGGTGTGAGCTCGTCAATTTGGGCGATAATAGGTACATCAAACACTGTGAACAGGATCGTTGAGCTGTGCGCACACATAGGTATAGCTGCGGTTGGCTACCCACTTGTTATACCACGGGAGAACCCAGAGATCCGCGCTGAGCTTGGGAGGCTAGGTGAGCTGGACACCTGTGTGTTCACAAGCAAAAGATCTGTGGAACTCGTCTACCAGTATTCGAGTGACGCACTAAAACATAATCTTGAACACTCTGACGTGTACACAATTGGCCCCTCCACGGCTCGTAGCGTACGCGAGCTTTTCCACACCAAGTGCACGTACCCCCCCACCGACTACAGCTCTAGGGGGCTCGTGGCGCTACTCGCTGGTAGACGTCTTGGGCGCACCGCACTTTTCTCATCGTTTAAGCGTAGCGAGCAGCTCGTGGACGCCTTAAAGGCGAGCTCACAGATTTTGTACCAGCCAAAGCTTTACGACCTCGGTGTCGATGGTGTTATCGCCTCAAAGCTGCTAGACTGGCTTGCAAACAATCCTGTCAGAGGGGTTGTGTTCACATGTTCCACAGCTACAACATCAATTAGTGGGGGTCGCTTGGGTGGCGCTGTGCACGTTGTAGCCATGGGTCCGCGCACACGCGCTGCGTTAACCTCAATTGGGTATAACCCCATTGTCCCAGAGCGTAGCACAGTTGAAGGAGTTGTTAGACTTATAGCGTACATCGAAGGATTAAACCCATCCACTATTTGTGGAGGTGACAATGTGTGAACGTGGGCCTAGCGCTCAGATCGGAGGTTTTTGAACCGAGGCTTATTAGGAGATTAGCCCCCAAACTCGACGACCACAATTTTACAAGTGTGTGGTTCCCCGACTTGGCCGGATTCGACTCCCTAGAGCTAGCGGCGCTCACGCTCGGCGGCACAAACAAAATTACTGCTGCTACTGGTGTGCTAAGATTCCACGAACACGATCCAGCTCAGGTAGCCAGGCGTGTGAACACGTTGAGCTCAGCGTCCGGGGGAAGGTTTGTGCTCGGTGTTGGTAGCGGTGCAATGCTTGGTGGAGAAGCGGTTAAAGCCATTAGGGTTTGGGTTGAAAACCTAAAGAAGCTCACAGCATCCGATATCAAGGTTTTCGTCGCTGCGCTAAGAGAAAAAATGTTTACTTCGGCTAGCCTTTACGCAGACGGTGCACTGCTCAATTTCTGCAGCCCGCAGCACGCGTCCCACTTGCATAGCGGTCTAAAACATTCAGGTAGAAGCTTTGTCACGGCTTGCTATATTAAACTGTTTTACTCGGAAAAAGAGTTTGTTGCGAGAAGAATGTTTTTCGATGAGTTCTTAAAGTATGACTCGTATCCACACTACCACAAGCTATTCGAGGAACTTGGGGCAGTTGAGGCCATCCGCGCTATTGGGAACTCGCCGAAAATAGACCGAGAGTTGGAGGAACCCTTACTCTCAATCGCCCGATATAACCCAACTAAAGAGGAGGTGTGGGGACTTGTTGACGCATTCAGACGTTCTGGTGTTGATCTCCCAATCGTGTACCCCTACGTGGATGGAGACGATGACTACAAGCTTAGAGTAATCAGGGAGCTCTCAGATGTGTTCGACTGCGATTAGGCCAAGGGTCAACATAAGAGGCCTTAAAGGCTACGCCAAATTCTCTGCCCAGTCAATAATCCTTATTGGAGTCCTATGCGGGGTGTCAGCTGTTATGGTTAGAGCACGCAAACTCTTATTAGTTTTTGGGGGTGGTGGTATCCGTGCCCTTCAAGACTGTTGGTTTAATGTTTAGTGGAAATGGAGACCTACCCGTGTCAGCCGTGAGTGAGATTAGTGCGGCGGCTGAGCAGAAGGGTTTCAGCGGTCTTTGGTTCGGCGAGACAACCATACGGGATGCTGGTGTGCTCAGCTGTTTGGCTATATCCGCCACAAAAAAGGTTGAAGTTGGTACGTCTATTGTCAACGTGTACACTAGGTCGCCGGGCCAGCTTGCGATGCTTGCAGCAACACTTAACGAGTTGAGTGATGGGAGATTCACGCTTGGTCTAGGCGCTAGCACCCCAACAATTGTGAGTGGTTGGCACGGTGTGCCCTACGAGAAACCACTTCTTAAGGTTGAGGAAACCGTTAAGCTTTTGAGGCTATACTTTTCAGGTGAGAGGTTTGACTATAAAGGGTATTTCAATTCTCCCTCCAACGCTAGGCTCAGGGTTAAAGGCACGCCGCGTATAGCTTTGGCTGCACTTAACGAGAAAATGATAGGCCTAGCGAGTAGACTGGCCGATAGGGTTATCCTGAACCTTTATCCGTCAAGCATGATCCCTGAAGTCCTAAGAATTAGGAAGGAAGCGAACCCAAGCTCACACGCTAGGCTTTCGGTGATGCTCTACGCATACGTATTAGGGGAGTCTGATAAGGGTCTTCAGGCCTCGAAGGAGCTTATAGCCTTCTACGCGAGTTCTGAAGCATATTCGAGGCTCTTTGCACGCGCCGGCTACGCTGAGGAAGCTAAAAGAGCGTATGATGCTTGGCGGCTTAAAGACAGAGAGTTGGTGAGGAAGAGTATAACGGATGAAATGGTGCAAACACTAATGGTGTACGGGGATATTAACACACTGCGTGAAAGAGTTATGGCCTACCACGATGCTGGAGTGGACGACGTGCTCATATCCCCCTGCCCCACGGGGAACTATGTTGAGAACATTCGGCACATTGTAGAACACTACTTTTGAGTCTCTTCTCTCTGATCACACTTCGGCTCAAGTGTGAAGGCGTCGGGTAGGAGTTCTGTGAGCGTTGTGCTCGCCTCGTACCCCGACGTGTTGGCCTCAATTATCTCTAGTTCGCGCGAGAACTCAGCGAGCACCTGCCTGCACGCGCCGCACGGTGTGGGCTTTAAGTCCCCCTCCACAACTAGGCAAAGAGCTCTAAAATTCTTGGATCCGTTTGACACAGCGTTGAACACACTCACCCTCTCCGCGCACACCGTTAGCCCATAGGAGGAGTTCTCAATGTTGCACCCCCTAAAGATTCTGCCTTGATCGTCCAATAGGGCTGCGCCTACCCTAATACCCGAGTAGGGTGAATAGGCATTCGCAAGGGCCTTCATAGCTTCGTCTATAAGGATTTCCTGAAGCTTGGATGGAACCATATTGCATCTGTAAATGAATGATGAACCGCTATATTAGCTGTTTATGTGAGCTCAACGGCTATAGCTGTTGCCCCCCCAACACCGTGGCAAAGGGAGGCTATCCCCCTCTTACCCCCCAACCTCTTTAGCGCGGTTATGAGTGTTACAATTATTCTTGCGCCTGTTGCACCCAGTGGGTGTCCGAGGGCAATGGCTCCACCTAGCGCATTGAGCTTGCTATAATCTACACCAAGCTTTTTATGGTAAATCACGCTGCTTAGAGCAAAAGCTTCATTGTTCTCAAAGTAGTCGAAGTCCTCGAGTTCCATGTTTAGTTTATCGAGAAGCTTTCTGACAGCGGGCACAGGTGCCTCCACGAATCTCCAGCTCTCAGTGCCAATCCACGAGTAGCCGAGGATCTTGGCTATGGGTTTAACACCCGTCTCGTCGAGCGCCTTAGAGTTCATGATTAGCATGCCCGCTGCGCCGTCTGATATTTGGGAGGATGACCCAGCGGTGTGTAGGCCTGTGGGCGAGAAAGCGGGCGGCAACGAGGCTAGCTTCTCGGGCGACGTGTCCTGCCTTATCCCCTGATCCATCGTTACGATGGATCCATCCACTTTCACGGGTACGACTTCACCTTCAAACAAACCCTTCCTGTATGCTTCATAGGCCCGCATATGGCTTGTGTAGGCCACCTCGTCGAGTTCCACCCTTTTCACACCCATCTCACTGGCCACCATATCCGCTTCTTCGCCCATGAGCTTAAGGTTGAACGGATCGATTAATCCGTCACGAAACATAACGTCTACAAGACCCATCCCGTCGCCCTTAAGAGACTTAACACCCCATCTGAGCTTCCCGCTCAACACAAAGCCAGCTTGGCTCATGCTCTCCACACCGCCAGCAAGCACAATGCGCGCGTCGTCCAAACTCACCGCTTGGGCGGCGTTTATCACAGCCATCATACCCGAAGAGCACACCATGTCAACACTATAAGCGTCAACATGGCTAGGTATGCCAGCCCTCACCGACACCTGCCTACCGATGTCCTGACCGTGCCCAGCCCTTAGCACGTTGCCGAAAACCACGAGGTCCACAGAGGCCGGGTCAACCCTACTCTTATTCAAAACCTCCCTAACGACCTGTGCGCCTAGCTCAACGGGATGGGTGTCTTTGAATACCCCCCCAAACCTTCCTATAGGCGACCTCGCAGCAGAGACTATATATGCGTCCACAACGTGTTTTGCGTGGCTAAATGATTTAAGTTCTAGTATAGCCAAGATAGTTAAAAAGCGGCACTCGGTGGTGCGGGGTTGTTTTGATAAATGAGGTGTTGGCTAACAGATGAGCGTGTCGGTGTTCTTGCTACTTGTATAAGTAAATTTTCTATACGTAGTCCAAAATCAATATCATTTTAACAAAAAGCTAATGTTCAATTTAATTCATATAAGAAAGGTACATGTTAAACATATAAGTTACTATATATTTTATAATAAAACTTTTGAATACATTATTATCCAAGTTATTCGGTGGAAGGTTTATATATATGTAAAACGGATTCGATTGTGGTAATTATGCCAATACTGCGTGAAAATGATAAGCGGTTTATTCGTGAACTCTTCGAAAAAGATTTGGAAAACGATGTTCGAATACTGGTCTTCACGTCTAGGGATAACTGTGAATACTGTGAGCCCACAACCGAAATCCTCAGGGAATTAGCTTCGTTGTCACCCAAAATAAAGCTAGAAGAACACGACTACAACGCTGAGAAACAGTTGGCCGAATCAATGGGTGTGGACAAAGTTCCAGCCACAGTTATTCTTGCTAGCAATGGTGCGAAGCTCTACTATTTTGGTATACCTTCTGGCTACGAGTTCAGAAGTCTTTTGGATGATATAATCGACGTCTCGAAGAGCATCACACGTCTACCAGAGGAGGTAAGGGCTCAGATTAAGGGAATCAGCGACCCTGTACACATCAAGGTCTTCGTCACCCCAACATGCCCATACTGTCCTAGGGCGGTTAGGACAGCCCACCAATTCGCACTTGAGAATCCGCATATTAGGGCGGACATGATTGAGGCATTAGAGTTTCCAGAACTGGCCCAGCAATACAACGTTATGGCTGTTCCCAAAGTGGTTATTAACGAGTCGACAGAATTCGAGGGCGCGCTCCCAGAGAACGTCTTCGCTGAAAGCGTTGTCTCCGCCCTAAGTTAGGCACCGCTTTTTCCTTTTTCTACTTCTCTTGTGTTAAGACCCATATAGTAGAAGATTACCGCGATCACTAGTTGAGCCACACCCACAAAATTGACGTAGTAGACGGGGGTCACCGTTGCTCCGCTTATTGTTGGATGGGTCCAGAATGGTTCAAATGAGAAAACTATGTTGTAATCCAAGCCTTGACCTGATATGTGGTAGCCTGTGCCAAGAAACGCGAAGAATGCACCAACCGCTGTGAGCACTATGGCCGTGATGACAAGTTCCTTATCCACTCCCTCTTACCCCTAGCGGGTCTTTTTTGCGGAGGAATATAGGATTTTTGCCCTGGTTCAAAACTCTACGTTTAACTTATATACTATTAGAAAATCGGTTTACCCATGGATAGTTGGGGCCAGACGAGTAGGGCTGCGCTCATATTTACCGCGCTCATAATCATAATCGGGTTGGGGCTGGCGGGCTACGCGGTCAACAGAGTAGTTATACAGCCAGCCGCTAGCACGGTTGGCTACCCACCCACTGGCACAATTGTTGTACCCAACCAGACCTCCGTGGAGCTCTTCTTCACTTCTGGTTCAAGCTTCACAATGAATAGTAGTGCGCCCATCAGCGTCTTTATACTCATAAACAGGCCGGGTAATTTCCAAACGGTGTACCAGTATACTGAGCTATCCGTGAGTAAGCTGAGTGTGACATACCCAGTCACGGGTGAGGTTTACATTGTTCTGAGCAACCCGTGGAGCTATAATGTAACTGTCACATATGCTCAGTGAGCGTGTGCGCTTGTATTATAAGGCTTATTTGTGACTGTGCAGAAGTGTGCTTATGACGGACGCCGTGTCTAAGAAGACGTGTAACCATAGATTCAAGTATTACGGTGTCGTGGGTCTCGCGGTACCAGGCCACGTTGTGGGTACCATTGACCTGTGGAGGTGTTTGAACTGCGGTTCCGTGGACGCCAACCCGAGGAGGGTTGGTGACACGCGCCCCCCAAGCACCGTGGGGTTTAACATTTTGGAGGATAGCGAAAGGTGGATGGTGCTCGCGTGTTACGACAACAAACCCCCATTCAACTGGGAGCTTTTAAGGGTTAAACCCGGCTTAATTATCAAGCATGAGTGTGTTGGTCCAGAGAAAGAGTTCATGGTGGATCAAACCTATAATTTAATCTTTGAGGGCGGGGGTAAACCCGATAGGCATGATCTTAAAATGGTTGAGGAATATATGGAGAAGACAATTCTCCTAGTTAAGTAGTCTTGGTTTTGGGCGCAATCTCCGTTTTCCCATTCATATAGGGGACTAGCGCCTTGGGTATCTTCACCACTCCATCCCTCTGTTGGTGGTTTTCGAGTATGGCCACCAGTGCGCGTGGTGTGGCCACAGCGGTGCTGTTAAGCGTGTGCACATACTCTTTTTCGGTTGAGCCGTGCTTTAGCCGGTACTTAATATTAAGGCTTACCGCTTGGTAGCTTGTGCAGTTACTCGTGGATACAACTTCCCTGTATGTTTGTTGAGCTGGCATCCACGCTTCTATGTCATACTGCTTTGCGTTCTTGGGGCTTATGTCACCCGAGCATATCTCCACAATTCTGTAGGGCACTTCGAGTGCCCTGAAGATCTCCTCCGCGTTACCCAGCAGCTCCTCAAGGTGTTTTGGAGAGTCTTCGGGTCTACAGAAGACCACTTGCTCAACCTTGTTAAAGTTGTGGACCCTGAATATGCCCTTAGTGTCCTTACCGTGGGCGCCCGCTTCCTTACGGAAGTTCACGCTTATACCCGCGTATTTTAGTGGCAACTCCTCGGGTTCGAACACCTCATCCATATGCATTGCGACGAGCGGGTGTTCGGATGTGGCTATAAGATAGAGGTTCTCCCCTTCCACTTTGTACATCGTGTCCTCAAAATCCTGAAGGGGGGTTACACCCTCATAGGCCTCCCTTCGCATCATTTCGGGTGGGAAAACGGGTATGAAACCCTTTTCGACGAGTTTATCCAACGCAAACCTTAATACCGCGAGGTCCAATAACACGAGGTCTCCCCTAAGAAAATAGAATCTCGACCCAGCAATCTTAGCAGCCCTATCGATATCGGCCAAATCAAGCTGGGCTATGAGGTCAACGTGACTCTTGGGCTCAAAGTCAAAAACAGGCTTATCTCCCACGTGGCGCACGACAATATTATTGCTTTCGTCGGTACCATCTGGGGTGGAGTCGTCGAGGAGGTTTGGCACAAGCTTTAGGAGACGGTCCCTCTCAACCCTGAGCCCCTCCACCTCCTTCTCAAGTAGGCCTATTTCGCTGGAGACTCTGGCAGCCGAATCCTGGGCGTCGCTCATCTGATGTGATCCCCGCTTTATTTGCTGCGCTATGATCCTCGTAAGCCTGTTGTGTTCGGCTCTCTTCAACTCCAATTCACTCATTTTTCTCCTCAGTTGAGCATCTACTGCAAGAAGCCTGTCAAAGTTTTGTGTGTAGACCTCCTTGTGCCGCCTTAATATGTTCTTTCTAACACCTTCTGGGTCCTTTCTTATCAGCTTAATATCTAACATCAACTCAAATTGAGCAAGCACGAAGATTAAAGCTTACCCAAAAACATGAGGAGGACCAGACCAAGTATGTCTGGACAAAAGCTTTATGGCTGCAAAAAATTATCTTTTTTAATAGTGTTAAACCACAAATTTTATTTTTCAAGTTAAAACATATATGTTATATGGTGCTCAAAGCAAAAGAAGTGATGCACACTGATTTTCTTATGGTAAACGCGGAGTTATCGGCTTTAGAAGCCGCGAAACGTATGGCTTATGCACACAAAGGCTATGTTATTGTGTCAGAGGGGAACAAACCAATTGGTATAGTCACAGAGTGGGACTTCTTGGAGAAGGTTATCGCAAGAGAAGTTGACCCCAAAGCGGTCAGTATACGCGAGCTAGCGTCCTCTCCTCTTATTGCGTGTGATAAGGACACGCCCACTGAGAATGTGGTTGAGCTTATGGTTAGTAAGGGCATTAGGCGTCTAATAGTGATGGAGAAGGAGGCGGTTGTTGGGGTTATAACCTCCAAGGATATACTGAGTATTTTTAAGAAGTATGTTGATGAGATTTCCTCCATAGTTGCGAGGTTTTCGGCCACACCTTTCTAGTTATATAGAGCAATATAGCGATCTAAATCCTTATATAGCTAGCAACATGTTATTAATAGAAAATAATGGATCGGACTAATTCTGATTCCGCCTCTATAGAGTTTACGGATAAGTTTACGAGAAGGGTGCAATTTACAGGTGGATCCACGTTTGTGGTTTCACTCCCCGCTGAATGGGTTAAGGCTGTTGGTTTAAAACCCAAACAGGAAGTTCGCATAATACCGCAGAGCGACCTTTCACTGCTCGTGTTAGTAGGTGATAGGGAGGGCGGGTTGAGTGGTGGGCTTGTGGATGCTGCCAAATGCGTCGATGAAGAGGAGGCTTTAAGGGAGTTTATAGCGAATTATATTGCCGGCTATGATTCGATAAAGATTAAGTGTGAGATCGGTGACTTCCGTCACAGGCTTAAATCACAGATTAGGGAGAAGCTCATAGGGGTTGAGGTGGTGGAGGAAACATCTGAATACATCCTGATCCAATGTCTACATGGCGACACGGATCTACCACTGAACAAGGCTTTAAGGAGAATGGCCTTGCTTGTAAAATCTATGCTTCAAGACTCGCTTAACGCTCTTCTCACATTGGACTTTCAGCTTGCACAGGAAGTAATTAGTAGGGATGATGAGGTTGACAGGTTTGCGTACTACATATTAAGGCAGCTCAACAGATCACTCCTGAACCCAGCTCTAATACAGAGTATAGGTATGAAAAGTTTAAGAGAGTTTATCCCTTTCACAGTCCTTGTAAGGAGTGTTGAGAGGATAGCCGACCATGCAACCCAGATAGCCTCATCAACAATCGATCTAAGGGGAGTAGAGTTTGACGGAGCTATCGTCGAAAAGCTAAAGAGCCTAGCTTCCAGCTCTCAGCAGCTCTTTGACAGCGCCATGAACTCGGTGTACACACTTGATACCAAAAGCGCTAATAGCGTTATAAGACGTGTGCGCGAAACCCTAGACTTGGAGGCAAATGTGATCCAGCTCCTCTTCGCTTCAACACTCGACGCCAAGAGTGTTTCACTTTTAAGGCTGGGGCTGGAGAGCCTACGCAGGGTGGCCGAGTATTCGGCGGACATATGCGAAACCGTGGTGGACGTAAGCGTGTCCTCTCAACTCAAATTCAACCCGGAGGTTGACTGAGACAGCCGTGTACACCCTAATATTTAGTTCCGGGAGGCGGTGACCGCAGAACTTGGAATTAGCCGCCACAAAAATAGCCCTCCTTGTCTCCACATACCTAGCCCTCGTGACCTTATCGTTCGTTTTCTCAGCTGCGGAAACAGCGTATTCGTCACTCAGGGTAATGCTCATCCGCCTCTATGCTGCTCGAGGAAACAGGCGAGCTCACATGGTGCTCAGATTTGCGAACAACCTACCGCACACCCTCAACGCCATCGTGATTGGGGATAACATGGTTAACATAGCGTTCACTTCCATAGCCACCTATGCGGGCTATGTTTACGCTGGGACAATCGGTGCCATAATCTTCTCCGTACTCAACCTGTTTATTGTGTTTGTGATCAGTGAAGCTTGGCCTAAGACGCTCGCAGCCAATAACCCAGAGGACTTGGCGCTCAGACTCTCTGGGTTTATGGATGTATACCTAGCAGTAATGTCCATTCCAGCGTCTGTTTTCAACACCATAGGCCAACACCTATCACGTGTTTTTTCATGGGCGAGACCGCGTGGTAGCATGACGACCGAGGAGAGGATGTTATACGCTTTGGAGCTAGCGAAAGCGGAGGGTGTAATAAGCGACAGCCAGCACACTATAATAAGTAGGGTGCTCAGGCTCGATGACGCTACGGCTAAGGATATAATGGTCCAGGTGGAAAAGAGTGTTGTGGTTCGTAGTGGTTCAACCACTAGGCAAGCCATGGAGACCTTTAGCTTTTCGGGTCACAGGCGGCTCCCGGTCATTGGTTTCCAAGGCAGCAGCAATGTGTATCCTGCTGGTAGTGTTGTGGGTGCGATATACGTCAGGGACGTAGCGGTGCTCCTACTGAACGGTTATGGTGACACACGTGTTGAGGAAGTGTGTGAGCCCATCGTTGTCGTCTCAGAGTCGACAAAGCTCATCGATGTGTTGAACAGCATGTACGGGAAGGGTGCCCAGGTAGCCTCGGTCGAAGATGGCCAAGTAGTTAAAGGTTTTATCTTTATGAACGACATTCTGATCTCTATCTTCGGTGAGTCTAGGAAGCGTCAGAGGGACAGGCGGCTTGTGGATGTATTCAAGAAAAGGATGGGAAATCCAGATGAATAGTCACAACCTAAGCCGTGAGCCGTGTTCTAGTTAGAGGTGTGATGAAGGGCTTTGTAACATGTGGATGGGTGTGCGAGGCCGTCGTGTCCAAATCCTCGTCTAGAGTCGCTTTAGGAACCCATCTGTATAGTTGTGTCGTGGGTATTATTAACCTATAAAAGATTTTTATATGATTTTCGGGAAGTAAGACTCTTCCACAACTCCAGCAACCTTAGAACAGGCATAGGCTAGAATAATTTGCGTTGCACAAGTTGTAATAAATCCTGTCCTCCCCACCTATGCGATCGTCTAGTCGCACGTTGGCTGCTCCTGTTAGCTTACAGTCACCCAAAAATAGCGTATAACTGCTCTTTGCTTTTTAGACCGCAAGTAGTGTTGACTCGAATCAGCGGGGATTGGTAGGCTTATTTGCATCTTGGCAGATTGGGATGTATGGCGCTATTGCTTTCAGGTGGAGTGCTACTCGATGTTCTCAATGTCGGGGAGCTCTTGGTGCGTCTTGAGCAAGGGTTTAAGGACTATGTGGATGGGTTAGTAGAAAATCCGCTTAGGGTGTCCTTGGAAGCAGGTGGGGACTGGTGGGGGGTTATGCCTGCGTATAACCGTTCAATCGGCTTCTGTGTGAAGAGTGTGTGCGTGTTGCCCGATAACCGTTCGAGGGGTCTGCCCACAACGAGAGCAGTCGCCCTACTATTTGATCCAATCAACGGGGAGCTTAAGGCTTTGGTGGATGGGACCGTACTAACTGCGATTAGAACGGCTGCTTCGAGTGTGTTGGCGCTGAAGCGCACCAATACGCCTTCGGACGTGTTCTTTATCGGTACAGGGATGCAGGCGCGCTACCATGCGAGGCTGCTCTCCGCATGCTTCAGGCTTAACAGGGTGAACGCTTGGTCTAGGAATAGGTGGAATGTGGACTCGTTTCTACACGAATGCATCTCGCTGGGTTTAAACGTGGATGCACAGCTTAAACCGCAAGAAGCAGACACGTTGATTGTCGCCACAACTAGTGTGAAGCCTGTGGTCGAACAGTTTGGCGATGTGAACAGGGTAATTGTTTCGGTTGGTGCACCAACACCCAATGCGAGGGAGCTTGGGGACAATGTGTTTATGGAATGCTCGGCTGTTATCGTCGACACCGCGGCGGGATGCATGAGTGAGGCGGGGGACATAGTTCAGACGCTCAGGGGTGGCGTGTTGACCAAGGACAAAGTGGTTGAGCTCGGCGAGCTCATTAAATCGGACGCCCACCTTAAGGCTGGTAGGGTTGTGTACAAGTCGGTTGGATCCGCCTTCATGGATTTATACTCCTGCGAGTACTTCTACCGCAAAGCGTTGGAAATTGGGGTTGGTGAATGGGTAAACATATGACTTGCATTATGTGGGTGTGTTTTCGTTGTATGATGTTTTTAATTAGCTTATTAAAAAGGCTTTTCTCTTACTCGACCAATTAAGGGGATTGGTGGTGTTAGTGTCTACCCCAGCCGTGCAGGTAACCCCACATGTTTGGGAGATACCCACAACGTATAAGAAGGGGATGCGCGTGCCTGCACGTATTTACGCGTCCCAGCAACTCATGTCGGCGATGGATGCGGGCGTCTTCGAACAGGCGACGAATGTGGCCATGCTCCCCGGCGTCGTCAAATATGTGTGTGTTATGCCCGATGCCCACTGGGGATACGGTTTTCCCATAGGTGGAGTGGCAGCGTTCGACGCTGAAGAGGGCGTGATTTCCCCTGGCGGGATCGGCTTCGACATCAACTGCGGTATGAAACTTGTGAGAACAGACCTCACAAAGGAAGAAGTGCAGCCCAAACTGCGTGAGCTAGTGGACGAGCTTTTCAGACTTGTACCAGCTGGGGTGGGTGCTCAGGGGTTTGTTAAGCTCGATCAGTCCCAGTTCGAGGATGTTATGACCAACGGTTTAAGATGGGCCCTTGAAAACGGGTTCGCTGTAAGAGAGGACCTCGAGAGGACTGAGGAGGGAGGCGTTATATCTGGTGCTGACCACACCAAGGTTAGCAAGGAAGCCTATAAGAGGGGTATAAATCAGCTTGGAACACTTGGCTCGGGTAACCACTACTTAGAAGTACAGTACACCCGTAAGCCAGATGATGAGTGGTTGGCCAAACAACTTGGAATATTTGGTGAAAACCAGGTGGTAATAATGCTCCATTGTGGCTCAAGGGGGTTTGGTCACCAGATAGCCACTGACTACCTGCAGGTGTTCGACAAAGTCATGCGATTGCACGGTATAAGTGTGCCTGACAGGGAGCTAGCCTGCGCACCCTTTAAAACCACTGAAGCCCAAGACTACTATTCGGCTATGGCGTGTGCTGCAAACATGGCTTTCACCAATAGGCAGGTTATAGTTCACAGGATTCGGCAGGCCTTTGAAAAGGTGTTTAAGCGGGATTGGGAGTCGATGGGTATGCGGGTGGTGTACGACGTGGCGCACAACATGGCTAAACTAGAAAAGCATAGGGTTGACGGCGAAGTGCGCAGACTCATAGTTCATAGGAAGGGGGCTACAAGGGCTTTCGGGCCAAGTGCAGAGCTACCCGAATTCTTCAAATCCACGGGTCAACCGGTGATAATCGGTGGCTCAATGGAGACAGGATCCTACCTGCTTGTGGGAACCGATACAGCCATGGCTGAAACCTTTGGCTCGACAGCCCACGGCTCTGGTAGAACAATGTCAAGAACCCAGGCTAAAAAGCGTGTTAGGGGAGAGCAACTCGTAAAGGAGATGGAGAAAAAGGGGATAATCGTTAGGGCTGCATCATACTCGGGTGTTGCGGAGGAGGCGGGTATGGCCTACAAGGATATCTTCGAGGTGGTCAACAGCGTTCACCAAACGGGTATTTCGAAAAAAGTTGTGGGCTTCGTCCCCATGGGTAACGTAAAGGGGTAAGCCAACTGATATCGGCGTGTTGCCCGTTTGTCAGTGTAACAGCCTAGGCTTCGAGTATATAGGTGGGCACACCGTTTGGGGCGCGCTCAACTTTGAGTTTAAGGCGCATTCCAATCCTGATCTTTTTTGGGTCGTTCACGTTGGCTATCCTCGCAAGCACATTCACACCCTCTTTACACTTTGCCACACCCACAAAGTATGGCTGCTCGGCTGAAAAGCTTTGAGGGCGCACGAATATCTGTGTGTACGCAAGTAGCTCCGCCTCGCCGTTTAGATCCACCCACTCCATTTTATCCCCACGGCATTTGGGACACGCTCCCTGGGGTGGGAAGTAGAGTTGGCCGCACGTCGAACACTTTGAGGCTAGCACCTTGCCTTCCTCTAAGCCTTTAAAGAAGGTGTAAACCTCGCCTACGGGTATCTCGTACCTTAGCCTCAGCTCCCTTTGAGACACGTATACTGGGTGGCCCTCCTTCTCATCCGGCTTTATCAACGGGTTGCTCATCGACTTATTCGCCTCCTCAGAGCGAGTAGACCGTAACGTATGCGTAGTGCCCCGTACCCCCAACGTTGTGTGTGAGTGCAACGCCTTTCCTTATTGTGGCCTGCCTTTGAGGTGGAGCCTCGCCCCTTAACTGTTTTACCGCTTCTACAGCCATTGCCACACCAGTGGCCCCAATCGGATGGCCTTTAGCCTTTAGTCCGCCGTCTAGGTTCACAGGTATTAGGCCGTCCTTATAAGTCTGCTGGTCCCTGAGTAGCTGGACACCTTCACCGCGCCTAGCAAAGCCAAGATCTTCATAAGCAAGTATTTCCGCTATGCTGAAACAGTCGTGCACAGTGGCGACATCCACCTGTTTTGCTGGATCGGTTATTCCGGCACCCCTATATGCTTGGGCCGCAGCCTCTACGCTGGCCGGTAACCCAAGGAAGTCGGGTCTTTTGCTGAGGTTGGCGCTCCCCGAGGCAACTCCTTGCGATTTTATCCATACGGGTGTGTCCGTGAGTTTTCTCGCGGTTTCCTCATCTGCGAGCACGACTGCCGCCGAGCCGTCAGTGATGGGCGAGCTGTCGAGAAGCTTGAGTGGGTATGCCACATACTTTGAGGACATCACTTCTTCAAGTTTGACCGGCTTCTGGAATTGGGCGTATGGATTGAATGAGCCGTAGTAATGGTTTTTAATGGGAACAAGCGCCAAGTCTTCCTCCTTCACTTCGTATTTTGCCATATAAGCGGAGGCGTATAAAGCATAGTAGCCTGGGAAGGTGAGGCCGAAGTTTTCAAATTCCCAAAAGTAGTTCCCAGCCCTACCGATGAGCTCTACGACCGTGCCCGTAGGGGAGTTATACATCTTCTCCACGCCTACAGCAATGGCCACTTTGGCCGACCCAGAGGCGATAGCTTGGTAGGCCACCCTTATTGCTGCGCTCCCAGTGGCGCACGCCGCCTCAACCCTCATCGTACCCTTAGGCGTTAGCCCAGCGTATTCGCCGACTGTTATAGCAGGTAAAGGCTCTTCGCTCCATACGCCTGCGTTGCCCACCACGAAGAAATCAACGTCCTTCTGCTCGACGCCCGCGTCTTCAAGCGCGGCCTTAATCGCCTCCCAAGCCATATGGTTCATACCAACATCCATCCTTCTACCGAAACGTGTTAGACCGACACCTACAACCGCCACTCTATCCATAACAACCACACAGAACACTAACCACACACTCTAAATTAGTGTTTCGAACGCTCGCTTTGTATTCTAGGGTACCGAGTGGTTATAGACAATTTGTTCACACTGCTTAAGGCTTTAGACCGCAATAGAGCATCGAGCAATAATGGTGCTAGAGGTCACGTTGGTGTCGCCTAGAAGCTCTGTTAACCAGGGCTTTTTCAGAATGGGCGCGGCGCTTCGTGCGAGAAACCCCCCGCCCGGAGTAAAATACACATATAAGCAGAGCGGGATGAATATTTCGCCTCGGCTTGATAGGTATCAGGTTTCACCCGAAACACTTGCTTATTGGCTTGGGAGCGCGTTGCTTGAACACCTTAAAACTAGGGCTGGGGGTCTTATCCACTCTTTTTACTGGGGATACTTTAATGCTTGGAGGCCTTGGATCCACGATAATGATAGTTCAGTCTCACAGTATTTGGTTGAGTATTTTAACTACGACAAGATAACAACAAAAGTTGTTAAAATCGTCTCTAAGATCCTTAATGCTGAAAGCTGCAGAAGGGTTGTTGTTTGGAGTGAGTGGGCCAAGCAGGGGATGATCAACGACGGTGTAAGAGATGATAAACTTGTAGTAATACCCCCACCCATAGAGCCGAAGCGCATAACCAAAACCAACAACGTCGGCAAACCAGTTGTAGCGTTCATAGGTAGGGACTATGAGAGGAAGAGGGGATGGATGGTTTTGGAGGCCTTCAAAAGGCTTCGGAATATAACACCATTCAGGCTTATCTATGTCGGGGAAATACCGGACAAGGGCGTTAAAGCGTATGTGGATGGTAACCCAGACATAACACATTATCCGTTTCTTCCTAATAAGTTTATTCACGAGAAGGTTTACCCAAAGGCAGATATCGTTGTCCTACCTACAAAGGCTGACACTTTCCCGGTTACCATACTCGAAGCGATGAGCTATGGTATACCCGTTGTTGCATCTAACCTACCTATTATAAGAGAGCAGCTTGGGGCTTCAAGTGATAACTGCACGTTCAGTATGGAAAGCTTGGAGGAGTTCATAGAGAAGCTTAGAAGTATGCTTGAAGACGAAAAGAGAAGAAGGATCATAGGTGAAGCGCTGATTAAAAGGGTTGAAGAGTACTATTCGCCAAAAGCAGTCAACCCAAAACTATTAGAGGTGTACAGGCAGGCGGCGTAAGGATTCAACTTACCCGGATGGCTGTTTGGTGGCTGGCGTTCACCTTGGGTAGGCCGCGTTAAGCCGCCCTCGGTGTTTGGATTCGAAGCTGTGGAGGAATGTAAGCTGGGCTCTTGTGGGTGAGGATTGCGGGTGTCGCTCCCTGAGTAGCTTGAGCGCGTCGCTAGCGGGGTAACCGATGGCTATTAGGTAGCACGCCGCGAGCGTTACAGACCTACCCATACCCGCATGGCAGTGAACAAACACGTTTTTGCCCTCCTTAATCTTCTGCTGCACCCAGCTTACCGCACCCAAAGCCTGCTCTTCGCTAGGAGGCTCACCGTCCTCAACATCCAAGAAGAGCTTATCCGCATCATAGTGGTCAACTAACCTTGCCCCCACGCTCACAACACACCGAATACCATTGGAGCTGAGCGTCTCGGCTGACACATTATCCGTACCGACCGCAAGGCCATCAACCACCCAGTCAAACCTATTCGCGGAAGAAAGGATGCTTAGAAACCTAGAGAGCTGAGCTTTCACATCCAACCCTGATCCTTACACATTAATGTTAGCACAACCCCATTAAAAAGCGTAACCAAAAACCGGCGCACCGGAATTAGAAGGCTTTGTGTGGATTAAGTATGTTTTTGGGGTCGAAGACCCTTTTCACACTGCGCATAAGGTTTATGGTCTCTTTCGTGTGCTCAAGCTCCATGTATGGGAGCTTTAGCCAACCAATCCCATGCTCTCCTGTGAGCGTACCCTTTAGGGTTAGGGTTAAGCTATAGATTTTTCGGAGAACCGAGTCGAGCTCAGCTGAATTCAGCTTTGTACGATCGAACTCAATGTGTAAGTTTCCGTCCCCAGCGTGGCCGAAGACAGCATACTCTAAACCCCTTTCTTCGAGTATCTTGCTCACACCACTCACTAACTGAGGGAAAAAGCTCACTGGCACGGCTACATCGTCCCTATAACGGTTCTCTCCATAAAGTTTACCCAGCGCGAGCGCTATTCTCCCACGAACATCCCACATGCCATCCACATTCTCTTCATATAGTGGCTCACCGACAAGCTCGAAGTGTGCGAGTGTGTTCAATAATTCATCTAATTTGGACTCAAACTCGCGTTTCGTTCCCTCAACCTCTAGGAAGAGTGCTGATGGTGTTTCAGGCAGTGTCCTGCCGTAAACAGAGTTGAGCGCTGAAATGCAGTTTTGGTCAACGAACTCTAAAGCGGATATGCCAAGCCATGGCTTATTGGAAAGCCCCACAACAGCTTTAGTGGCCTGTTGAACACCACTCATGGGCACTATCACCCCAACTCTCGCCTCGGGTAATGGCTCCACCCTCAGTATAATCTTGGTGAAGAGTCCGAGTGTACCTTCACTCCCAACTAGCAGGCTCACCAAGTCCAGTCCACTAGAAGACTTCGTGGTATAGTGGCCCAATGTAGTGAGCTCACCTGTACCGAAGACAACTCCCAAACCCTTAACCCACCTCCTAAAAGAACCATACTTATAGCTTCTTGGACCAGCGGCGTTCGTTGACGTGTTACCCCCAATCGTGGACATCTCCCAGCTCCCCGGATTCGGGGGTAAAAAGAAGCCCTTTTGACCCAGATAATTGTTCAGCTCACGGTTAATGATGCCGGGTTCAACGGTCACGGTGTGGTTGTCCGCGTCAAACTCCAAAACCTTCTTCATAGGTGTGAAGTCAAGTACAATTGCACCATTAAACGGCACGGACTCACCATCAAGACTTGTACCAGCGCCCCTAGCCACGAGTGGCACATCGTGCTCCTTCGCAAACTCCACGGCTTCTTTGACCGCTGCAGCAGAGTTCACACGTATCACGCCCCCCGCCTCACCCTGTACGCCTGACATATCTCGCGAATAGGTTCTAATAACGTCTCGATCTACGATAAGGTTATCCCCGAAGCGCGCCCTAAGAACCCCTAGCAACTCTTCTTCCATAGAGCCCATAACAAACATTGGATCTTAAGTATTTAAAACTTGCAATGGGAGCAGTTGTAGTTGCGCCCAAGCTTGGTAACAAGTGTAAAACTTTATAACTGGATAACCGTTGAGCTGTAAAACTTTATAACTGGATAACCGTTGAGCGACGATGTAGGTTACATATGTCTTAGAAGCGTATAGACAAACTCGGTTGGGTAGCTCCAAACAAAGATAGACTATACGAATAAAAGTCCTTGTAACCCGAACACAATGTTTGGAAACTAGATACTACCACGAAAATCGCTTTAGGCTTAAAGTTGGTAACTTTAACCAAAAGTCATCATTATATTTCCATCCATGTCTTTGTGTGTATGCGTCGCATAGTAATAGCTATGTTCGCTATGCTTCTGGTTTCAGTCGCCTTAAACCTCCTTTTTGTAAGCCAGCTAACACATCCAAAACCCCTCGTTGTCTGGAACGTTCCAGCAACAATCACACCTAATGGCTATCTGTTCTCAACAATGTTCGATACGTTCAAGATGTACATTGACATACACGCCAACTCAACAGTGTATGTGTATGTGTTCACACCATCACAGTTCGCTGAGTTCTATCAGAGCCGTGGAGCGATAAGGAGCGCTGTGCAGTCTTATCAAGGCACCACCATAAACTTCACGTTTACCCTCAGCACTGGCTGTGCTGGATATGTCTGGGTGGTCTACAACCCCTCAAGCAGCCCTATCGAAGTAAAACCATACGTAACCGCGGCGTACTCCCCCTCAGCTCAAGCTACGGGTGTCTGTTCGCAAACATAAGCTTACAGCTCAAACAGAATAACACGATTGCTCCACAATTAAGAAGGTGGCCTAAATGTTTTAGTGTTGGTGGAGCTGGGCGACTAGATGGTTGACCATTACACCCATATTACACACCACCCTCCACCCACCGATCTGTAATAATACATGCACTGTTAACCACCCACTTCCACTTTTGTAAAGTAATAAGTCAAAAAGTTTATTTGTTGTCTTCTGAACTAAAGTGTGATGTTTAACCAGACGATTTATCCGCCGAGTCAGCCCAAATCTTCCAATAAGCTGTTTTTGGTCGTCGTCGTGCTGATCGCTCTGCTAGCCGGTTTCACAGCTGCTTACATTGTCTTAGGCTCTGAGCTGGCCAGTTTACGGCTGCAGGAGCAGGGGCTCGAATCCCGTGTTGCAAACCTTGAATCCACCCAGGCCGCCCTACTCAAATTAGCATCCCTCCAGGTTCAACCAATACAGCAGGTAACCTATGCTACACCGTCAAACTACACACAGCTCTACCGTGAAACCGTGCGCTCAATCGTTGTGGTGATGGATGAACAGATCAACACTGTGGAAAATATTTTCGGGTCAAGCGTTCAGGTTGTGCCTGTGCTCGGCTCAGGTTTCGTGGTGGGATACAACAACTCGTACTACGTTGTGACGAACGACCATGTAATAGCCAACTCCACCAACATATCTGTGACATTCTATAATGGTAACAGTTACCCGGCGCAGGTAGTAGGTGAGGACAGATTTAGTGATTTGGCTGTGCTCAGCGTGGATGCCCCAACATCCGAGTTCCACCCACTCCCCCTGGCTAATTCAAGCCAGCTTCAGGTTGGCCAGACTGTTGTCGCCATCGGCAACCCGTACGGGCTTGCAAGCACGCTAACGGTGGGTGTGGTGAGCGCCACAAATAGGGTTATAGACGACCCCACCGCCAACCCCTACCCTATCGCTGGGGTGATCCAGACTAGTGCGCCAATAAACCCGGGTAACTCGGGTGGCCCGCTTCTAGATTTGGCTGGCCAGGTTGTTGGTGTGACCACTGCAATAATAGCCAACAGTCAGGGTTTGGGTTTTGCCATTCCTTCTAATATCTTGGCTAGAGAGCTACCCTTACTGGTCGCCACAGGTAAATACAACTTGCACCCATACTTCGGTATTTCGGTTGTCTCTATGAACCTCTACTTGGCTAGAGCTATGAACGTGAGTTTAACCCGTGGGGTTCTTGTGGAGCAGGTTGTACCAAACGGTCCAGCGGCCAAAGCGGGTATACGTGGTGGCACGATTCAGGCGCAGGTGTATGGGCAGCAGGTTTTGCTTGGGGGCGATATAATAGTCGCTGTCAACGGTACTCCTTTAAACGACGAGGATAGTTTCCTCTCGTATTTGGAGCTCAACGTGGTGGCCGGTGAAAGCGTTGTGTTCACGGTTTACAGGTCTGGTGAATATTTGAATATCACAGTCACAGCTGGCTACCGACCCACATAGTTGAGTGCTGGTTTAATGCTTCGGACTTGTATCCACGCGGGGCTTATTGATCCTGTATGGCGGTTGTCACGGCACTCCATTTACTAGTCATGCTTCATTGTTTGTTTGAATCCGAACATAACAGTTATAAACCGTTGCATACAACTCTTATTGTTGGATGATGCGGATACCACCAGATATTAGGCAGTCGCTTATGAGTGTGGGTAGTATAGCGGTTTTCGCAATACTGTTGGTTCTCGGTAAAACCATTTATATTTACGCCTATATCGGCGTATTCTTTGCAATAACCTTCGGCTATACGATTTATAGGACGAGCAAAATGATTCCACTTATCAAGCAGAACGCGAAAGAGGCGGCAAAGATCAGAAAGGACTCTAAAGACAAGGTGTTGTTCAGGCAGACGGCAAAGGACACTCAGCCCTTCTTTATGGATTACGAGCTAGAGAAGCTAAAGGTTGCGAAAAGTATGCTTAAACTCATGGTCATACCCCTCGTGCTCATAACAGCCATCTATATTGCTATTCCACTATTGCTTAGGGACGCCTTCCACTATGATTTGAGTCGTATAGAGCTAGCCGAACTCTATGTTGTTGCTGCCCTCGCCTCCTTTGGTTCCACACTGATACTTAGAAGAAGAATGGGTATCAGCACCGCAAGCTTCAGCCAGGGTACGCAGCTCATCTACGCTCCTAAAGCGTACACGATACTCGAGGATGGCGTTGTTTTCGACACACCCCAAAAAATGCCGGACGCAGAGTTTTCAATACTAAAGTTCCCGGCTAAACTGCTACGTGCAGACAGGAAAAGGAATTTCGTTGAGCTAGAAACCACGGATCCCACTACACCCGCGACAATCAAGGCTATAAGACTCTATGCGAAAGATGTTGACAGACTTCTAGGAGTAATAAAACCCAAGACCGTTCAACTCGAAGAAGCTCAGCTAAAGGTTGAACCCGTTAAAAGCTAACATTAGGGCGAAGCCAACTCTCACTTTGGTATCTTTAAACCCGGTTAACCTTCACCTTGAACAAAGTCCATCGGTGAAAAATGGGCTGGAGCACCCACTAATCCACATTTGTGATACGATGGTGTAACTCCTAATTGGAGGTTTACGGGTCGTTGCTCTAAAGCATGAAACTTAGTTCTGAAGCCACCTTTTCTTCAGGGCGAGGGAGAATATGGATATTAGATAGACTGGCCAAACCCTGTGTGTGGTCGCCATGTTATCGTTAAGAGCGTCGTCAACGTTGATTTTTGCGCTACTCGGGGATCTGGCATCAGGCTTAACCCAATCCTGTTAAAAGATGTGTGTTGGATTCAACAATCCAAGCCCATCGCTGGGTAGTCATAATCGATTGTGCGGATGGCCGCCCCTTTCTCTGTCAGAGCACTTTGGGGAAGATCTGGTGGTTTTGACCGCAAAGCTAAAAACGCTTAGGGCGCTATAGATTGTGCTATGAGAATAGTAGATATTGTACACTTCGACCAGAACAAGAAGCCCTCTTCTGTGCTTAACGTGGATGATAATCCCCCTTCACTCGACGAAAACGGCTATGTGGCCCATGGTTCATACTATTTGAGTGTGCGTGATAGTTCTGGTACGAAGGTTACAATTAAGCTGAGCGACATGGAAGTAATCGATCTCGCGAGAAGACTTGAGACGGCTTACAACAACCACGTTCTCCTTGAGATGCAGCTTCAAGCGTCGCGCACCAAGGCGGGAGGCAACACTTGAATAGGGAGAACCAATATCTTATATTGCTTGCTGGGCCACCCGGGTCAGGTAAGACAACTGTTGCGAGAGCGCTTGCAGCGTTTTTGGGTGAGCCAAACAGGGTTGCCCACTTGCAATCCGACGAGCTAAGGCATATGATAGTATCTCCTATTTATTCAAAGCACGAGTCTAGAACGGTTTACTCCTGTCTGAGGAGTTTGAGTAGAACCTTTCTAAAAAATGGGTATACCGTGATAGTCGACGCCACATTTAGTAAGGTTAATCACAGGCAGCCATTCGCCGTGCTTGCGAGAAGGCTGGATGTGAAATACTTCGCAGTTTACTTAAGGTGCTCGTTAGATACAGCTTTGAAGCGTAACTCT
>JAVZKQ010000016.1:0-32010 GCA_038884175.1 Thermoprotei archaeon | reverse complement strand
ACGCTTGTGTTAAACTCTATGGCGGTCGAGTTGATAATCGCTATTTGTGTAACTGCTGAAGAATAGCTTATACTCCCCGTGTGATTGTAGAGCCAGAAGGAATAGTAGAGATCTGAGGCGTTGAGGGGTGAGCCGTTATCCCATTTAAGGTTGGGTTTAAGGTTGAGCACCCAACCCGTATAGTTGCTGTTGTGTGACCAGCCAGCAGCCAGTATCGGGGTGAGCGGCGCTAATGGAGGGAAATTGTATGTTGCGAAGGGTAGGTATAGTGCAGATGTCACGTAATAGTTTTCTGAGGGTGAAAGATAGTTGAGGGAACCGATGATAGGTGAGGACATAACCACGCCAAGCGAAAGAGTGTTTTGCTGCGCACCAGCAAGCGGGATGAAACCCAGTATTAACAGAGTGGATACGAGAACTACACAGAAAACACCTGCACCACTGGTTTTCAAAGATTCCTTAGACTGAAAACCCATGTTTAATGGTACTCAACCATTATAGATAAACCTTTTCTGCAACCAATTGCAATTCCCAGACGTTTCGAAGCCAACCATATAATATACCGAAAGGCAAATAATTGTTTATTTAATACTGATCGAATTCAACCATACTTGAAACATGATACCAAGTGCCCACCCCCCATATCCACTAGATTTGGCGTCTCCTTTATACATCTTTCAAAGCTGTAGGGACAGTTGGGGGCGTACCTACAACCTGGTTTAGTGGGATTAACATAGTGTGTTGTTGGTCTAACAACGATTTTGGCTACATCTTCATGTGTGAGTAGTTTGTTTGGGGTAACCGAAAAAAGCGCTTGGGTGTATGGATGAAGTGGATTTTCTACAAGCTCGTCGCGGGGGCCAAGCTCTACAACTCTCCCTCTATGCATTATAACAATTCTGTCCGAAATGTGTGAGGCGAGCTCTAAGTCGTGTGTTATAAAGAGTATGGATGATCCGCTTTCCCGCTTTAAATCAAGTAGAAGTTTAAGTATTTCGTTTCTGTGTATAAAGTCGACCATTGTCGTAGGCTCATCAGCGGCAACAAACTTTGGGTTTATAATAAAAGCGCGGCTGACAAGCACCCTCTGCCTTTCACCCCCACTTAAACGGTTAACCCTCGTTTCGGGTGTTATATGTTCCATTCCAATCTTGTCCATAAAGCTCCTAACAGTGTCCGATATTGTATTGGGATCATCCATTCCCAAAAGGTGTCTGAGCGGTCTCTCTAGGACCTCGCCGACAGTTAGATATGGGTCAAGTGAACTATAGGGATCCTGATGTATGTATTGGGCTTTTTTCCAAAGCTCGTCTTTTCCTAGAGCTTTTATATCGTTTCCTTCAAATAAAACCTTACCCCTACTTGGCTCGATTAGGCGAACTGAAAGTCGGCCTAATGTGGTCTTACCTGATCCGCTTTCACCTACAAGTGCGACAACCTCGTTGTCACCAACGTCAAAAGTAACCCCATCCACAGCGGTTACAATGTTTCCAGAGGGATCCTTGAAGTACTTGTATACTTCTTGAAATCTCACCACAGCCATGGCTACCCACCGTAGAGGAAACATGAAACCACGTGTGTATTTGTGAGCGAAGTTGGCTTTGGAAATTCTTCGAAGCACTGTCTCATCGCATGGATGCAGAACTGTGCGAAAGGGCATCCGACACCTGCATCTTTAATGTTAGCCGACGTGGCAATTTTCCCCGACTCGAACTTCAAGGATTCCATAAGAAAGCGGGTATAGGGATGAGCAGGCCTCTTGAAGACTTCTTCTTTGGATCCTATCTCAACCATTCTACCCTTTAACATCACCATCACCCTATCAGTCATGAAAGCTTGGACAGAAAGATCGTGGGAAATGAAGATCATGCTACCAATCCTATTGCTTTTTCTGAGATCTAGCATGGTCTTTAATATTGAGAACTGGGTGAGCGTGTCCAGCGCCGTGGTCGGCTCATCGGCAACCAAGACCTGTGGTTTCGCAGAGAGAGCCATGGCTATGAGCACCCTCTGCTTCATTCCACCGCTTAATTCGAATGAATACATGTCAGCCACCACAGGAGGCAGCCCCACCATATCTAAGAGTTCCCCTACAAGTTTATGCGCCTCCCGACCCGTTGAAGCCAACCCTTTGTCCAGAAGAAGTCGACTGAAACTTTTTCCCACGCTGGTAACTGGATCGAGCGAATTCATCGCGGTCTGAAAAATCATAGCAACCTTTTTCCACCTATACTCGGAAAGTTGTTGCGGAGACAAGCTTAAAACGTTCATACCATCAAGTAGAATCTTCCCACCCACCTTGTGTGGTGGGTTAATCATACGCATAATAGCCCAGCCAACAGTGCTTTTACCAGCCCCACTCTCACCCATTATACCCAATATTTCTCCCGTGGACAATTCGAAATTAAGGTTCTTCACCACGTCATTATAGTGATCCTTTACAAAATATGAAACATTCAGGTCTTCCACTTTCAGCAACTTATCCGACATGTGTTAAGCCTCCTTGAATACCGACTCCAAGCCGTAGGCGAGTAGCGCGATTCCAGTGGAAAAGATGGCTATGCTTAGCCCGGGGATTAGGAACCACCACCAAGCGCCGAAGAGTACAGCGTTCGCCTGGTTTGCTAAGGCGATCTGCGCCCCCCAACTATAGTCTGTGCTTGGACCGACACCTATAAAGTCAAGTGAGGCTTCGGTTAGTATAGCGGCTATCACCGAGAATAAGGCGTATGTAAGTGATAGCGGAAGAATGTGCTTGACGATATCTCTGAACATTATCGTGGTGGAGGGCACACCACTAAGACGTGCCACTTCTATGTATGGCTGGGTCTTGAGTGAAAGCACGCTTGATCGAACAACCCTAGCCGTGCCAGGCCAGCCGATGAGCACCGCTATCAACACTGAAACCATAAACACCGACGGTCGTACGAATTCCGCTATGGCTATTAGGAGGGGGAGGGTTGGCATGGCTAGGAACACATCTGTAAGCCTCATCAGAGGCTCATCCATTAGGTTTATAAAGCCTGCCAAAATACCCACCGCGAGGCCTATCAGGATTGTTATAAAACCGGATAGGAAACCCACAAGAAGAGTTGAGCGGGCGCCGAATATCCACTGACTAAACACGTCTTGGCCAATATTGGTTGTGCCGAAGGGGAAACGCAAACTTGGCGGGGCATAGTCTGGTCCCACTGAGTCTAAAGGGTTGTGGGGGAGGTAAACTAGTCCTAGGATGGCCACAGCGATAAAGAAACACACTATTACAAGCCCAGCGCGAACGTACGAATTGTGTTTGATGGACCATGTAAGTGGGTTCTGCGCGCTCATCTAGACTTCCTCCCCTATCTAGACATACGATACACGTGGGTCGACTAATGGGTAGAGCAGGTCGGCGGCCAAGTTTGCAAGTATGACCACCAATGTTGTAAGGTAGAGGGCCGCCTGTATCACTGGGTAATCCTGAGCGGATATAGCGGTGTATATAACGCTCCCCATCCCTGGGTAGGAAAATGTTATCTCCACGGTGTATATTCCACCTATTAGGTAGCCTATACTAAGAAACAGCTGCGTGAGGGAGGGTAGCAGGGAGTTTTTGAGCACCATGTTGAGGAGGGTAATCCTTCTGAGACCCTGAGCCCTAGCAGCCTGCACAAAGTCGCTTGAGAGCACCTCTAACGCGGCGCCACGTATAACCAAGGCGTGTGTTGGAAGAGTGCCTATTACTATGACGAAGAGGGGAAGCACCATGTGGTGCAAAATACTGATCAGTGTCGGATGGATGCCGTATGCACCGCTTGGGGGGAGAAGTTTAAAGTAGACCGCAAAAACCAAGATGAACATCAAACCAATCCAGAAGAGCGGTATCGTGCTAAGAAAGTAGAACGCCGGCTGTAGCACCCTATCCACAAGCCTATCTTTGCCGAAAGCCATTACGATGCCAATAAATATTCCAAAAAGCCAGGACACCGCCTGTGAACTTCCAAGCAAAAGGAGTGTCCATTTCACAGCGTACACCACAACAGTCCAAGCATTGGTGGGGTAGTATTGAAAGGAGGGGCCGAAGTTGGGGTCGAAAGAAAGTATCTCTCTGAGGTATCTCAGGAACTGGTCGTAGAGTGGGACGTTGAGCCCGTAGAGCGCGGCAACCCTTTCGGCTATGGCCTTTGCGTTTACACCTGGATGCTCTCTCTCTAATGTTTCTATGTATAATGTGAGAAAGTTGCCAGGCATCATACGCGGCAGCAGGAAGTTCAAAACGAGCACTGCAAACAGCGCAATCAGAAGCGTGGACAACCTTTTTAAAATATAACGCTTTGTATAACGCCTAGAAAAATCATAAAAACCTACCATGGATTATAATGATTTCTAGTTAAAATTATTTTTTTCGGTCCGCTAATTATTAACCATGTATGATTTCCACTTAATGTATATCATAAATTGATATTCGCAGAAGCCTTAGTATTGTAGGTGGATAGAGTCGGCGTTCTTCAAACACAGTTGTAAGAGAGGCCGGCGACTCGTAGTCCGCCTTGTCCTGCCGCATATATAGACTATGGGCCATTGAATTTTGAATAATAATCATAGCTTTAGATCCACTGCCCCAGCGGAACCCCACAGCCTTGTGATAATCCTAATAAGCCCTTGAGGTTTTCTCTCTCCGAGCCACAGCTTGGCATAAATGTTGGCAAGACTGATGTAGTCGCTTGGGTGCAGCTCCTCTACTGGTTTAGAGGCTACCTCAACACATTTTTGTATGAACCTTAGGTCTTCTGGTAGATTCGCTTGTAGAGCTTTTTCTTGAGGTCGTAGCACCACTCTTTGGGGGGGTTGCTCGTGTCTGTATAGCGCTTTTTTAAGGTTGTCCGATACATCTTTGCTTCCGTATGTTAGCCTAGCTTCAACTACCTCCTCGCTCTCCCCGGTGAGTCTTTGCCATTTCTGTGTCCAGAGAGTGGTATTACCGCTTTCAGCGGCCTCTATACCCATAAGTATGATGGGATCGAGGAAGGAGAGGAGGCATTCGGAGCCGTCGTCCCCCCACGCTGTGAGCGCAAACCCCATAACACCACGTTTCCTTGCTGCGCCGAGGAAGCCAACGATGTTTTTCGATGCATCCTCGAAGTTTGGGTAGAGTCTGTTCCAGTTGGAGGCGCCTGGGCAGGCTATCTGCCTGTCTAATCGGCCCACCTCATCTATGATCTCTTCAAAGTGTGCTTGGCTTTGAGGCGAATAATCCCAGTTGGCAATAATAACCTCATCCCACAGCTTGTCCTCCAAAACCTTGCGCCACACTTCCTTCTCCTTGGGCTCCAAATACATCCCGGTGAGCATGTCGCCCCAAACTATTGGGTGTTTACCCCGTTTCTTTACACGTGCTATTATCTCCCTATAGTGTTCTAGGTAAAGGTCTGGTCCACGGAAAACCCACCCTTCACTCAGGCTTCTGCCTCTTCCAAGAGACCATGTCTCGTCCCCGCCAACTAAAATGTAGCTCGAAGGGGAAGAGTCAAGTACGTCTTCAAGCAATTCATAGGCGAATTCCCTTGCCTCCCTGCTAGACGCGTTGAGTGAGCCATCTGCACGCGACCACCACATCTCCTTGTACTTATAGTATGCGGGTAGTGACAGGATATTCTCCATGTGTCCAAGTAGCTCGAGTGAAGGTATGACATCCAAGCCGTAGAGCTTGGCATACCCGCATAGTTCATCCCACTCCTCGCGTGTAAGCCTCCCCCTGTGGAGGCCTATCTCTGGGTGTTTACTCCAAGGATATAGGTCTTCAAAGTATACCGCGAGGGCGTTGTATCCGAGTGTGAAAAGCCACCTTACAAGTCTCTTAAACGTCTCAATGGTAGGCACCCCTCCCCTAGCTATATCGAGGTGGAAACACCTGAAACCAAATCTCTTTCTAGTTGAAACAGTGACTGCCGGTAGATAGCCTGGTCTCTGTCTGAGAAGTTGTATTAGGATGGCGTAGGCCTCGTTGGGGTTTCCCCAATACTCGATTGACCCATTCTCCACTTTCAACCCGCAGCCTTCGCCGCCTGCCTCTGTCAGCCTCCAGCGCCCCCTAGCGAGGTTAAAGTCTCTTTCTAAATGGGATGGAGGTTCGCTTATACCGTCGAATTCAAACCATTCGCCTTTAAACTCAAGCTCCATATCTGGAACAAGCAGAATGTCCGAGTTTTTCGCCATAAAGTACTATTTTAGAGCCATTATATAATCCTATCAAACCACTAATACGGCCATACTTGGATTTAGATTCGGTTAGTACATACAGTGTTGACCTACCCCGAGAAAGTATCAAATGGTTTTTAAAACACGAAGTTAAGCATGCATTATGGATAAAACTATTTTGGGTGATCCGCTGACCACTGTGCAAGGGGTTGTGGAGTCTGGTGTTGTTAAAAGGTTGGGTGTATATGCTGGGGACCTAGGGACGGGTGAAGTTTTGTTAGACTATAATGGTGACTTGCTTTTTAGGTCTGCTAGCACAATAAAGCTCGCCATAGCCTACGAGGTGATGAGGAGGATTGATATAGGTGAGATAAGGCTGGAAGACGAGGTTAAACTTAACCCACGGAGATTTGTGGGAGGATCTGGATTAATACGTCTTATAAATAGAAATATTAAGCCCACTGTTGAATCCATGCTACAATTCATGCTCACCGTGAGCGATAACTCGGCGTCCAACATCATGATAGAGCTGGTTGGCAAGTCGAACGTCAACTCCACAATGCGTAGCCTAGGCCTAAAAGACATAAGCCTCACTGGGAAATTCATGCAACCAAGGAGAAGAAGGTTCAACACGGCCACCCCGAAAGATATGGCCAAACTCATTTCTATAATCTACAAGGGTGTTGGTTTAAGCGCAGAGAGCCGTAGAAAGCTTGTGAGGATATTAAGCTTCCAGCAACACACAGGTCTTATACCATCAAGTTTGCCTGGATGGCATGTTAAATCCATAAACAAGCCCGGTGCGCTATCAGACCTCAGAGCGGATGTGGCTGTGGTTTGGACCAAAGATTGGAGCTACTCGCTGGCAATATACGCTGAGGGCTTCGACGACTCATATGCGGGTGAGGAATGTGTTAGAAGGGTTTCCCGCTCAGTGTTCAACGTTGTAAACACAAAATATGTAAAGGAGGAGGGATCGGTTTGAGTGTCAAAAGCGGCCTAGATATCTTACTTGGCAACATTGGTCTGCTTGGGGATACAAGGGGTGTTCTCGCAGCCACAAACCACACCGCATTATCAGCCGACCTCACACACATCACAGCAATCCTGACGTCGAAACTGGGAGACAGGTTTAAGGGCGCGGTTTCACCCGAACACGGCCTCTATAGCGAACACCGGGAGGGTGAAGTTGTGTATAGCGGAGTGGACCCACTGACCGGAAAACCGGTCTACAGTTGGTACTCTGAAGAACCCGGCTTCAAAGATGAGTGGTTCAATGGTGTTGATACACTTCTATACGACATTCAGGATGGTGGTGTAAGGTACCACACCCATCTGGCTGTGCTACGCTCAGCCATAGAGTTCTGCACTCGTCGCGGAATCAGGCTCATCGTGCTCGATAGACCAAACCCCATAAGGGGGGATGTTGTGGAGGGAAACATACCTGATTCCACATCAATTGTGTGCGCCTGGCGTATACCGATAAGATACGCTCTGACAGTGGGTGAGCTAGCACAGCTTATAGCTACGGAAATGGGTTCAAACGTGGACCTACATATAATCGGACTTGAGGGGTGGAGGCGAAACATGTGGTATGATCAGACTGGTATGGTTTGGGTTCCGCTTTCACCAAACACTCCAACCCTAACCACAAGTATACTTTATCCAGGGACATGTCTCTTCGAAGGCACTGAGCTATCTGTTGGCAGGGGTACGACAACACCCTTCGAACTCTTAGGTTCACCTTGGCTTGATTGTGTTGATGTGGCGCACCGATTCAACGCCCTTAAGCTAGATGGTGTAAGGTGTAGGCCTACAGTGTTTAGCCCCAACTACTCTAAGTATAATGGTGAGAAGTGTAGAGGTATATACCTGCACGTCCTTGATAGGGATGCTTTGAGCCCAATACGTGCAACACTTCACCTTATGCGAATAATCCTCAACATACACGGGGAGCAAATGGTTTTCAGGGGAAGATGGAGACACTTTGACCTCCTAACAGGCTCAGACAAAATTCGTAGAGCCATGGTGGAAGGAGCCGACCCCAATGAAGTCGTGGACTCCTGGGGTGATGAGATAACAAAGTACAAATCAAAGCTAGAAAAACACAAGCTTTACCCATAGGACTCCATAGGACACCATCACATTATGATGCAAGAAGCCTCGATTGCGCACTATTGGTTTAACCAAGCATTCGTGTAAGTACGAATTCGTCTATCTCTTGAACCACCCTGTCCACGTCGACAGCGTGGTTCACAATTATTGAGAAAGGCTCATCGTCCACGTACCCTGAGAGGGCCCTCACACCTAGTAGGCTTCCTGTTTTGGCTCTAACCCTCTCGTTCAGCCTATTGCGGAGGGTGCCATCAACAGAGCCTATGGGGAGGGATTCTAGGAAAACCTTAGAATCGGCGAGTTGGGACAACACTTTGACCACCGAGTGCGGGCTGACCAAGTTGTATCTTGATAGGCCCGAGCCGTCGTGGAGGAATACGCCGCGGATAGACCTATATTCTAGGGTGCTACGCATTTTCTTTATTGATGACTCACGTGTTTGTGCGCCAAGCTTTTTGCCCGCGTGTAAGAGTAGGAGTTCGGCGACTATGTTTTGGCTTTGCTTGTTGAGTGTTTTGAGCGTTTCAACCATGGTTTTCTCAGCGAAGGGTTTTGGGTCGCCCCTGATTCGACCCACACGCAGCTTTAAACCCTTTGAAGCCAAACCCTTCTCCACCACTTTTTCATCTAAATATTCTAGGAAGAAGTGTCTGGGTGAAGGATATGAGAAACCGGTTCTACCACCATTTTTAAGCCTTTCCACAGGTAAAACAACTCTTCTACCCCTAACGACGGGTTTCACTGTTTTGGAGTCGAGTTCTAAATGGAAATAGGTGTTTCCAGGAATCATGCGTATGCCTGCACCAACTCTTTCAACCGTTATACAGTTCAGGTCAAAGCAAACGTCATCCACGACGGGTGCGTAGGCTTCGCCGACATCGTCAAGGCACCAGCCGGGCGGTCTCGCGTCGGGATTAAGGAAGTCGGCGTCAACCACAACTTCTTTTAAACCCATTGGGACGTCCAACTCCTCTAGGAGGCTGTCGACGTCTGCGTGGCTTAGAAGTGGGTTTCCTCTTGGCTTAATGTAAAGTGTAGAGTCAACCACTGAATACTCTGAGTAAAACAAGTGGTCCTCGCCCAACGTGTTTAAAGCGAACCAGCTTGTGAAAATCTTGGTGTTGGACGCTGGGGTAAAGAGTTTGTCGACGTTAACACTTATACCCCCATGTGGGTAACACACCCCAACAAAATATTCGCGATCATCAAGCAGACCCATACCCCTAGCTACGCTTTGTTACCCATAAAAGTTTAACCACATGTAGGTATTAGAGGCGGAAAGACTTTATTGTTACCACACCTCATAGACTCTGTAATGATAACAGAGGAGCGCAACCCCAACACTGAAAACATAGACATATTGGCCACCGAAGAAATGTTGAGGTTAATCAACAGTGAAGACACTAAAGTTCCCCTAGCCATAGGGAAAGCAATACCCCAGATAGCCAAACTGGTGGACGCCACCGTAGAAACATTGCGCCGAGGGGGTAGACTTGTATATATGGGTGCGGGTACAAGCGGTAGGATCGGTGTTGTGGACGCCGCGGAGTGGCCCCCCACATATGGGGTGGGGGAGGAATGCGTTGTGGCGCTCATCGCCGGAGGTGATAGGGCGCTTAGAACCGCTGTGGAGGGCGCCGAGGATGATTCGGAAGCGGCGACACGTGACCTAATAGCGATAGGGTTTGGGTCGCGCGACTTGCTATTCGGCTTGTCGGCGAGTGGTAGAACGGCCTACGTGCTTTCGGGGGTGAAATATGCTAGGAGTGTTGGCGCCATCACAGCTGGACTCAGCTGTAACACCGAGGGCTTACTTGAGGCAGTGGACATACCCATCTTTGTGGATACTGGGCCCGAAGTGATAATGGGTTCAACTAGGATGAAGGCTGGTACAGCCGAGAAGATGGTTCTGAACGCGGTGTCCACAAGTGTGATGGTTAAGCTCGGAAGGGTATATAAGAACTATATGGTTGACTTGAGGCCTCTGACAAACAAGACTAGGGCTAGGGCGCTTAGAATGCTTATGGAGATAACGGGAGTAGAAGAGTGTTACGCGCGCAGGGTGTTAGCCGAAGCTGGCTACAACGTTAAACTCGCCGTGGTCATGGTTAAACTACACCTCAGCGTAGAAGAGGCGAGAAGGAAGCTTGAAGAGGCTGGCGGAAACCTAAGACTACTTTTGGGTTGATGAGTCCATGGTAAACCTGAAAACTTGGATCAAGCGTGTGAACACCCCCTTATTTGCGGGGCGCCAACCCCATTAGTAGTGGATGGTGAACCAGCGTTGAGCATAGCAGGTAATACACCTATGTTGAAGCATATCCTCGATGAAGGTATAGAAAATAGGGTTTACACATGCTATGCATACTCTGTTATATATAAAGGAAATATCATTGAAAGAGGATGGAATGGGACAATAGGTGAACATTCAAGCGTGGAAGTGGATGACAGAACACTCTTCGACTTGGCATCGCTCACAAAACCATTGTTAACCGCGACCGTCATGGCCCAGCTAGTCGACCAGGGCTTGGTGCACCTAAACAATAAGGTGTCCGCCTACCTCGAAGCTTTTGCCTCAAAAAAAGTGGATGTCGAAGTGGGTAGACTCTTAAATCACACGTCTGGTCTCCCAGCACACATAGACCTCTACAGGTGGGCTAAAAACGTGGATCAAGCGGTGAATTTTATCGCAAACTTGGAGCCCGAATACCAGCCAGGCACAAAAGAAGTGTACTCCGATCTAGGCTACCTCGTACTAGGAAAACTCATCGAAAGCGTCACCAAATCTCCGCTAAGAGACGTTGGGCGCGAACGTGTGTTTAAACCAGCATCCATGTACAATACGATGTTCACACCAAACGTGGCAGAACAAACGATAGCTCTAACTGAACGCTACACAGATAGGCCCTGGGGACCAGGATTAGTGCACGACGAAAACAGCTTCTTCCTCGGCGGGGTGTGCGGTCACGCTGGGCTTTTCTCTTGTCTAAGCGACTTAGAGAACTACGCGCTCAGGTTGCTTACTAGAGACAAACGTTTGTTCAGCCCCAACACTTATACGCTGTTCCTAGATCGCTCAAATATTTCAATTGGTGGGGAACACAGTTACGGTTGGTTCATAAAGAACCCCAACTCGACATTCTTTGTGGAAGGATTCAGCGAGGAGTCCATAGGTCACACAGGCTTCACGGGTACGGGGATTTGGTTCGACCTTAAAATGGATCTCTGCACAATACTTCTCACAAACAGGGTTCACTTCGGCCGCGATCCGGATGGGATAAGAAAGATTAGGGCTAAATTCAACTCAAAAGCTTTGACGACCCTTAAGTAAAACCACAACATTTTATCCATCCATAATTCGCCAAAACACGATGTATTTCTGGCATCCTCGGCTATTAAGACCGAATGTTCGCCCCTACACTTCACAATCGACTTATTCACTTAGTTTGTATTTAATGTTGGCTCTACTAGGAATCACTTTGAGTCTACTTTTTCACTATCCTACTATATCCCTATACTCTCAACATAATCCTTTTGACCGCAAATAGGCAAACCACATAGCCACACATTCTTGTCTACTTGGTATTCCTCTGTAGCACTTAGGTATTCCACGTTTACCGCTCAATTTTTAGGGGCCATATTTGCTAATGTATACATGCATTATCCTAGCAAGCTGGCGTAACCCGGCAAGTGGGCGGGAAAACATTTCACACGACTTTAAAACGGTTTCAATGGTTTAGATGTAGCAAAATAGGTTTGAGGTGACATAGGAACCTTCTTTTCAATATAATAGAAAGGATGGGCGGATTGTTCTAGAACCTCTATGTTTAAACCTTTTCTTACATTGTATCCACCGACTAAATATGTCTGTGAAAAAAGGTAAAGGTAGGGCTCTCGCCGTGATTATTGCCATAGTCGTTATCGTGGCTGCCAGCATAGGTGTCTATGAAGCGACTAAGATGACGGGTCGTGGGCAAATAGCGAGCACGGGTTATCTGACCGTTGCCGCTCAAGACCCTGGACCAATAGCGGGTGTAGAATTCGTATACGTTGAGGCTACACAAATACAGGTGCACAATGTGAATGGCAGTTGGATAACAGTTCTTGATAGACCCACACAAGTGAAGCTCAACTATGTGTTGAACACAACGGCCGCGTTTGCCACCGCTAAGATTCCAGCCGGCTCCTACGATATGGTAAGGATTATTGTTCCGAGTGGTGGTGTGAAGGTGACGGTTAACACATCGGTTCAGCCGCTACCCGGCGTGTCTGTGGGTGGTTTGATAAACGTTTCAGCGACCGTTCCAAGTGGGGCGCAGACAGGCATCAAGATATACACAAACTTCACCCTTCAGCCTGGCGCAACATACACCCTCATACTTCACTTCCACCTTGTGGAGACGGGTAAAGGCAACTTCCTACTCACACCTCAAACCAACGCACAGACTGAGACCTCGAGCGCCGAGTTCGTAAAGCAGCTATTCACACACCACCTAGAGTCGCTTGCCACCGACAACACATCAACGCTAAGCGGGGAGTACACACAAGACGCGAACACTTATTGGGATATAAACATAACCAAAGCATTGGCTATTAACCAGAATATCACGGGGCAAGCCATAGCTTCCAATTGGAGCAAGATATATAACAAACTCAACATAACAGGGTACACCACATCGGTTATGGGTGTAAACCTGTCGGGCAACCTAGCACAAGTTGAAGGCTACATCAACTTCAGCATCTCACTGCAGGGAAAAACCTACTTCCTGACTCTGCTCGATAAAGCAACATATGTTTATAACGGCCAAGTGTGGCTTATCAACAGCGAAGAGTTGACCCAAACCGCATTTAGCTAAAGTCTCCTTTTTTACCACGCATTTAAAGTGTGAAAACCTGTAGAACATATCTTAGAGGCGTTTAGGATCTTGCCTACTAGGCTTTTGCGAATCACAGTCTATAATATGGATTAACACAACACACATTTCGAGCTGAACCACACATTCTTCAAACCAAATACAACAGTTTATTAACAGGGTATGATGACTTGTTTAAAGTAGATCTATAAGCCCGATGTGGATCTTGGAACACGCCTCCTCGCGGAGCTCATGCATAAATTGTAATTAGTTCGCTTTCCGCGATAACTTTTTCAAAAGGTGGCTAAAGACAACTACAAAAAACGTTATAAAGGTTGTTAGTTGCAGCCCTCAGTGTGGAGCTACCACAGGAAGCCAAAGGCCAATATGTGTCAGGCGAACCCAATTATGAAAAACCGAGCTACACCAATCCTTGACGACTTAAATCACAACCCCCACTTGACTCTTTGCATAGGATTTTATATATCAACCAATAAATTTGATATAAAAAAGAAGTGGGCTTATGAGAGTTCGTAGACCACTTGTATGCTTATAGAGTACTGGGTTTGGCCTTGGAAGAATTGTGGTTGTTGTGTCGTTATGACGCTAAGGGGTGGTGAGTAGATGGGGGGTTGGTAATAGACGTTTGGAATCGATATATGTTCCACACCAAGTATTTTGAGGCCTAGTTGTGATGCCGCCTGTTCGGCTTGTTGTTGGGCGTTCGCCAAAGCGATGCTTAACGCCTGTTTTTCAAGCTGGCTCTGCTGTGTGGGTGAAAGGGTGAAGCTAACCTGATCTACCTGGGCGCCTGATTCTACCCCCACTTCAACCACTTGTCCGACTAGCAACGTGTTCTCCGCAGATATGTTGACTAATACCGTGTTGTCTACCTGATAGTATTCGAGGACACCATTATCGTAGTAGATGGGGTTAACTGTGAACGATAGAGTTGTCAAATTGTTGGCTCCAACGCCTAACTGGGCTAGACTGGACACTATTTTTGCGGATATCTCGTTGTTATTCGCAAGTGCCTGTGTTAGGTTGGTTGAGCTGGTTTGAACGTCGAAAACGATTTGGGCGAGTGCGGGCTTGGCTGAAACGCTGCCCGTCGCAACAATTGTAAGCGTAGTGTTATTGGGATCCTGACTTGTCACACTTATGTTTGGTACTATTGTCATTGGGGTGGTTGCTCTACTAAAGAGTGCAACACCCACACCAATTGCAGTCACCAATATTGCCGCAATACTGAGAGCTATTGCAACCAACGCCATGCGGTTTTGATTGCTACTATTCATACACCCTAGTTGCACGGTAACGTATTAAGTATTGCTCAAAATAGCTTTTTACATATTTTGAAACCTTATTGCAAGAGGATATAAGATTTTGTTGGGGGATTAAAATCAGGCAATAGTGAAATGGGAATTAAGCATTATTAATGGTGATGTGTGCCGCCAGCCTCCACGAAATCAAGCATTCCCCACAGGCGCTGTGCGCACACTTAATACTCACGATGTCTATGCCCAAATAGTAAAACGTCTTGGTGTAGTTTAAACTCGCTTGGTATGTTTAGCGGAGTATAACACCACCCTGATGACTAAAGCCCTTTTGTATCGTCCCTTTCCCAATTTATGCCTCGGTGACAGCTACTCTCTAGTTTGCTTATGGCTACCATCATGTTGGCCAAGAGGATAGCGGATGAGGAGGAGTGCTGCGTTAATCTCAGTGGGTTCCGAGTACTTGGATTATTCTCCAAACTTGCCTAACCAGAAGGTATGGGGAAGGTTTGACGCCTCCGCACATCCATGTATGGAGAATTATTGGAGGAAAGTTTATTTTTGTGTGTCAAACAAGGATTCGATGATCAGAATAGGGTTGCTTGGTAGCGGGTTTGTTGCCGATTTCCACATGCAGGCCTACTCTGAAATAGAGGGGGCCAAAGTTGTGGTTGTTGGCTCACGTAGTGGGGCTGATGTTTTTGCACGTCGATGGGGGGTGCCAAAGGTGTGTCTTGGGGAGGGGTTCATCGAAAAGGTGTGCGCGGATCCAGAGGTCGACGTTGTGGATGTATGCCTGCCGAACTTCCTGCACGCGGGGGCTGCTGAAGTGTGCGCGGATTACCACAAGAATATTATAATGGAAAAACCCCTCGCAAGAAACCTGAAAGAGGCTGCGGAAATTCTTGGTGTGGTGAACCGTGCTGGTGTGCTCCACGCGTACGCCGAGAACCAGGTGTATGTGCCCCAGATCCTGCGCGCAGCGCAGCTTATAAGAGGTGGCGCCCTGGGTAGGGTTTTCCATGTTAGGGCGAGGGAGGCCCACTTTGGGCCCCATAGCGAGTGGTTCTGGGACAAAGAGTTGGCTGGTGGAGGGGCCCTGCTAGATATGGGCTGCCATTCACTAGAAGTCACAAGGAAGCTCATCGGTGGGGAACCCGAAGAAGTGTTCGGCTACGGTTCAACCCAAGTCCACTATGATAGAACCAAGGCGGAAGATGAGAGCGTCTGCCTAGTAAAGTATTCTGGTGGCGGGTTAGGTCAGGCTGAAAACAGCTGGTCCGCCCACGGCGGACTGGATCTAAGGTATGAGGTGTACGGAAGCGAAGGCTCGCTTTTTATAGATGTCACGCGGGAAACGGGTTTAAGGGGTTTCACAGTCGCCGACGAGTCGAAAGTTGGCTACGTTGTGGAGAAGGCAGAGGTAAAAAGAGGGTGGCTTTACCCCATATGGAGGGAGGTTGAGTTGTACGGCTACCTAGATGAACTCGCCGATTTCGTAGGCAGCTTCACAAAAGACGAAATGCCCAAAGAGAACTTCAACGACGGCTACATTGTGAACAAAATAATCGACGCGTGCTACAAGTCTTTTAGCTCGGGTAGATGGGAACACCTCTAATGTGGATTTAATCAACAAATCCCATAACCTTAGCGAAGTGGGGTTTAGGATTCCCACGCTCATTTTTGTTGTGTTACGCCTTTCTACAGAGTTACGCTAGCTGTGTTTTCTCTATCCGCACTAACCTATGTTTTGGTGTTCGTGTGCGGTGTCTTTTTGCAAGGTCTTCAAGTGTGTCTTGTGGTAGCTGTAGTGCTTCTTGTCGGCTGCTTAGCGCAACTTTATTCCGTCATAAATTCCACGCTAACAACCCTCTTCTTCTGCGATGGGGGTAAAACGGTTTCACAGAAAGTATTCAAGCTACAAAGCTACTGCACATTTCAGTAAAGACCTTATTCGGTTGGGGTGTAGAGTTCAGATCAAGATCTATTGGTTGAGTGGTGTATCGTAGACCGCAAGTGTCAACATGTATTCCTCCGAGGTATCCTAACACGATGTACCCTGCTATCTTCTAAGATATAAGAAACCCAGCTCACTTTCAAATACGTGGATACTCCATTCCCCACTTTATAAAGGCCGCACTACATTCTTTACCTCCAACCTTATTAGGTATGCTTTTGTAGCTCAGGGTATTCGGAATATATGGTCTAACTGAGAGTTTGTAGTTGGCGCTTGAAACCACAGACACAGGTTTGGGGAAACCTAGAATAAAGATGAACAGATCAATCACAGGGCGGCGACGCCAAACACGGTGCCCCCACCCGTCAAACTTTGCAAATGTGGGGCCTGTAAACCCATATAAGTGGATATTGAATGGGTGAAGACACGGTTTACCAAGCCTGCCACACGGTAAAAGCTCTTTCGCGACAAGTCTTTATGAGCCTGAACTTGTGCCCACCAACCATGATTCCATGTTAGTCTCTGGCTACGCGTTTCCCACGGCGTCCACGAGAGATTTGACTAAGGGTTTCTCTGCATACACACGCACGCTTCTTTTGGCGCTGAACTCATCCATATAGCGGTTAAAACATTGTTAGTACGACTATACTAGGGTTACCAGAAGCCAACACGGCATTATTTGGTGTACACTCACCAATAGTTTCCATCGAAAGCCTTCCTCTCAGGTTAATCCATCCTAAGACATACTACAATACGCGTGCAAGGTCAATCAAAGGAGTGTGATTCGCCCACCCACCAACAAATCCAATACTTGGCATAGAAAATTCCGTCGTTTACTGGTCGGTACAACAACTCTAATCAATATGGCGCTTTCAAAACCATATCGAACCTTTCGATTGTCCAACAAGTGTCTATGAATATTTTGTGTGATGACAGAATGGATTAGGAACCATCTTTGAACGCCCAATTTAACCCTGTGCTTTTAAAGGTTGTGTGGTTAAATAACTCTGTTCTTAAAGCCTACTGCTGAGATAGGTAGTATAGTGTTGCAACCCCTATGAACTCTAGGATGCTAAGCGTTGCTAGGGGAACGCTTAGTGTTGCACCGTAGTGTTTAGAGAAAACAGTGTAAACATAGAGTGTGAGCGCCGCCTGTATGGAGAAGACGCATGATGTTGCGATTAGACCCAGTGTGAATCTGCTTTTTATACTCTCCCACCGGGTAGCGAAAGTGTAGAGCATCGCGAGTGATAATACCAGAATTATTGACTCGAAGACTAAGCCTATGTCCCAAACATTTATCGCCAAGGGGTGTCGCCAGAAAGAGGGAAAAAGAGGGGGTTACATTGTTGAGTTGTAGTATGAGGCTGTGTACCCTGGAGCCACGTCGGATATGGGTATTGGGTGCACCATCCAGGTTTCCTGGTAGAGCATCCAGTTTGCTGCTTGGGCCACGTACTGGTAGTTGAGTGTGTCGGTTACGTTGAGCACGTAGGAGTGGGGGGTGGGGTTGCTTGGGGTTGGGAATGGGAAGACGAGGAATTGCAGATAGCCCACAACCGTGGCTGTCGAGCCCGATATGGTCACTGTTGGGGGCATCGTCGCGTACCACACAACATACACATATAGATTTGAGAACCTTGTCCACGTCTGGTTTATCGCGTCTAGCCCAGTGTAGTTGCCGCTCAGCGGGCCGCCCACCCACATGAGTGTGGCGTTAGACTCATATTCTGAGGTTATCAGCGTTGCATTCTCTATGCCTATCGCGTTCCAGTGGGCGTAGGCTTGGGCGAGCACCATCTGTGTCTGCAACACTTGGCTCGTGGGGTAGCCGGCTAATGCCACGCTTAGGTCGAGGGGTTTCACCGCCCAAACCTCGTTAACAAGCGTGTAACCCCCGTTCACGGGTTGGTAGTCCAGTGTTTCGGTGACGTTGAGGATATAGGTGTGTATCGGATCATTTGTAGGTGTGACGACGAATTGTAGTGGGGCGACCACAGTGTACCCATTACCATTGTTAGTCACCATGGGCGGGGTTATCGCGTACCAGAACACAGCCTCATATAGGTTGGTGAACTTTGTCCACGTGGAGGATATCTGAGATGTGCCAGTGTATGTGCCTGTGAGGGGCCCGCCCACCCAGTGAAGTGTTGCGTTCGGCGCGTATTCCTGCATTATCAGGGTGACATTCTCGATGGCTATGTTGTTCCAGTGACTCATCGCTAGGGCGAGGGGCACATTGGGTTGGGCGCTGGACAATTCAACCCTTACTTGGCTGAGTGTGCTCTGAGTTGTGCTGAGCTTGCCGCTGGTTGTGGAGTACGCGTAGCCTAAGTATCCGGTTGACGCCGCTAAAACCACTATTACAACTATTGCCGCAACAAGTTTTGAGTCCATACGTAATATAGTTCGGAGAAACCATTATAAGCAAATTTCAGACTTTGTGGAAATTAATTTACAAATCTAACACGATTTTTTGGATAATTCTGTGTAAAATGTGCGGTGACACTCACTATTAATTGAAACCAGTTGGGTGTTGCCTCGACACTTGGTTGTAGCCCGACAAGCTGCGAAACACTAAATGGGGGCCGGGGTGGTGTTTTGTTGGTGACAGTTTTGGTTGAGTTTGAGTGTGGGGGGATCCGTTTAAAGCTTGTAAAGGGCGATATAACCGAGCTAGAATCGGATGTCGTGGTCAATGCGGCTAACAGCTGGTTGAAGCATGGTGGCGGGGTGGCGCTTGCCATTGTTAGGAAGGGTGGGCGCGTAATACAGGAGGAAAGCGATGCATATGTGGCAAAATATGGGCCTGTCCCGGTGGGTGGTGTGGCCGTCACGACTGCTGGTTCGTTGAAGGCGAAGTTTGTGGTTCACGCCGTGGGCCCCGTATATGGGGAGCGGGATCACGAGGCCAAGCTGGCCTCAGCGTTCAGAAACTCACTTATGAAGACAGATGAGCTCGGCGCGCACACGGTGGCTCTACCCGCGATCTCCACAGGCGTGTACGGCTACCCACTCGACAAATGTGCAACCATACTAAGCGCAGTACTCAAACAGTGTTGCACTAATTTGAAATCGGTGAATGTGATAACGGTTTGCCTATACGACCAAGAAAGCTATGAATCTTTCAAGCAAGTCTTCCAAAAACAATTCAAATAGGCCAACCGTGTTTCAGAGAAATTTTTGTAGTGTGATAGATGAACGCCACATTGGCTATTCTGAGTATGCTTAGATTTGTTCGATAAGAGGACTTATTAGTAAGAATTGTACATGAGTTGCTTTGTATGAGTGGAAAGTGTTACGTTGGCCTGGAGTGTACGGTTTGCGGCAAGACCTATGCCGAGGTGTCGATTAAAGTCTGTCCTTCTTGTGGAGGGGTACTCACAGGTAAATACGATTTGGGTGGGGCGAATATCAGAATTGAACGTGGTAGGTCCATATGGCAATTTGAAGACTTGTTCCCACCTATATCCCATAAAAACCGTGTGAGTCTTGATGAGGGGTGGACACCATACGTTAGACTCGAATCATATGGTAAACTCATAGGTGTGCGTGACTTGTGGGGTAAGCTCGAGGGACAAAACCCCACGGGTTCGTTTAAGGATAGGGCCGCCTCCCTCCTAATATCTCTTGTAAAAGAGTGGGGGAAACAGGGTGTTTTCACGGCTTCTTCTGGCAACGCCGCGGCGGCGATAGCCGCCTACGCTGCGCGCGGAGGCGTCTCCGCACTTATACTTGTAAGGGAAGACGCACCCACCTCCAAACTTGCGCAGATATCCATGTATCACCCTGAGATTATTAGGGTGAAAGACCTTTTCCGCACCAAACAAACACTCTTAGGCTTCCTCCAATCAGTTGAAGGGGTTCTCCACGGTTGGCAAAACGGCTTCCTTTGGGCGCCCTGCAACCCCCTCACAGTCGACGGGATCAAGAGCATATCCTACGAAATCGCTTCGAACAATACACCCGACTACGTGTTTGTACCAACAGCTGGGGGAGACCTACTATACTCGGTGTATAAGGGGTTCAAAGAGCTCGTTGAGCTTGGCCTAGCCACACATATACCCAAGATGGTGGCTGTCCAAGGTGAGGGGGCCGCACCACTTGTGAACGCGGTCGAAAAAGGTTTGGAGCACGTTGTGGATACGGAGCGCGCTGACACAATCGCTGGTGCGCTGCGTGTGAATTTTGGGTCTGACCACGCTCTGAAAGCCATAAACGGGAGCGGGGGCTTCGCGGTGGGCGTCTCTGATGAAGAGATAGTTGAGGCGCAGAGGCAGCTAGCTCAACTTGATGGCGTATTCGCCGAAATATCTTCATGCGCGGCGCTAGCGGCCGTAAAAAAGGCTGCACTAACTGGGAAAATCGGCGCCGATGAAAGCATAGCTGTAATACTTACAGGGAACGGTTTCAAAGATTACTACCCAAGGCTTGGCTCAGCAAGCGAGTTGCCACTAGTCAACTCTGTCGAGGAGCTTAGGGGGATGCTGAGCTTGGGGGAGGCTTCAAACAATCTGTAAACCCGGACTCTAGCCATAGCCTCAAAGAAGCATCCCCCTTCGCGTTAGCTTCTACATAACATGATGTTGGGGTTACCAAAGTTTATAATCATTGGGCTAAATCTCTTTTCGGTGGTAGGATGAAATACGTTGAGGCGTCGAAGAATGTATTCATGGAGACTGGTACAAGGTTTCACCCAGAGGTTGTTTGGGCTCTAGCTTTGATTAAGCGTAGCGCCGCCGATGTCAACGTTAAGCTGAGCCAACTTGAACCTCAGGTAGGTGAGGCAATAATCAAAGTAGCGGATGAAATTCTCGAGGGGACACATATGGATAGGGTTGTCGTGGACGTGTTTCAGACCGGTTCTGGGACTGGAGTGAACATGAATGTGAACGAGTTAATCGCCGAGCTAGCAACAGCCAGCAGCGGGCTGAAGATCCACCCCAACGACCACGTGAACATGGGTCAGTCTTCCAACGACGTGGTGCCCTCGGCGATACGTGTGGCCGCTGTCAAACGGGTCGAAGAGAGGCTTGTTCCAGCCCTAAACACACTGATAGCGAGTTTGAGTGAGGCCTCACGTAAGTGGGCTAAAGTGTACAAAGCTGGTAGAACACATCTTCGAGACGCGCTGCCAGTAACACTCGGCCAAGAGCTTGGAGCGTATGCTGATGCTTTTAAGAATGATTTGGCGCAAATCGTTAGGGCTGAAGAATATGTTAAGGAGCTACCTATAGGTGGTACGGCTGTGGGGACCGGTTTGAACGCCCACCCATCGTATGCTCAGCTTGTGGTTGAAGCCATAAACAATCGGCTTGGCTACGGCTTTAGACCAGCTTCGGATAGGTTTAGGGCGATGCGCCTTCTAACCGACCTGGTCCACTTAAGCTCGGGCTTGAAGGTTGCCGCCATCGACCTTTACAGGCTGTGTCAAGATATACGGCTAATGTTCTCTGGGCCGATTACCGGTCTGGGTGAGGTGGATATACCCACACAGGAAGAGGTTGCGGGAAGCAGTATAATGCCTGGTAAAACAAACCCCGTAACGGTTGAGGCTGCAATGCTTGTCGCCGCCCAAACGGTTGGCTTGGATCAGGCTAACCAGTTTGCTTCAATGCTTGGGGAATTCGAGTTGGCGATGGGTGTACCACTTTTAGGCCACAACATATGCACACAGGTGGACCTCTTGGCTGGAGCGTACACGAAGATTGCGAAGCTGGTGGTAGACCACCTTGAGCCGAACATCGAAAGGCTTAAGAGGTACGCTGAGAGCAGCCCAGCGCTAATCACGGTTATCTCACCCGTCATAGGTTATGATAAGGCATCCCAATTGGGTAAGAAACTCGCCACGGGTCTCAGCATACGTGATGCACTACGCGAGCTAGGTATGGGGGACACCGAGATAGATAGGGTGTTAGACCTAGAAAACTTGGTGAAGCCGGGAGTACCCTCAAAAAGCAAACAATAATTACACTCACCCGTATTTTTTAACCAGTAAGACAAAGCTATGATCGTCGGTGGTAATGTGTGTCATAGCACTGTGCTTTAGGTCGCCACCCATGTTTCACACCACGAAAAGTTAACCTGTAAATTAAAAAACCATTTATGTAAGGCTAATCGGATTCCACTGAAAAGCATCAATAATTTACAAGTGCGGAGGGTTGGTTCCAAGAGAGCTAAGTGCCTAAGGGTTAGGCCGAATAGATTAAAAAAGGAGGTTACGCTCCGTTTGCTTAGCGTTTGCCCCCCGCGGCTTGGGGTTGTGGTTCGCCAGCTACGTCTTGGAATTCCTGCTCCCCTATCTGACTCTTTATCCTGTATCCCGCCGCGTACGCGATTAGTGTACCCACAACCACCACTATGAGGTTAAGTATAAGGGAGATGACGGCCACATACATTGGTACAGAGAGCCCTAGGAATCTGGGTATATATGCTGAGGCTGCGAATTTGTTGACTGCGAGCATATAGCTTGCCGTGGACATCCCCACAACCCAGCCGGCTATGAGTGCGTACTTGTTGAGTTTATCTGTGTAGAGGGATAGCATCACGGCGGGTAGTGTCTGAATAATCCAGGCACCACCAGCTAGCTGAAGCTGTATGGCGTATGTGGGAGCGTATATGGCAAAAACTAGGGCGCCTACCTTTACAATGAAGGAAACTATTTTGGACACGTTAGATTCCCTCTTTAAGTCGGCCTTCTTATCAAAGTACTCCTTGTAGATATTCCTCGAGAAGAGGTTGGCTGCCGCTATAGACATGACTGATGCTGGTACAAGGCTTCCCACCGATATTGCCGCAAACGCGAAGCCAGTGAACCAGTCGGGGAAGTAGTTGTTGAATAGCACGGGCACCACGAGGTTGGGGCTCTTAACATGTAGTCCAGCGGCCAGACCCACCCATCCAAATATTGCTATGAATGCGAGCATGATGCTGTACACTGGTAGCATCGCCGCGTTACGCCTCACCACCCTTGAGCTGGACGAGCTGAGTGTACCTGTCACGGCGTGCGGGTATAGGAAGAGTGCTAACGCTGAACCCAGTGCGAGTGTGGCGTAGTCAAGGTAGAGTTTTGGTGGGAGGGTGAGCTTCGCGGCCGGCACGCTTTGGAATATATGGGTGAAGCCACCTAGTTTCAAGGGTAAGACCACTATTCCCACGAAAACAGCTGCGAGAACCATGATGTCCTTTATGACCGCTGTGAGCGCGGGAGCTCTGAGCCCGCTAACATATGTGTAAGCGGCTAGTATTAGGAATGTTATTATGAGTGAGTATTCTTCGGGTAGACCCATAACGTTGAGCACATAGCCCATCCCTACGATTTGGAGTGCTATGTAGGGCATTGTGGCGAGAAACCCTGTTATTGCAATCAGAAGCGCGAGAAGCGGGCTGCTGAACCTATCCTTCACATAGTCGGCGGCGGTTATATGGTTTCTCTTCTTTGCTACATTCCAGAGCCTCGGCATTGTCACGTACACTATTGGGTAGACTAGAAGGGTGTATGGCACAGCAAAGAAGCCTATTGCCCCTGAGCCGTACACGAGCGCCGGGACGGCTACGAACGTGTAGGCGGTGTAGAGGTCTCCGCCAAGTAGAAACCATGTTATAAGTGTGCCGAATCGGCGGCCCGCTAGCCCCCACTCCTCAAGCAGTGTCAGGTCTCCTCTCCTCCACCTTGAAGCCACGAAGCCCGAGGCCATCACCGCGCCCACAAGGACTATGAATATCGCTAATTCAGTCGCATCATAGCTCACGATGAACCACCCTGAATTTTCCCAGAGTTGTACACGCTATATGAGGCGAATACAAGCACGCCTCCGACGACAACCCAGACTAGCTGGTACCAAACAAAAAAGGGTAAGCCGCCAAGCGTGGGTTCGACTTTGTTAAAAAACTGGGGTATTAAAACGGCTATAAAGGGTATGAATAGCAGTACGCCCGCTACAACCTTTCTGATAGTCATACAAAAAAATAATCTAAAATAGTATATAATCTTTTCTATTTAGAAAAGCGAATTAGAGTTTTAAGTATTCTTTTTGTATATTTTTAAGTATGTAAACCTCTTTGCGGCGTCATTCGGTGTTGTGTGCTTCCGTGCAAGAGGTGACGCCGCACAGCTTCACTCAACATAGCAACGGAAAAAAGCAGGATCACTAAGGGGGAAGCAATCTTTTTAAATTATGGCTGCAGTGAGGGGTTTGTAGGTACGGGCATCATGCTTTATTTATGGGTTGACGTGTCTTCTTTATGGAGCCTAACCCTGACGTTGTCTCCAGCATCTTAGACAGCCTACGTAACGGCTCGGGCATCAAGATTAAGAGTGTTGGCGGTGAGGACATATTGAGGATCGAGTGGCTCAACCTCTACAATCAGCCTGAGGTTTTGAGGGCGCTCGGCGATCTTTTTGCAAGCTGGGTTCTTAGGCTTGGATACAAACCTGAGGCGGTCGTCTCAATCGAGACCTCTGGAGCGAAGTATGGAGTGGCAACATCCCTATCATTGGGTGTTCCCTATGTTTCTCTACATAAGGTGGATAAGCTTATCTTCGACGAGCCTATAAGCGTTGAAAGCCGCTCAATAACCGAGGGTAGACCACTTAAACTCGTGGGTGACAAGTCGATTATAGGTAGGTTCAGCAGGGTTGTACTGGTGGACGACATACGTAGAACCTCCCATACAATTGACTCGGCGGTAGAGTTAATCGAGAAATGTGGAAGTAGCGTGAGCGCCTGCTTCGTGGTGCTCGACTTCAAATTCGCAGGACATCCCTACCCCAAAAAAATTAGGGATGAAACGTTCCACAGTCTATTCGAAGTCTCCTCTGTGAATGACTCTGGGAAGTGTGGGGTAAGTGGGGGGCTCGCATTAAAATATTTGGAGATGGAAAAACGCGTTTGACACAACGTGTTAACATGTGAAGTAGACATGGTTACCACTTACGACTCTAAGGCGGGTTTAAGACCATACCAAAAGGAGGCCGCAGAAAGAGTGGTAGACGCGCTTCGCGCAGGTAAAAACGTTGTGCTCTCGATGCCCACGGGCAGCGGCAAGACGCTTGTTTCTTTGGTTGCCGCTCTAAAATACGCCGACGGGCAGGTGGTCTCGGTGTTCACTAGAACGATAGCGGAGTACCAAGCGTGGGAGAGGGAGGCGCGCAGGCTCGGCGTTTTGTTCAGCGGGCACGTTGGGAGGGATAGGGTGTGCAGGTATGGTCCCCGCGAGCCGAACAAAGAAGTGGAAAAGGAAGCACACATGTTTGGTGGTGATCCAAGCGTTCTTATACGTGGGTTTAGGCCTAATATGCGCTGCTCCGAGTGCGCCCAAAACTTGTTGGTCAAGGCGCTACAGGGAAAGAGGTTGGGTGCGGAAGGTGTTGATTGGGATAGGGTGCTAAGAGGGAGGCTTGGAAGGGAGCTTGAGGCGATGCAGGGTGTGGGTGTTGAAGCTTGGGTTAGGGGTTGGAGGCAGCGGGAAAACGGGTGTGGCTATCCTTTCGCACGCGACGCGCCAACCCCACTTAAACTATATACACATTTGACTTATTTCTTGCTTTGGAGGTATGTTGGCTCACCTTCCGCAGTCTATTTATTTGATGAAGCTCATAATCTTGCGGGTATAACGCGTAACCTCACTTTTTCGTTGACCTACCGACATATAGCCGAGCTCATCCACCAATATGAGGCTATTAAAGAGTTTGGGCACAACATGGTTCACGATAGGAGGCTTAGAGAGCAGCTTGACGGGGTAAACGAGGTATTAGACTTCCTCACAGAACTATTGGTCGTGGCCTCATGGGAGAAGAACGAGTTGCCTAAGCCACCATCCGAAGTTTTTGAAGGCGATGAGAGAATTCAAAGGCTTGTAGCCTACGTCAACCTCGTACGCGACAAACCCGATGTTTGGCGACTACGTACGAGGGTTGAGTGTCCTAATCCCCGCTGTAGGGCTGAGAACCCTGCGGGCGCCCGTGCGTGTTCTATCTGCGGCTCAAAGATTGAGCCTGAATCCTTAGAGCCCAGGTTGGCAAAATTTGTGCCGATTGATCCATCGTTTCTCCTTCGCAGGTTGAACCATGATAGGTGGGTTCTATTGTCTGGTTCGATGCCCAACAATTGGTACCTGAGTAATGTGCTTGGCCTCAACAACTTTGAAGTTGTAGAGCTCAACCCATTCGAGAAGAACCTTGCATACTACCTTGATGGAGAGCTAGATATGAGTTATTCCAACAGAGCGAAAGCCAGAAGCGAAGCTATTGACAGGGCACTGCGCCTCAAGGCCCAGAAGGGGATAACACTATTGGTAACCCAAAACTACGAGGAAGTGGGTTGGTTTAAGCGGCTAGCCGACTTTGTTGAGACGCCTGACACAACCATAGCCGAGGTGGTATCCCTAGTGGAGGAGAGGTGTGAGGATAACAGGCCCGCGCTAATCGTTGGTGTAGCACGCGGCAAACTCTTTGAGGGCGTGGAGTTCAAGTACAAGGGTAGGAGTGCTGTATCAAGGATAATACTCTTAGGCGTACCCTACCCTAACACACATGATGAAGACTTCAGGGAGATGGCCGAATACCTCAGAGATAAGAAGGGTGTGAGAATATGGGATCTAATCGCCGAGGACGCGGCAATAGCCGCAAAGCAGGCGCTGGGTAGAGCAATACGGGGACCAGAAGATTCAGCTGAGGTCATCTTCTTGGACAAGAGGTTTAAGAGGTTATTCAAACGCATCGGGGTCACAGATCATAAACCATTGTCTCGCTTGGGTGAAGAAAAGCGGAAGCACACCAGCAGCCCGAAGTAGCCCCACCTCCACATCAATACTCTCGTAGGCCTACGCCACCACTAATTAACCCACCGGCAAGAGGCGGATTAAAAGCCAAATGGTAGTGGGCAACGCTTACTCTTTTGCCCCAAGTCGCATAAGTCTTGCTAACGCCAAGTTCTTCTCCTTAGATTCGAGCTTGGCTTTCTCTATATATTCGCCGAGGGCGCGTAGCACCTGTTTGGCCACCCGTGGATCCACTGGATAGGGGATACCGTCTTTGCCGCCTATAGCGTAGGCGTAGCGGAAGGGATCATAGGGTGTGGTCACGGGATCCTTGAAGGAGGGTGGCTCGGAATAGATTAGATCTGATATTAGGTATAGCGCAAGCGCCGATGATGGTCCTAGGCCCGCAAGCAGTGCTTCCTCGATGTTTCTTGGGTGAGACTCCCTCACACGTTTAAGAACAGAGGTCACCTTATCCACATCTATAGGCCTATAATAGGCCAACCTGTCCGCCTTAGAGATTCCGGCTATTGTCGCCCCACTAATCCATGTGTCCAACCCTCCACGGTGTACGAGCACATTGTACTGCTCTAAGATCTTGGAGGGATCCTCTGATAATAGGTCGACCACAACTCTCCTTAGACCTTCACATTCGGCTGCCAGGGCGTTCACCGCCTCCCCCTTTACACCGGCTATTGCCTTGTGGGGCTCAACAGTCATATTCAAGTCTTCGCGGTCAAGCCAGTGATAACGCCTCGCAAACCCGGTTGATACATTCATACCTTGCTGGATAACCGCCCACTTACCACCACGCGTCACAAAGAGGCTGTGGTGGTAAAGCGTGTGGCCGTCTTGTAGGAGTGTTGTGTCAACCTTAGCAGCGAGTCTACTCACGCGCACAAGCCGCCCTGGGTCTATGTCGAGCACACCGCTAAGTGAGTTCAGCTCTTCGGGAACCTTACGCGAGGAGAGCCCTTTGCCGCCGAGCACAGCCAATCCGTGTTCTCTAGGCTTGAGCACCGATTTGAGTATCCCGGTTGTCACAGTCGTAGAGCCACTTGAATCCCAATCCATACCTATAACGTTGTTGAAAGCCTGAAACCAGAGTGGGTTGGCGAATCTCTCAAGTGTTCGCTCAGGCCCCAGTTCCAAAACCATTATATCAAGAATCGCGGAGGCTAGCCTCCTCATTATGGGTATGAGCCATCGTGGAACCCTACCGTAGTGTAGGGGGAGGTCGGCGACACCTTCTATCTCCAAGTTAAATAGGAAAATGGGAAAACAAATATAAACTTTGAGTTTTCAAATACAAAACGCAGTGAACTCTTGGCGAGGAGTATTAGCCCTGTTTAGATAAAGTGGAGTAGGCAAAAAGTTCAAATACTGTTGGGCGATTCGTGGTCTGTGGAATACGGTAAGATTGCGGGCTCTATGATATTTGCCGGCGTAACACAGTTTTTGATACTCTTGATTGTGGCTGAGAGCATTTATCCCAACTATAGTGTTCACTATAATTATATTAGCGACTTGGGTGTAGGTGTAACCGCCCCCATATTTAACACATCCGTTTTCCTACTTGGGGCGCTCATCGTTATATCATCCGTATTTGTTTATGCACAGTTTAAAAACAAACCCTTTACGACAACAATCCTTTTAAGTGGGGTGGGAGCCTCTGGCGTTGGGGTTTTCCCCGAAACATCCGGTGCGATTCACAGCTATATGGCCCTTATAACATTCTTGTTTTCAGGTGTCTCAGCCATAATTTCAGCAGGCGTCCTCAGGCAGCCCACACTCAGAGTTTACTCCGTTATCCTAGGGGTGCTAACACTCGCAAGCCTGTTTCTCTATGCGTCAGGACACTACTACGATCTCGGGAGGGGTGGAATGGAGCGACTGATTGTCTACCCTTCACTCATCTGGGCGCTCGGATTCTCAGCGAGCCTAATTGGCTCCACCTATTCGACCACCTAAGCGAAGAAGGCGTAAGCCTGGTTGAGTGTTATCCAAACCGTGCCAGCCACACACACAGCCAAGTAGACAACCATATCTCGCCTGCTCATGATAGCAGCGTAACCCCAGACCGCTGGGAAGGCTGGTAAGAGCAGGCGTGGAATAGATATTGCTGGTATTCCCAGTAATAAGAGGAGGGGGACAACCACAGTAACCGAGTAAAACTCCAAGAAAAACCTCGCAGGGTTCTTCCCCTTTAAGACTAGTAACACTATGCCAACAGTATAGAAAGCTTCGAACACAATGTTCCTTAAAAACCAGTAGAGCGGGGTGAGAGGTAGTCCCAGCACATAGATTGTTTTGGCTGTGAACCAACCCGTGCCGTTAGTGTCGAGTAACCACTGCGCTTGCTGGAGGGGTGTAACAAGTGTGACACCCCAAAGTTTGTGCTCGAGGCTAAAATAGTAGAAGACTCCGTGAGCATGGCTGTACCACAACACAACCCCAAAAAGCGTTAGCAGTGTTGGGAGGAAAACCTTTATGCTCCTATCCACACTTGATTTCACACCTCCGCCAATAGTCCAGAAAAGGTAGGCTGGTAAGGTATAGATCATGTTGTAGAAGGTTGCGACCGCTAGGCTTAGACAAAGCCCCACACGCCAGCCCACATTTTTTCTAAGCAGGAGCATAATCGATGTTCCCATAGCGGTGAGCACTATAACGTCCGAGTATGGCAGTGTTGTGAAAACTATGTAGGTTGGCATGAACTCTGTGAGCAACGCTGCTGTGTACCCACATGTCTCGTAGACAATTAGTGGGAATATGAAGCTCAATATGTTTGTCGCCAGAAACGCGCTAAGCGTGTAGCTGAGACCGAAGGATATGTGGAGTATTCTTATGATTGCTGGGTAGACCGGTGAGAACGCATAGTATTCGGGCTCAATATACCCCTTCTCCGCTATGGCTTCAAAGATCAAGCTGTCCCAAGCGTTGAGCCTCGACAGACCACTTATGGATCCCTGGCTGAACACAACCGATGAGAGTACGATGAGCTTAGCTAAAGCTAAGTATACAACCAGTCTCAAGCGCGGGCGGGACGCCGGTTTGTGGGGGTCAGATATAAAAACACCTAGCATACCACGCTGATTACGCTAATCGATATAAGCGTGACTTGATCTCTTTCTATTACACACAATTTTTAGTCTTTTTGTTCCATATCGTAACGGATATCGAATAGAACCAAAAAATGTATATTTAACTATGAATTTATTTACAAAATTGTCGTCGGACATCGGTGGCTTCTACCCTGAGCTAGAGGAGTTTCTTTCGGTGCCAGGTAGAACATTACTGATTAAGGGTTCGCCTGGTGTGGGCAAAACAACTCTCGCACTGAGCTTGCTACAGTACTTGTGCGCCAACAGTAACACCAATAGGGAGCAAAGCAGTTATCCCACTGGTGTGTATTTTTCGACGCGGGTGCCTGGAGAGTCGCTTGAGGCGCAGTTTCCCTGGGTTAGTTTTTCAGAGCTCAACATTGAAGACCTTCGATTAACATCCATTGAGGGCTTCCTCAACGAGTTGCTGAAGAAGATAAGGGTTAGGTCGCCAGTGGTTGTACTCGACAGTTGGGATGCATACGCCAAAGAGATGGATGAAAAGGAGAGGCTGAAGACCGAGAAAACCATTGTGTCAATATTTATGACGTCTAAAAGCAGGGTCATATTTGTTTCCGAGGAGACCAAGCAGACCACACTCGACTATTTGGTTGACGGCGTCGTCGAGCTCACAACTGAAACCGTGGATTCAAGGCTTTTTAGGGCTAGCTACCTTAGGAAGCTTAGAGGATTGAGTATCGTGCACCATGTGAGACCTTATACCCTCCTAGGGGCCAGAATCAGGGGTTTCAACGTGTACGAGGATCCTGATTACACCTTTGTGCATCGAGTAGAGGTTTCACCGGACTTTGACGGCAAATACTCCTACGGCACACACAATTTTGATGAAAAGTTGGGCGGCTTACCCTATGGTTCAACACTCACGGTTGAGTACACCCCAGATGTCCCACTCACAGCCGTGTCATGTTTGGCTCAAACCATGATTGTGAACTTTGCGCTAATGGGTCGGTCTGTTATAATAGTGCCCCCACCAGGTGTTTCCCCCCAGATTTTGGCCAAATGGTTGGTTAACGTTGTTGGTGAAGAGATCTTCTATCAACACATAGCCATATTCCACGAAGGGGAAAACACTACAAGCAACTTTAAGAACACCTTCTTCAGCTTAGACGATGACATAGATCGCTCAGCCGAAGAATTTGAGGCGTTAGCGGAACGGTTTCGCAGAACGTCCGTTGACGGTAGACTTCTATTCGTAAGAAGCCTAAGCGTGCTTGAAGACAAGCACTATAACAACCTGAACCGTCTAGCTGCCTTGGTTGCAAGGAGGATAAGTCAAGCGCAAAACATGTTGGACGCACAGATATACTTTGTCGAGAACACCTCCACGATTAAACCAAAGGTTGTGAGCATGAGTAATAGGCACGTTAAACTCGCTGTGAAGAACGGCGTCGTCCTCGTCTACGGCGAGAAACCATATACCCCCCTCTACGTCCTAGAGTATGAGAACCGCGACCCGCTGAGCCCCAAGATAACCGAAGTAATATAGTAGCCCCTATTCTCACACCGAGTTTATACGTGGGGTATAATTCATTAAGTGTTAGCCGTTATATTAGTAAGAGTAAGGGAAGCAGAGGTTTTGAAGGGTGTGTTTAAACCACCAAAAATGTGGGTAGGTGTGTTGGGTTCACACTAATATTTGCAAAGCGTCGTAGGCTGGCTGTGGTGGGTGTCGACCGGAAAATGGGGCTGGAATCTGGTATGGGGTTGGGCGCCAACACGGGTTTAGTGTACCCCCCGGTGTTCAA
>JAVZKQ010000015.1:0-33144 GCA_038884175.1 Thermoprotei archaeon | reverse complement strand
CCAGCATCGCCAGCGGCGCTGATAACGTCGTATTCAGCCCACCCGGGAAGCTGGGCGTATTGGTGTGCGCCCAGTATCTCGAGAGCGCGGATCCTATCCCTTAACAAGGCCGCCACCTCGTATTGTTGGCGCTCCGCGGCGCTCTCCATTTCACGGTAGAGCTCCCCTAGAAGCCTCTTATAGGAGCCACGCAGCACCCCTACGAATCCCCGCACAAGCCTATCATAGTCTTCCTTCGAGATGTACTTGGCGCACGGCGCCGAGCAAATCTTAATATGGTAGTCCAAGCATGGCCTGTACACCTTTTCACCGAGCTCAAGGCTACACCCCCTAATAGGGAAGGCGGCGCGTAACTGTTTGATTGTGAGCCTCGCAGCGCTCGGACTCGTGTACGGTCCAAAATAGTAGGAGCCATCGTCGATGAGTCGGCGTGTTAGCACCACACGCGGATATTCTTCCTTGGTCAGCTTAATGTAGGGATACGTCTTGTCGTCCTTGAGCATAACGTTGAGCGGGGGTCTAAACTTCTTTATCAGGTTGTTTTCAAGAATTAGGGCTTCGACCTCATTCCTAGTCTTAATATACTCAACAACCTCGGAGAGCCTTCTCAACGCTCCCTCCCGGGCGTCCACTGGTGGACCTGAATAGTGTTGTTCAACCCTCTTCCTTATACTCGTAGACTTACCGATGTAGAGGGGTTCACCCTTGGCGTCCTTGAAAATGTACACCCCGGGTGAATCTGGGAGGTGCCTAAGGGAGGTTCTCTGAAGAGCCACACTAAACCCCCAGCTTATGCTTGAGGTGGACGCCGGTGATAGATGATGGGTTAGCGGCCACCTCTTCTGGTGTGCCAGTGGCCACCACGTAACCACCCATATCCCCACCCTCGGGTCCCAGGTCAACAATATAGTCGGCGCACTTTATAACGTCCAGGTTGTGTTCGATGACGATAACGGTGTTTCCGGCGTCCACGAGCCTTTGTAGCACATTCAAAAGCTTTTTGACGTCGTCGAAGTGGAGACCGGTGGTTGGCTCGTCGAGTATGTAGAGTGTTCTCCCATCACCCTTCTTGAGTAACTCTGAGGATAACTTAACCCTCTGAGCCTCACCACCCGAAAGAGTGGTGGCGGGCTGGCCAAGCTGAATGTACCCCATTCCCACGTCGTGCAGCGTCTCAAGCTTGTGCCTTATACTTGGGATGTCTCTGAAGAATTCTAGAGCCTCATCAACAGTCATCTGGAGCACGTCGTATATATTCTTCCCTTTATATGTTACCTGAAGGGTCTCGTTGTTATACCTTCTACCCTTACACACTTCACACTTAACGTAGACGTCGGGTAGAAAGCTCATCTCAAGCCTGATGATTCCGTCACCCTGACACGCCTCGCACCTACCCCCACGCACATTAAAACTGAACCTACCAGGCTTGTACCCCCTAGCCTTCGCCTCCTGGGTCTCCGCAAAGAGCCTTCTTATATCGTCAAACACACCCGTGTATGTGGCTGGGTTGCTCCTCGGTGTGCGCCCTATGGGTGACTGGTCCACTACAACCACCTTACGCAGGTTTTCGTAGCCCTCTATGGCGTCGTGCTCCCCTGGCTCCACGTTGGAGCCGTAAAGCTTTTTGAACAACGCCTTCTGGAGCACGTCCACAACAAGCGTGCTCTTACCCGAGCCGCTCACCCCCGTGACGCAAACAAAGCACCCGAGGGGGAAGCTCACTGTTATGTTCTTAAGGTTGTTGTGCCTGGCGCCCCTCACAACTATGAATTTGCCGTTACCCTTCCTACGTGTTTTGGGCACTTCTATTTTTTTGGCGCCGCTTAGATACTTGGCTGTGAGCGATAAGGGGTTTTCAAGTATTTTGCTCACTGGGCCTGCAGCCACCACGCTTCCACCACTCACACCAGCACCCACACCAAGGTCAACCACATAGTCTGCATTCCTAATTGCTTCCTCGTCGTGCTCCACCACTATCACGGTGTTGCCAAGATCCCTCAGCTTTTTGAGTGTACTGATTAACATGGCGTTGTCGCGTGGGTGGAGGCCTATTGTGGGCTCGTCCAAAACGTATATCACACCCACTAGCCCGCTTCCAATCTGGGTTGCGAGTTGAACCCGCTGGGCTTCGCCGCCCGAAAGCGAACCCATTGTTCTATCAAGCTGAATGTATCCTAAGCCAACGTTCAACATAAAGCCAAGCCTTTTCTTTAACTCTTCAACCACCTTGCCAGCTATAACCCACTGCCTATCTGTGAGCTTCAATTCCTGGAAGAATCTGTGCGCCTCCTCGACTGTTAGGTGTGTCACCTCCGCTATGTTTTTGCCCCCAACCGTGAATGCGAGGCTTTCCCTCCTTAACCTCATACCGTTACACTCGGGGCACTTTTGAACGCGCATGAACCGCTCATAGTAATTCCTCATCCACTCTGAGCCCGTGTTTTCATGTCTCCTCTTCACCAGGTTGACGAGCCCCTCCCAGGTGGACACCTCACTCAGGTTCCACTCCCCTCCTCGCCCAGTGTAATTGAACCTAATCGGCTCATCCAAGCCGTATAGCAGTGCGTGCAAGACCTCCTTCTTCAAATCCTTCAAGGGCTTTGATGGGTCCTCCCCGAAGTGGTTCACGACGGCTTCAAGTGTGCTTACACTAATCGACACGGACACGTCCCCAAACCACTCGAAAGCACCATCATAAATACTCTTAGTGGGATCCTTGATGAGTAGGCTTGGGTCCACCTCCATTATCTCTCCGAGGCCGTGGCAACGCCTACACGCGCCGAAAGGACTGTTGAACGAAAACATGCGCGGCGAAGGCTCTTCGATGGAGACACCACATATGGGACATGCGAGAGCCTCGCTTATCAGAATGGGCTCACCCCCCTCAGGCTCCACGAGCACCAGACCCCTAGACTTCTCCACACTTAGCTCAACCGCTTCCGCCACACGGGAGCGCTCACCCTCGGAGAGCACGAATGAGTCCACTAATAGGTCGATGTTGTGCCTCAAATTCTTCTCGAGCTTAAAGGTGTGGTCTAGCTTCGCAAGCTGCAGGAGTCTGCTGTCCACCCGAATCTTCGAGAAACCCTCCTCCAACAGCTTCCGTGGGAGCTCTTTAAACTCCCCCTTAACACCCCTGTAGAGGGGTGCGTAAATGGTAACACTGCGTCCGAAGCCGAGCCTCATGATATGGTCAACTATTTCGTCAACACTCCACTTGGCTATCTCCCTCCCACAATTGGGGCAGTGGGGCACACCAATCCTAGCGTATAGCAAGCGCAGATAGTCGTGGATCTCGGTGACCGTAGCAACAATGCTCCTCGGGTTGTGAGACGAGCTCCTCTGCTCTATTGCGATAGCGGGTGAGAGGCCCTCAATATAGTCAACGTCGGGCTTATCCAGCTGCTCTAAGAACTGTCTCGCGTACGCCGAAAGCGACTCCACATAGCGCCTCTGACCCTCAGCGTATATTGTGTCGAAGGCCAGCGAGGATTTGCCGCTACCGCTCACACCAGTTATAACGATGTACTTGTTGCGGGGCAAACGAAGGTCGATGTCTTTAAGGTTGTGCTGCCTCGCACCCTTTATAACCAACCACTCGTCGTTACTCAACCAGCCTCCACCTCCTCTTTTAGACGCTTTATCCTATCCCTCAGCTCCGCCGCCCTCTCAAATTCGAGCCTCCTAGCAGCCTCAAACATTTCCTCCTCCAATCTGGCGATGAGTCTGGACACATCAGTCTTCGCGGCTATACCCAACGCCTTCTCACCTTCCTCCTCGCGAACAATTGAGCGTATCTCCTTTTTAACCGTTCTAGGCGTGATGCCGTGGGAGGCGTTGAATTCTAGCTGGATCCTCCTACGCCTATTGGTCTCGTCGACTGCCTCCCTAATCGAGTCGGTTACACTGTCAGCGTAGAGCACAACACGCCCGTTGACGTTACGAGAAGCCCTACCAATCGTCTGTATAAGCGATGTGCGACTCCTCAGGAACCCCTCCTTATCCGCGTCGAGTATTGCTACAAGGCTCACTTCGGGTAGATCCAAACCCTCCCTTAACAAGTTCACTCCCACGACCACATCGTGCTTACCGCTTCGTAGATCCCTGAGCACCCTGACCCTCTCCAAGCTTTCAAGCTCACTGTGTAGATAGTGCACTCTGAAACCACGCTTCAACAGGTGGTCAGCCAAGTCTTCCGCCGACCTCTTCGTAAGGGTTGTCACAAGCGCCCTCTCACCCCTCTCAACAACCTTCAAAAGCTCGGCTACCAAGTCGTCCACCTGGTTTCTCGCCGGTTTAACCACCACCTCGGGGTCCACGAGTCCAGTGGGTCTAATTATCTGCTCAACTACCTGGCTGCTAACCTCCACCTCGAACTCCCCAGGTGTGGCGGACATGAATATGACTTGTCCGACTTTCCCCAAAAACTCCTCGAACCTAAGCGGCCTGTTATCGTATGCTGACGGAAGCCTAAAACCATATTCGACGAGAGCATCCTTCCTACTCTTGTCCCCTTCATACATGCCCCTGAGCTGGGGTACCGTGACGTGCGACTCGTCTATAATCGTAACAAAATCCCTTGGGAAATAGTCTAGGAGTGTCATGGGCGTCTCACCTGGACGCCTACCCGATAGGTGACGCGAATAGTTCTCGATTCCAGGGCAGTATCCAGTTTCGCGTATAAGCTCTAGGTCGTACCTAGTCCTCGACTCCAGCCTCTGAGCCTCTAGAAGTTTACCCTGAGACTTGAGCTCTGACACCCTCTGCTCGAGCTCCTCCTCTATTGAGCGCAGCGCGGATTCCAGTCTGCTTTGAGGTATGAGGAAGTGTGTTGCTGGGAATATCCACGCGGAGTTAACCTCGGACCTGAAACCACGCGTCTTAAGGTCGAACACACATATCGAATTGATTACACCACGCTCGTCTAGCTCTATGCGTAGGTAGGAGTCGTCCGCGGTTCCCACCTCCACGGTTGAACCCCTAGCTCTGAACTTGCCCTTACCAAGCTCGAGATTGTTCCTCTCATAGTGCAGCTCAACCAGCCTTCTAAAGAGCTCGGCTCTCACAAGCCTATCCCCAACCCTGACCTCAAAAGACGCCTCCCTATAGTCCACCGGTGAACCCAGGTTGTAGATGCAGCTCACGCTCGCAACGATCACCACGTCACGCCTGGTGAGTAGTGCCTGGGTCGCCCTGTGGCGAAGCCTATCAATCTCATCGTTTATCTCAGCTTCCTTCGCCACATACAAGTCTAGCTGAGGAACATACGCCTCTGGCTGATAGTAGTCATAGTAACTCACAAAGTATTCAACAGCGTTATTCGGGAAAAACGCCCTAAGCTCAGCGGCGAGCTGCGCTGCAAGCGTCTTGTTGTGGGAAATAACAAGCGCGGGCCTGTCCACTCGGGCTATGACACTCGCAACTGTGAAGGTTTTACCCGTACCCGTGGCTCCTAGGAGCGTCTGGAAACGATCCCCCCTCTTTAATCCTTCAACCAGCTTGTCTATGGCCTGAGGCTGGTCGCCCGCAGGGGTGTAATCTGTGACGAGCTGAAAAGGCATCCCAAGACGTATACACGTTAGCTCAATTTAAAACTTGTATCGCCACTAGGAGGGCGCCTCAAAATAGTGTGTTGGGCCACGGTGTGCGCGCCAACCGATCATAGACTTGGTGCAACATCTTTCGAGAAGGCGGCCAGGGCTTCGAGCTGGGCGTCCAGGCTTTCTAGGTGTGTTGTGGATAGCAGCGCATAGTTAACACCTCTCTCAAAATAGGATGTTAGTCTTTCGATTATGCGTGTAGCATTGCCCACTAGGGAGTGGGAGTAGAAGGATTCCCGGCTTTCCCCGAGTTTCTTAGAGTAGTATGAGGTGAGAACCTGGGCCCTGTGTTCGTTTGAAGCGAGTACTAGGGGTAGCCTAACACCGAACACGAACGAGGTGCGAGTGGGCTCCTGTTTGAGCGCGGCTTTAAGGTGTGTGGCAAGGTTCTCCACCTCTTCTGGGGAGACGTTTTTTGGCACAAGCCCGCTTGCGTGGCGCACGGAGGCGATTACGGCTAGCTGCGTGTGTCCTTCAACCCACACGTGAGGATTCATGTTTTCTGGAAGCCGTGAGGAAACCTTCATACCTTCAACCTTGAAGAATCTACCCTGATAGCTCAGGGTCCCCTCCCTCCAAGCCTTCTCAACTAGCTCGAGACACTCGGATTCAAGCACCCCCATAGCTCCGGTGTATGCGGTCGAACCCGTCGACTCGCCGTGGGTAAAATCCACACCAAGCACCACCCTACCATCCGAGAGTCGCTGTAAAGAGGACACAGATTTTGCTGTCACAAAAGGGTGCCTCAGTGTTAACAGGTAGTCGACCACGCCAAGCGCAATCCTCTCCGTGAATGTGGATGCAAGCGAAAGTAGGCCAAAGGGATCGAGCGGCTGATCCAAACCCTCCGACACAAACACACCATCATAGCCAAGCTCCTCAACCTTCTGCACAGTCTTTTTCACAACCTCAACATCGTCAGCTCCACCAAACCCTATGTGAGCACCCACCCCAACAACCAATCTATATCATATAGCGATTAGCCCAAACAAAAATTTTTCCCAAAAAAGCTTACGTCACTACCTTTCCGTATCACACCAACTAATATAGTGCAGAAACGGCTTGTGCTTTTATCGGGGGCTTCCCCGCAATGTGTTGTTGGAGAATACATATAGTACGCCTCCCAAACGCTTTGTGGGGCGGTATGGGTTAAACCATATATTACTCGAAGCCGTATAGTTTTGGTTGATGTTTACGTATGAGGGAGGAATCAGGGTCAGTGTGCTTGGGGTGTACAGGGTCAAATTAAGGGAGGGCAGGGAGGGAGACGTTGTCTTCCTGGTGGAGGAGGAGGGTGGCAGGGTTCTGCCAATATGGATAGGGGAAAGCGAGGCCATGTCCATACAGATGGTTATAAAGGGCGAGAAACCCCCGCGACCCCTAACACACGACCTTCTCGTGGGTATACTCGAAGCCACAGGGTTCGAAGTTGACAGAATAAAGATAGACGGCTTAATACAGGACACTTATACCTCCTCGCTCTACATTAGAAATCTGAGTACAGGTAAAACCCTGAGGGTTGACTCTAGACCCTCAGACGCAATAGCGGTAGCCCTAAGGGTTGGGTGCGAAATTTACGTTGACGACTCACTCAGAGAACAGATGGTTCCCAAGGACAGGTTCAAGTTCCCAGATGAAGCGGGCGGAAGCCAAGCAGAATAATTAGCCGAATTGGGGGAAGTAGGGAGAATGCACTACCTTATGCTAGGCTTATTAGACGGAGGTTTGTGCGTGTTTTATGATTAGTGAGAAGCACACGGTGGTGTGCGTGTTGGGCGGGAGCAGCGCTTCGAGGGCTAATGTGTGCTCTTTTTATGCGAAGAAAGCACACTCTGAAGGGCTTGAAATGTACCACAGGCGGGGTGTGGCGCAAACACTGCTCAACCCAGCCACATATCCTGAGAGACTCAACCACATGTTGGCCGCGGTGAGTTTGAGCGACGCGTGCGTGTTGGATATAAGGGAGGGGTTTGGTTGGGCTGAAGGTGAGTCTATTATAGCCTTAACCCACGCCGCGGTCGAGCAGGGCGTGATTGTGACAGGTAGAGGGGGCCAATATTCGGACGCACTTTCGAAAATGGTGAGAGACACGGCCGCTCAGAGATTTAGAATCGTCGAAGTGGAGGGTGGAAACTACTCTAAGATTGACTTGGACTCTTTTAGCAGGAAACCCGTAAAATGTGTTGGAAACATTATAAGTGTAGATAATGTTTTCAGCGTAAAGGGTGTGGGAACAGTGGCCCTCGGCTTCGTGATGTGTGGCAGGGTGGCCGTGCACGACACATTCAAGATTCCTGGGGGGAAAGAGTTGAGGGTTCAGAGCATCCAGGTTATGGATGAGGACGTCGAGGAGGCGGAAGCGGGTTCACGGGTTGGCCTCGCACTGAAGGGAGCAACAGAGAAAGAGCTAGGCGACCAATTCTTCCTAGCCGACACCCAGCTAGTCGACCAAGTCGAAGCCAAAATCACTGTGGACAGACTCTATAAGCAAAAAATAGAGGTGGATAAAGCGTATCACCTAGCGGTTCTAGGCCAAGTGGTCGCCGCAACCCCAACCAAGCTCGAGGGTGAAACAATTACATTAAAGCTCGCGAAACCCATCCCGCAGATCGCTGAACCCACACTTCTGGCAAACATGAACCTACCGGTTAAAACACTCAGAGTCGTGGGTCACATACAAATGTGAAAAACACCCAACATGTGTGGTTGTGGCCGGCGAAGTGCACACTGGCGCGGAACCACACGTAACTCTAGAAACCGAGCGCCAAATGGGGAGACACCCACAAACCGTCGAAGAACCCAAGACCCGTCGAGTTGCGCATTGAGGCAACCCACAATGTACAAATTTTCGGCCACGTGACACTGCACCGCATGGGGCGTCAACACCTCTCACCTCACGACGCCACACCCGTTGAACCACGCTAACGCCTACCACATTAAAGGTCCACAACGCTATCCAACGTAAGCGGGTGGCTGGACGAAACAAACTCCCGCTGAGCCCACATAATTACACCACGCCCATAGTACCACAGCACACCTATCCGGATTTGGTAGAGTAGAGGGTCAACTCCCTCCAATATATCCGAACTAGAAAAACATATAGGAGGTGCCGTTGGGTACAAGTTTTCAGGCGTGTGACTGCTTCTTCAAGAGGATCCAGGCGTCACCGTCGCCGAGTCCACCTGTGCGGCGCTCAGGGGGTGGAAGGTTTGCCTGTCTAGTGTGGAGCCCAGCTAGCAAAACAACCGCAACAAGCATAGCGGCTACAGCAACAATCAAACCCAAAACCCAACCCTCCACAGCTCCCACCTCAGATGGACAAAAGCGAGTAGTGCGTACGATGGCATGACGCTGGGCGCGTTTGGCCCGTTGAAAAGCTCGGAGGTCGCTGTACTCATTGCTATTCGCTATCAGGTTGTTGAAAGAACCGCATGCGGGATTGGGTGTCGTGGCGTTAGTTGTGTTGTTATCATTGGCGCTCTGTGGTCATGATTTTCTCACCCATGGATGCGGGTTTTGGCGCAGGCTTGGCAGTGCCTGTGAGAGACACGAACATTAAAACTATGGTAGAAACAACGGGTTAGGAACGATATATTTTCATAAAAAATAAGTAATATAAATAGTATGATTATGTGTATTGTTTCATAAGTTCACCTCATATCCATAGTTAGGTGTTGAATGTATAATTCTGGCACTATTTTTGTGTAGTAGTAAACGCGTTTTATAGTAGGATTCTACCACGCCCAGCTACACCATACTCCCCATGTAATGCACACTAGAAAGCTTCACTCGTAGTGCGTGTTGCTCCCAAATCACTTAAGCCAACAGTGTTTTAAGCTCTTAATGTCGGCGAACAGAAGCGCTGGACGAATACCAAATCAGTTGTAGGAGGACCAAAAACTCTTAAGAGGACTATCCATAATATTATTGTGGATAGATATGCCTGATAGGAAAACAGGGAGCACGGAGCGTGGTCCCAGCGGTTTAGGGGGGGCTGACGGCGTCCCAGTCCACCTGTCCGAAAAGGATTTTGACGAGTTTATTAAAAAGCACAGGCTGTGCATCGTTGATTTTTGGGCTGAGTGGTGCGCTCCCTGCAGGTTCCTAGAACCAATAGTGGAGGAGCTCGCAGGAGAGTATCAGGGTAGGGTTGCCTTTGGTAAGCTGAACGTGGATGAAAACCCGAGCGTCGTCGAACGGTACGAGATCATGAGTATCCCAACCCTACTCGTGTTCAAGGAAGGTAAGCCTATCCAATCAATTGTGGGTGCAATGCCCAAAGCCGAGTTGGTAGCGCAGATAGAACCCCTACTGGCTTGACGCCCGCCGCCGTAAAACCCTGTTCACAAGTCTTCTCTACGTCTGAATCCTCCCAGTGTTTTTATGGGTGTGCGCACAATATTGGGTGGTATACTTGGCTATGGATTACCTTAAGGATATCGTATCAACTGTGGGTGACGAGCTTAAGGGTAGAAGGGTTGCGCTGTGTATTACTGGTAGTGTTTCGGCGTATAAGGCGGTTGACATAGCTAGGCTCCTCATGAGGCATGGAGCAGAGGTTTTACCCGTGCTAAGTAGGGCAGCCCTGAAGGTGGTCACGCCAGACCTATTCATGTGGGCCACGGGCAACAAACCCGTAACCCAGCTCACAGGCGCCGTGGAGCACGTGGGCCTCGCTGGTCGGGGCTCATCGAAGGTTGACGCCGTGGTGGTGGCTCCATGCACCGCGAACACCATTAGCAAGATAGCCAACGGCGTAGACGACACACCCGTCACAAGCGTGGTCTCTGTGGCTTTGGGCTCAGGTATACCCGTGGTGGTCGTACCCGCGATGCACGAGCCAATGTACAACAACCCCTTCATCAGGGAGAACTTGGAGCGGCTGAGGCGTGCCGGTGTCAGGATAGTTGAGCCAAACGTTGTGGAAGGGAAGGCCAAACTTGCGTCGGGGGAGGCCGTGTTGCACACAGTTGCACCACTCATCGGCAAAGGCTTGCTACGGGGGAGAAGGCTTCTCGTAACAGCTGGGCCTACGCGTGAGCACATCGACCCGATAAGGGTTATAACAAACCCAAGTAGTGGAAAGATGGGCTACAGCATCGCCTCCAAGGCTAAACTCTTGGGTGCAGAGGTAACCCTTGTGAGTGGGCCCACACAGTTAGCCCCACCACCCGTGGACGAGCTACACTATGTTGAGACAACCTCTGAAATGCTCTCCACTGTGGTGGAGCTAATGGGTAAAAAGAGCTATGATATAGCGATCTTCGCGGCGGCACCATCCGACTACACGCCGCTTTCACAATCTGAGCACAAGATAAGCACGAGAGAGCAAGAAGAATTTGTGCTCAAGCTCAAGGCCACACCCAAAGTGATCGTTGAAGCGAGAAAGATGTTCCCCTCCACGGTTATTGTGGGCTTTAAGGCTGAGTATGGATTAAGCTTGGGAGTACTCATCGAGGCCGCCAAGAGCTTCAGACGGGAAACCCAGGTTGACGTGGTTGTCGCAAACGACGCAGCCCAGCCTGGGGTGGCGTTCGGGAGCGACACGAATCAGGGCGTCATAGTTGGACCCGACGACGAGGTTATCGAGCTACAAAAGATACCCAAAGCGGTGTTCGCGGAACAAATACTCACATACATAGCCCGCGTGTTTCCCAGTAGGGGGAATGAATCAGGCAGCGCAGGGAAAAGTTAATCTATTGTTGGTTGCACACCCTATGCGGGGTTTAGAAATGGTTTCTAAAGACGAGGCCGAAAAAAACATATCTGGGAATACTCTACGCGTATATGTTTACGTGTTAAAAAACGGGCCAAGCGAGCTTAGACAAGTTCAGAGGGGACTCGGCTTCTCAACCCCTTCGCTTGCTTCCTACCATCTCAACAAGCTCATCAAAGCCGGGTACCTAAGACAAGATGAGGAGGGTAGGTATGTGGCCAATGGGGAGGTAACACCCAGCCTACTAGAGGAGTATAGTAAGGTGGGCTCCTTCCTCGTACCAAACATGCTTTTCTTCGCTACCTTATTCACAATACTTATAGCCTACTTCTCATTCAGGGCGCTCACAGTGTTTAGAAGTGCCTCCGTGGAATATTTGGCGGTTTCATCAATAGCCATGTGCGGAGCCTACTGGTACGAAGTGGTTAGAGTTTGGAGGAAACTTTTGGGTATGCGTTAATAGCGTTGTGGGATTCACGGCTGTTTATACCTTCCCCTCCCCCCACCCCAATATCAAAGGTTATTAGGGGCTCCGCAGCTAACAGTGTAGGGTGGCGCATCGGGAGCCTCAGCCCCACGGCGTCGCGTGTGTTGCTCGTGTGGACAAATGCGTAGATGAGACATTTGCTTTAAGGCGCTCAAGAAGCCTAACTTGTGCGCGCTCGAAACCGAGTGAGTATAATTGGGCGTGGCGCATAACACATATTTATCACTGCGTTAGAAGTTGATGTAGGTAATGGTTTTGGTTGTACAGTTTAAGATGAAGTGTAGAAAGTGTGGCGCCTACGCCGACGTGACGAAGTATGTGGTCACCCCGACATATGTTTTCATCGCCCAAGTGTGTGGGCACAGACACTTCATCGACACCCAGAAGTTCGAGTCTGAGCTAGGGGAGCTCGGCGTTAGGGACAAGCTAATAATTGAAGAGCTAACACTCAACCTAACACGCCCAAGAAACTACCCAACAGGGGAAGGAAAACACGAATAGGCGCACAAACCTTGTCGTTTAACTATAGATTCACCCTCTCGAAACCTGGAAAAAACCTCATAATAGCCATTATAGCGGGCTTAGTGATTGGTGCAATACTCAATTCCCTCAACGTACTTGAGCTATTCGTCCAAATCAACTATCTTGTAGAGAGGGGCTGGCTTGTACCCCTTGTCACATCAATAATCGTGGTTCCACCAATCACACTTGGCATCGTGGATGTCGCCTTCAACGCCATAGCTGTATACTTCCTTGACCCACTCCTATCCAGCGTATACAACGACCGACAATACTACGCTGTGTTTTTGATAACAGCCGTCTTTGGAAACGTATTGAGCCTACTCAACGGACCAGGGGTTGAGAGCTTCGGCGCCTCAGGGGGGATTTTCGGCTTAATCGCCGGGGCTTTGGCGTTCGACTACGCATACAACAGAAGGCTGAATCCAGCATTCCTCGGATGGTTCCTATTCGTTTTCCTCTACAGCTCTTTTGGGAGCGCGGATGTGCTCGCCCACACGGGGGGATCACTTATGGGTCTACCCTTAGGCTACTTTCTCGGCTCAAAGAAGAGAAGAAGGGAATTGGGCGCCTACACTTGGAGGTATGGTTACCCATAGCTATCCGCGACCAAAACCCAATTGTCATACTCACGTTCATGAAGCAAGATGTTTAGGCGAATCGTTATGACTTGGTAGCCACAAATGGAATATGGGTGAAGGTTAGAAAAGTCTAGAAGTGCGCCCGCAACCAAATGTTGGAAGCGCACCGAAACATGCGGCCACACCCCCATTTCTACAAATAGACCCGAGAAAATGGAGGGGCCACACTCTTGTTGGACGAGCGAAGAATTTTTGTGGGTGTTGATCCAATTGTGTGGGTGCTCAAGCCCTTTGAATGCGATGTATCCCAACGGGTAACAGGGGATTCTTCTCTAATGGCTTTGAGGCTTGTTGTGAACAATTATTTTCTTGCAGTGAGGGTTAGTCAAAACATAGTGTACAACACTAGTGGGTTCAACACTCAAACCTAGACGACTTGGCTTCTATGGGGGATGGCCCCGTATACATGTAACCCTAGGGTTCCAGAGGTTTAATGTTGGGCGCAAGCTTTTTTAGCCTCTCTACGAAGCCTTCGGGGTCGTCCACTTGGAATGCTACAACAGAATATTTTTTCCCTGCGTGGGTGAATCCGTCGAGGTAAAGTGTTACGACTTTATCCCTGTCCTCGAAGGACACAAAGTACCATGATCCCTGAAACTCGAAGTGGCCCTCCCTAATCTCTGTAAAGGGGAGGCTAAGACCACCCAATCTTAACGTCCCAGGGGGGAATCTGAATGTTGAGGTTGTGGCCCCCACAATCTTCTCATAGGGCACCTCAAAGCGGGCTTCGAGTGTCTCAAAGTGTTTGAGGCCGCTGAACTCTAGTACGAGCCTGTCTTTTTCTAGGATAATCCTGCGGGGCATAACCAAAAGCGTGGCCACACCTTTTTAAGGTGTTCCACGACTGTGGGATACACTTGGAATTACTCACCACGCTTTAGGGATGTGTAGTAAAATATTGGGTTAGACGGTGTTCACGGAACAGTTCTCAAGCTTAAATGATTACGCCAAGGTACAAGCTGCTGAACGCATCTAGCTGGGGTGCACTGTGGCGCTATGTAAAAATTGGTGTAAGCCTCGGGCGGGGTTTGAACCCGCGACCTCCTCCTTACCATGGAGGCGCTCTACCAGGCTGAGCTACCGAGGCGCGTCGCGAAGGGGTTGATGGGGGGCTCCCCCAAGTGTTCACCGCACACCCCCATACATGGGTGAGCTAGGCGCCGCACCACCCAAACCGAACCCATTATTCTGTGATCCTCAACCCATCTACGGGGCAAAGTGGGTGACACTTTATAAATTTTTCCATTTCTAGGACGCTCAAGCCTTGTTCCTGAGGCTTTGTAGTATAAGCTTTTGCTCGATGCTCGCAACTAGTCTACGTGTTGGCACAACCACATCTGGGTTGACGCTCACACTGTCGATGCCAAGGCTCACAAGGAACTCTGTGAGCTCTGGGTACACCGATGGAGCCTGACCGCAGATGCTCACTGTGACGCCATTGGCGTGGGCGGCCTCTATGAGAATCTTCATGGCCTTCTTAACAGCGGGATCCCTCTCATCGAAGTATCCGAGGGATGCTAGTAGGGCTGAGTCTCTGTCAGCCCCAAGAACAAGTTGGGTTAGGTCGTTGCTACCAATACTGAATCCGTCGCAAAGCTTCGAGAACTCTTCAGCCAAGAGAACCACGCTTGGCACTTCAGCCATTATCCACACCTTGAAGTCTTTACCTCTTTCAAGCCCCTCCTCCCTCATAACCTCCAAAGCGCGTTTTACCTCCCACGTGGTTCTAGCGAAGGGTAACATAACCCATACATTCTTAAGACCCATCTCATCCCTCACACGCCTAATAGCCCTACACTCGAGCCTGAACGCGGGCTCAAACTTCTTGCTAACATATCGTGACACACCCCTCCAACCCAGCATGGGGTTGGACTCTTCTGGCTCAAACCTCTCACCACCCTTAAGAGACCTGTACTCGTTGGTCTTAAAATCACTGAACCTCACAACCACCGGCCTTGGGTAGATCGCTTGGGCAACCCTCGCCACACCCTCAGCAAGCTTACCCACGAGCACCTCTTCACCCCCCTGCTCGATAAGGTCGAGGGGGTGCTGGCCAACCCAGTCAGCCATTATGAACTCGATGCGCATAAGGCCTATACCGTCGAACGGCAACCTCTTATACTCCTCAATCTTTGCCGGCTCACCGAGATTCATATACACCTTGGTGGCCGTGATGGGTGTGTACTCGTACACGGCGCTTGGCGCACCACCAGCCTGAGGCTTCTTCTCCCCTTCTTCCTTAACTGCGCCGTCGAGCACGACCCCGAGTGTGCCGTCCACCGTGACTGTTCTCCCAGTCTTAAGCAAGCTTGTGGCGTTACCGGTACCCACCACACAGGGTATCCCAAGCTCTCGTGAAACTATGGCGGCGTGCGCCGTCATCCCCCCACTATCGGTAACTATGGCCGCGGCCTTACTCATCGCTGGAACCCAGTCTGGGGTGGTCATCTTGGTGACTAGGATGTTTCCACGCTTAAACTGTGAGATCGCATTAACGTCGAGTATAACCTGTACCTGGCCGGTCGCCCTGCCCGGCGACGCTCCAAGCCCCTTTACCAACACACTGTTCTTTGAACCCTCAGCCTTGGGCGCCCACACGGTTTCAGGCCTCGCCTGAACTATGAACAGCCTCCCAGTGTCCCCGTCCAAAGCCCACTCTACGTCCACCGGTCGCCCGAAGTGTTCCTCGATGCGTATCGCCTTCTCCACCAAGTCGATTAGTTGCTCGTCTGTAAGGCACGGTTTTTTTCTCAGCTCCTCTGGGACAGGAATCTCTTTAGAGTATGTACCAAACTTAGCCGCCCTATCCCTCACAGTCATAACCGTCTTATCCGAAATATTCCTCTCCAAGATTTTGAGTGAGTGTTTTTCGACGATGAACCTGTCTGGGGTGACCCTACCCTGTACAACTGATTCCCCTATCCCCCAGGAGCCTTCGACAACCACAACACCCCTGTTACCTGTGATGGGGTCAAGGGTAAAGCACACCCCTGAGGACTTGCTGTTAACCATGCTCATCACGCCCACGCTGAGCTTTACGGCGAGGTGATCAAAACCCTTTTCATGGCGGTAAATTATCGCCCTAGGTGTGAAAACTGAGCTGAAACACTTTTTAATGTAGAGGAGCACTTCATCCTCGCCAGACACGTATAGGTATGTGTCCTGTTGGCCTGCGAAGCTAGCGGTGGGCGAATCCTCGATGGTGGCACTGCTCCTCACAGCTACCTCGGGATCCTTCTTACCCAGCTTTTCACCCAGAGCGCGGTAGGCCTTCCTAACGCCCTCCTCGAGTTCAAAGGGGTAGTCCGCCTCTTCGACTGCGTCCCTAATCCTGATAGAAGCCTCCTGAACGGAGTCCGTGTCGGCGAAATTTATTTCTGAAACAATCTTGGCGATCTTATCTTTGAGCCCACGTGAAAGGAAGGCTTCATACCCCTTTACTGTAAGAGCGAAGCCATCCGGGGTTTCTATGCCAATCTTCTTCAGCTCCCCGAGACCAGCGTTCTTACCCCCAACAAGCCCCACGTCACCCATCCCAACTTCTGAGAGGTCCACCACATAATCCTGAACGTCACTCATAATTCGAAACCCCTATAATAATATTTAACTGTTTCGAAAAACCCTACCAGAATATATGTAGCCTATAAGAAGCCGCCGCGCTGTGCTCTACCAAAAGCATAAAGGATAAATCCTTCATGTTGTGTTTATGACATTATGCGTATAGCAAAAATATATGACCTTACGTCGACCATCACAACACACATGCCCATCTGGCCTACATCCCCACTACCGGTTGTTACACCAGTCGGTATAGCCGCAAGGGACGGTTACAACGTGGAGTCGTACACCTCGCTAACACATACGGGTACACACATAGATGCACCATACCACTTTATAGAGAATGGTAAAACAGTGGACCACCTTGAACTAGAAAGACTCGTCTCCCATGGTTACTGCATACGTCCAAAAACACACGGACAAGAAATAACCAGAGCGGATATATGGGAGAAGTGGCGTGACGAGTACGGGGGCTCCACCCTGCTCATCGACACGGGTTGGAGTAGGAAGAGGGGGTTCACAAAGAGTTTCCTATACGAGTTCCCAGGGCTTTCTGAGGATGCGGCAGACTTCCTAATCGCCCAGAAAGTTGGTGTTATAGGCATAGACACGCTGGGCATAGAGCCCTATAGCCACACGGATTTCAGGGTTCACAAAAAGCTACTTTCACACGACATCATACTCATCGAAGACCTAGCTGGACTCGAACAGCTACAGGAAGGTACAAGATACACCATAGTGGCCCTACCGGTAAAGATAGGCGGTGCGAGTGGAGCCATGAGCAGGGTGATTGCAATACAGGAGGAGGGTGAAGGTTGAGCACTCAAGGTTACAGGAAGGAGCTTGGATTGTGGAGCATAGTCCTCCTCACGGTTGGGGCGATCCTCGGGCCGGCTGTGGCCTATATCCCCGTAACGGTTCTCGCCGATGGTGGACCAGCTGGAATGCTCTCCTGGTTGTTCGCTCTCATACTAATACTACCCATCGCGCTCGTGTATGTTGAGCTCGGCACAATGTGGCCGAGGGCTGGAGGAGTCGCCTACTACCCTGCAAGAAGCCACGGACCAATCACGGGTGTGCTCAACGGCTGGGCGGCGTTCGTTGGCTACAGCCTAGCGATGCCCGCCGTTGTAGCAGCGATAGTGGAGTACGCTAGCTACTTCTTCCCAACACTCTACCAAAACAGTGTGCTCACAACAAGCGGCCTCATAGTTTCCATTATCGCCACAGCCATAATTTGGCTTATAAACACTAGGAGAGTTAGGTTTCTTGGCGGGGTGAACAACGCGCTCACCGCACTTAAAACACTCATAGTGCTAGGAGTGGCGCTCACACTAATATACTTCTTTCACCCATCCAACCTCACCTCCTACGGAGGCTTCGCACCCTACGGGGTGGGAGGAGTGTTCCTCGCCACATCCGCGACCATATTCGCATACGCTGGCTTTCGCCAACCAATCGACTACGCCGAGGAGGTAAAGGATCCCGGAAGAATAATACCCAGAGCCATCGTGGCCTCCCTCCTTATAGTGTTCGCTGTCTACCTACTCGAAAGCATCGCCTTCGTGGGCACAGTTGACTGGGGCAAGCTGGGCTTAAACCCAGGCGACTGGTCCTCCCTTTCTAACCTACCATACCCCTACGCATCCGCCTCCGAGGTGGTCGGCCTTACAACACTTGCGGTGGTGACAATAGTGGGGGTCGTCATAGCCTCCTTCAGCGACGGCGTGATCTATTTTGGGGGCGCGTCACGTGTTGGTAACGCGCTCGCAAAATATGATGGCTACTTCCCAGATAGGTTATCCAAGCTAAACGCCCACGGCGTACCCTTCAACTCAACACTCGTGGTCCTTATAGTCTCCATAATCTACCTAGTGTTGCTTCCCTCCTTCGCATCGGTGCTAAGCGTTTTCGTGGACGCGGTGGTCTTCTCATATGCACCCTCCGCGGTATCCCTACTAGTGTTCAGACAGAAGAACCCAAACGAGAGAAGGCCTTACAGCCTACCCGTAGCAAAACTATTATCCCCATACGCCTTTGTGGTTGGGGGCCTCCTCATATTCTGGTCGGGGTGGACATATGTGTCCATATCCATAATATCGGTCTTCATCGGCCTCCTACTACTCATCTTCTACCACAAAAAGAGGAGAATTGGCTCCGGAGACATAAAGGCGGGTATATGGCTGCCGATATACGCTCTGGCTGTGCTCGCCATGAGTTACGTAAGCGACAAAACCTATCTCGGTGGAAGAGGGATAATACCCTTCCCATGGGACAACATATTATTCATAGCCGTGACACTCGTGTTCTACTATTGGGGGTACAGGTCTGGTCTAGGATACGGGGGTAGAGGCACACTCGACTGACCATACCGAGAGCAGGACTCAACAACCGGCTCACTCAACTGGGAATAGTGGTGGAAACACGCCTAGGATGGGTGGTTCACCCACGATGTGTGTTTGCGTCCACGGCTTAACACCATGAAGGAACACAACACCACTTTGCGCCTCCAATCTATAGTGCCTTGTACTAACAGATAATAGTGTGTCTCGTAGCTTTGCGGTTGAGCTTGACACCACCAGTGTGAAGTCTCCCATAGCGTTACCGGTAGCAACACTTCTAAGAAGCGCACCCTTAACCTCTTCCAGTCTAGACGGAAACATGCCCTCGATTTTGTCGAGGGAGCGGACCACAAGCACGCTATGCGCCACACTCTTCTGGCGCAGTTCGCTTCTAACTTTGTCAGTACTATTAATGTCTGATTCAGGACTCTGCGGTGTGAACCCGAAAAAGTATGGTTCGGAGAACCCTGGCAAATCCACCCATACCCTTAGCCTCTGCGCGGAATCCCTGGGTGGGATGAGCCTAGGGATTATTTGTGCGAGCTTCGCAGGGCTTAACTGCTGTGGTGGTAAAAGGTAGGCCGAGCCTCCGCGGACCACATACTCCGCTATACGTGGGAATATAAGCGACATGACCGCGTTGATTGGGACGTCGGCCTCAAACTCTAAGAGACATGTGCAACCAGGCTCAATGTCCCCAAACACTTTTTCGAATGTGCGTGTGACGGTATCGCCTGCTGTGATCCCACTATTCCTATGCCTCTTTTTTTCAAGGTTTGACTCATCACCATGTTCACGGTAAGCCTCGAACGAGTAGATTCTCGCACCAGTGAGTGTAAAGGGGAACTCAGCTCTATCAATAACGCTACCGCGGAGTTTGTGTAGCACAGCCTTCCTAAACACTCTACCATGTTCAACGCGCATAACCAACTCGACTATACCGTCGGCCGCGAACCCAAGAGGTGGGCTACCCTCCCCGAAACCTTTCGTGATCTCGGAGGTGACCACCGTACGTGTATTGGCTTGGGATGATGCGATGGATATGATTGCGTTCTCAAACTTCCGCGCCTCAACGTCGCTCAAAAAGCGTGTCACCGAGTCCAGTGAGTCAACTACGATCAACCCTTCTTCTACCTTTACGGATTCAATAAACTTCTGAGCGAGAATTTCGGCGCTGCCAAACCTGAAATCGAACACCTTGATATTGGACAACTCTTTCTTGATCCAGGGGTACTGCTTGAACAGTAATTCTTCGGGCATTCTAGTGGAGATAATTGTCGTCAAACTCGGTTTAAGCATTTGGCTGAGTTGCAATGCGAGTGTGGTTTTACCGGTTCCCGGTGATCCCCCCACAAGGAGGGTTTTACCGCCACGCCCAAAGAAGTTCGCCAACCGCGAGAGAAGTGGATCCATACCTAAGTTCCTATCAAATAAAATATATAAAGCTATAGGTTAAACACAAAAATTTTGTTCCTAAATATGTTTCAAAAATACGTATCGGTTAAACAAATAGGCCTACAGAGTTAAAAGATTATGAACCCCAAAATCGCTTAAGCGTAAGTGTCTGAGGTCTAGGTGCAAACACTTCACGCTTCCAACATGTTCCACCATGTCTTGTTTCGAGTATAAAATTAGGATGCACATTTCATAATATATGTTTATTATGTGCTTCTAAGAATTGTGACTTATGGGTTTAGAGCTTGGGTTAGCTAAAAAGAGGGTTCTTATCACGGCTTCCACCAAGGGGATAGGCTACGCTGCAGCCAAAGCTTTTCTTACAAATGGTTCAAGGGTTGTTGTTTCGTCTTCCAACGAGGAGAATGTTAGGGCTGCTGTGAGTAGCCTGTCGGCTTTGGGTGAGGTGTACGGCTATAAGGCGGATATACGCTTGAAGGAGGACGTTGAGGGGTTGGTTGGCTTCGCTGTAGCCAAGCTCGGTGGATTAGACGTTTTGGTGTACGTCGCCGGCTCACCGCCGCCAGGCGTCTTTATGGAGAAAACTTATGAAGATTGGGATGAGGCTTCCAGACTACTGGTGCTCAGCGCCACCTATATTGCCAAACTCACAGCGCAACAGATGATATCGCAGGGCTCAGGTGGAAGCATGGTGTTCCTTTCCTCTTATGTTATAAAGGAGCCGGCGCCCAACTTGGCGCTATCCGACGTGTGTAGGATAAGCATAGCGGGGCTCGTTAGAACCCTAGCACGGGAACTCGGACCCATGAAGATAAGGGTGAACGGCGTGATGCCGGGATACATAGCCACGCAGAGGGTTGAGGAGGTTCTGCGCGACACGGCTAAAAGGCTTAACACAACTCCCCAACGCGCGTTAGAGGAGTTACAGAGAAGAATACCTCTCGGATACGTGGGTAAACCCGAAGAGTTGGCCAACGTCGTGCTCTTCTTGGCAAGCAACATGTCATCCTACGTGACGGGAGCAATGATCCCTGTAGATGGGGGTATACTCAACTCTGTTTTCTAATACACCTGATGGCTACTGGGTAACAGGGCGCTACGCATGGTCTGGCGGCGAGGCTTCCTTCAACATGTCCTCCCGCATAGGCGTGAAGAAATCTATTATTAGACACTCTTCAGACGATGTCCTCAATTCGTGGGGCACATTCGGCGGAATAAAATAGGCGTCACCCTTTTTGACCCTCCACACAGACTCACCCACCTTAAATGTGCCTCCACCCTCCAAGAAGATACCATACTGGGCGTGGGGGTGGGTGTGCATCGGGAAAACACTGTTAGGCGCAATCCTATAGTACACCATCATCCCTGTAAGCGAGTACGTGGCAATCCTACGCCTAACACCAGGCATCACCTCGTGCCAAACAGACTCCTTATCACTCCACAAAGACTGCTTCGCATAAATATTATCGCTCATAACACTGTTTATAACACGCATGGATATGAACCTGTCGCTGGAAACTGGAAGCGGTGGAAAGTTTCTTCGGCTCAAGCTTCTACCGCCCCCCACACTCAACGCTGGGTTGCTTAGGTCACCCCAACCACCCAGTGTTAGGCGCACACTACGACAGTCACGTTAACCCCAGCGTTAGTGGTAGTCCTTTAAAAATGTCTTAAACCTTCGCAGGGCTTCTTCTATCACTTCCACCGAGCCAGAATAGGAGATGCGCACGTGGCCCTCACCCGATGGACCGAAGCTTACACCTGGAAGTAGCGCCACGTTCTGGTTTTGCAGCAGGTCGCGGGCGAAGCGCATCGTGGGTGTCCGAATGCTAAGACTCGGGAAAACGTAGAACGCCCCTTCAGCTTCGTTGAGCCTCACCCTATCCACATCTCTGAGGTGCTCGTAAACAATCCTTCTACGCTCGGCGAACTCCCTCCTAAACTCCTCGATGAACCTGTCGCCATGATCCAGTGCGTATGCCGCGGCGTGCTGTATAAATGGTGGAAAACAGGTCATGGTGTTTTCTAGCAGCTTATTAACTAGGTGGACCACCCTTTCTGAGCCCACTAGGTAGCCCGCTCTCCACCCAGTCATCGAGTAGCTCTTGGATAAACTGTAGAGGGAGACAACTAGGTTGGGTTCGTCTTCGAGGGAGCCAACCGAGAAGTTGGGTTTAGAGTAGACAATATCCTCATACGCCTCGTCGCTGATTATGTGCACCCCCTTCTCCCTGCACAGCTCGTAGAGTTCGGCTAGCTCAGACTTCGAATACACTTTACCAGTGGGGTTAGATGGGGAGTTGACGATTATCGCACGCGTTCTACTATTCATCTTCCTATGTATTTCCTCAAGGTTTAGTGAGAAGTCTTCATTCAACCTGTAATAAACAGGGGTGCCGTTTGAGAGGATTACTGGTTCGGAGTAAAAGTAACCTGGGTCGGGTATGAGCGCTTCGTATGGCTCTTGGGAAACAGCCATAAGCGCTGCGTACACAGCAAACTTGGTTGTGACGAAAACCACATTGTCAACGGCGGCCTTAATACCGTTCTTAGCCCTAAGCTTCCTAACAGCGGCCTCCCGGAACTCAGTCGTGCCATAGGAGGAAGTATAGTGGACATCACCCGAAACCATAGCCTTATAGGCGGCGTCAATGATTTCACGTGGAGTGTTGAAGGATGGCTCACCTATTGCTAGCGAGTAAATCTTCTCACCGCGCGCCTGCATGTTTAGGACCAGATTCACCAATTCAAGTGACGGGGAACCCTCAACCCTATCTAGAAACACAACTTATACACACATGACCCTTACTTAACCTTAGCTCCGGTGAACCAAGTAATGCGTGGAGGTATGCACCCCATATATAATAAGCGGAACGTGCAGCCTCTAAGTGTGCGCACACACTCTGTGTTTTTTGAGGCCCCATCAAACAGGTAAGGGTTCGATGTTTGACTAATGTATAAGGCTGCTAGCACTAATTTAATTCCAGAACCACACCTATTTGGGATTGACGAAAACATTTAAATTGAACGTTAGAGAAATTATTAATATGTCGGTTAATTGGGCTTTACCATTCGATGAAAAAATACTTCCCGAAGAGGGGAGGAATATTGTGAGTATAGACACATATAGAGAACTACACTCTAGGAGTGTGGAGAACTATAGGGAGTTCTGGGCTCAGGTGGCCTCCGAGCTCGACTGGTTCAAGCCGTGGGAGAAGGTTTTGGATGACTCTAACCCACCTTTTTATCGCTGGTTCGTTGGCGGTGAGCTCAACGCCTGCTACCTGTGTGTTGATAGGCATGCTAAGGGTTGGAGGAGGAATAAGGTAGCTATCATCTGGGAGGGTGAACCGTTCGAAGGTGGGCAGCCAAAAGAAGTTGTAAAGCTAACCTATGGGGAGCTCTACACCCAAGTGAACAGGGTTGCGTACATGTTGAAGAATATGTACGGGCTTAGGAAGGGTGACGTTATAGGAATATACTTACCTATGATACCTGAGTTGCCAATATTCATGCTCGCCGCTGCGAGGCTTGGTGTGGCTTTTAGCGTGGTTTTCTCAGGGTTCAGCGCTGATGCGTTGGCGGATAGGATGAATGATGCCCAGGCGAAGCTTCTTGTGACGGCGGATGGTGCTTGGAGGGCTGGTAAGGTTGTTCCGCTCAAACAGATAGCTGACGAGGCTCTTGAGAAATCCAAGACTGTGAAGAATGTTATCGTTGTGAGAAGGCTAAATGCCCACGTGAACATGAAGGAGGGGAGGGATGTTTACTACCAAGACGCGCTTAAAAACGTTCCTTTGCATGTAGAGGTTGAGCCCACGCGTGTTAGGTCTGAAGACACGCTCTACATACTCTACACCTCGGGTACCACGGGTAAGCCGAAGGGTCAGGTGCACGATGTTGGTGGCTATATGACCCTGTTGCATGCGACCATGCATTGGGTTTTCGACATACGTGACGAAGATGTTTACTGGTGTACCGCGGATATTGGCTGGGTTACAGGGCACTCATACATAGTGTTCGGCCCACTTATGGAGGGCGCGACAACCCTCATGTTTGAGGGGTCACCCACATACCCCGAACCCGATAGGTGGGCTTCAATTATAGAGAGGCACCGTGTGAACGTGTTTTACACTTCCCCCACGGCGATAAGGGGGTGGATGAGGTTCGGTGAAGAGTGGGTTAAAAAACACGACACTTCCTCCGTCAGACTCATGCACTCTGTGGGTGAACCTATAAACCCCGAGGCGTTTAGGTGGCTGTTCAGACTTGTAGGTCGGGGGAGGGTTCCCTTCGGTAGCACATGGTGGATGACGGAGACAGGGGGTATACTAATCAGCCACACACCTGGACTCTACCTTGTGCCCATGAAGCCTGGCACGAACGGCCCCCCAATATTGGGGGTTGACGCCGAAGTGGTCAGTGAAAGCGGCGAGCCCCAGAAGCCTGAGGAGAGGGGATACCTTGTTATAAGAAAGCCATGGCCTGGGATGTCCCTCACAATATATGGGGATCCCGAGCGCTACAAGCAGGTGTACTATAGCAGGTTCAACGGCTACTTCTATACGGGTGACTATGCTGTTAAGGATAGGGATGGCTATTTCTGGATTCTGGGTAGGGCGGACGAAGTGATAAAGGTGGCCGGTCACAGGCTTGGCACATATGAATTAGAATCAGCGCTCATCCAGCACAGCGCGGTCGCCGAAGCAGCGGTTGTCGGCGTTCCCGACGAGGTGAAGGGGGAAACACCCGTTGCCTTCGTCATACTCAGACAGGGCTATCAGCCTAACGGAGAACTCGCAAAGCAGCTTAACGATTGGGTGCGCCAGCGTGTCGGGCCCATAGCCACATTAAAGAGTGTGTACTTTGTGACCAAGCTGCCGAAGACGAGGAGCGCCAAAATCATGCGTAGAGTTGTGCAGGCGGTGGCGTTGAACAAACCTGTGGGGGATATAACCACACTTGAAGACGAAGCATCCGTAGAGGAAGTGAAAAGGGCTTACACAGAGCTTCGAAAAGAGTTATCCACATAGCCCGCCCAACAGGTGTAAACTTACCCCTAGGGTTGGACGCCAAAACCCTTCTGTGGTGGGCGAGAAACCTCTTAGACGGTGAGTGCGCGTGTGGGCTAACCCACACTTAGCCCCACCACGATTTAGAGGGTTTGACTAACACCAACAAGACTCCCCTATACCGCTACGATATGGGGGCTGCTGAAACTTCCGGTTGGAGAATCAGTTCTCGATGGGGTTGTTGTGGTAGAAGCGTTTGGCGCCCTTATTCATAGGGTATATATGAAGGGGATTCTGTAGTTTTATTATGTCGGTTAGGGCAGAGTGGGGTAAGCTCAGGGAAGCGTATATTCATAGGCCTGGGATTGAAATGTTTCTCGGTTTGCTTGAGCCCTACAGCTTCCTGTATGAAAGGTTCTTTAGTATGAATGAGGCTGTTTTCGAACATATGGGTTTGGAGCACACGCTCACACGTAGCGGTGTGGAAGTGAAACGCCTAAAACCCTCCTTTGTGAGGGTGGTTGAAAAGGATGGGGTGAGTAGGCGGAATGTTATACAACACATTCTAAGAAGCGTCAGATACACTGGTGCGTCCGCTAAGGATGGTAGGGAATACCTTGAGAGGGTTGTGAGCACAATGGATGGGGAGACGCTTTTTAACATATTGCTGCTTAACCCCTCCATCGAGACTAGGATGAAGAAGAATGAAGGGGCTGATAAAAGGCGGATAATCTATCCCTATGTCACACTCCAAGTACCCTTGGCGAACCTTTACTTCCTCCGCGACCAACAGGCGGCAACGGACATAGGCCTCGTGTACGGTAGAATGGCCAAACCTCAAAGAAGGAGGGAGGTGTTAATAACGAAGATCACGTTTGACGGACTTGGCATCCCAACCGCTTGGACCACGCGAGCCCCAGGCACCTTCGAGGGGGGAGACTTCATACCCGCCGGCGAATTCGCCCTAGTGGGGCTAAGCGACAGAACCAATAGACAGGGGGTGGACCAACTTCTCAGGCACGGGTTGGGTTATGATGAGGTTGCCGTTGTGAGTAAGCCCACCCACCCACTTATACCTGGAGGGTATGACCCCATGCTCTACATGCACCTCGACACGTATTTCAACATACCTGGCGAGGGGCTGGCGGTTGGTGCGGGGACACTTATAGAGAACACGCACGTTCAAGTGTATGTGAAGGTTGGTAAGAACAAGTATAGGCTCGATGAATCGGTAAGCGGAGTGACCCTTTCCGAATACCTCAATCAAAAGAAGTTCAACCTAATAAAGCTCTCAACATTTGAGCAGCTCGCATACGCACCAAACTTCCTTACCCTCGACGACAGGAAGATACTCGCCGTAGACTCTGAGAGGAACATTAAGACTACACTTGCGAAAATACAGAGGTTAAAAGCGCTGGACCCCCAGAGGTACGCCGCCTTCTGTGACCAGGCGATGTATGAATACAACAGGCTGAAAGCTGCAAGAGACCTTTTCCCACGCAAAAGAGAGCTAGAGGAGTGGGGTGTGGATGTTATACCCTTAGACTTGGACGCGCTGACCGGAGGCTACGGTGCGGCTAGATGTATGGTTGCAGCTGTAAAAAGAGGGTGACCCAATAGGTCCAGAAGTCCACGCCCATCTATGGTTTGGGCATAGACTTAATTCACCACACATATTACCGCATAATGGGGATAAGAATATGAAGGACAGATGGGTTAGGGAGACTGGTAGGCTATCATATAAATCAGAGTACTTCGAGGTGCACACGGACACTGTGCGTTTGCCTAACGGCTCCAAGATAAATTTTGACTGGTACACCGCACACGATTTCTGTGTGATTGTTGCTTTGAAGGGTGGTAGGCTCATCGCGATAGAGAACTATAGGTATCCCGCTGATGGGTGGTTTCTCGAGCTACCCGCAGGCCACATAGAAGGTGAGGAAAAGCCGGAGGAGGCGGCCTTACGAGAGCTTGAAGAGGAAACTGGTTATAGGGCGCAAAACCCTGTTTACCTGGGTTGGTACTATGTGTCGTCAAGGTCGCTTCAACGGGGTCATGTGGTATTCTGCAGCGAGCCCGTCAAGACGGAGATTAGGCGTGAAGAGTCAGAGCTACAGAGGGTGAAACTCATCACACCTAGGCACCTGGAAAACAAGATAAAGAGTAGCGAAGTAAAGCACGCCGCAACAATCATAGCCTACACGATTGCGAAATCGCGTGGACTGGTTTAGGCGCCCCAAAACACTGCGATGGGTTAACGCAAACAACCACTACTACTGGAGGGTTTTGAGCTCGTCGAACAACCTGTTTATGTCCCCAACTATGCTTCCTAGCTGGACCACAACTTCCTTTACGCCTTCCTGATTCGCGACTTTAGAGAGGGTGTCATACTCCCTGGTTATCGCCTCTACCTGAGGCTTAACTGTGGACGCGTACATTTTCACCTCGGCAAGCAGGGAGGGATAGGGCGCCCTTTGAGCACGGGTCATAACCGTGGCCAGGTTTTCAACACACGAAATAAAGAATGAGCGTATTGTTATAAGCGATGAGCGTACTTTTATACCCTCAGAGTCTTCCCTTCCACTGTAAACCCTGTAAATATAAGTTATGTACGCGTTGAAATCGGAGTAATCCTCGGCGAGGCTCTTAACCCACTCTCGAAGCCTTGTGCCAGCACTTAGCGGCGCACTCATAAAGCAATACTATATAAACCCCTTATAAAACCTTGTGCACGGAGGGTTGAACGATGCTCTATGCGTATTGAAATCGCACAGAAGGATTAAACCTCCATGAGCTTATATTTATATTGGTGGTGTGTAACAAGTGCTCATAAACAACTGTGAGTTTGCTGAGGATGTGCTCTATGATTTAACGCACGACGTGTGGGTGAAACCAAGGGGTGATACGATAACAGTTGGGCTCAACCCATACATGGCGTGGCTTGCGGGTAGGGTTACCACCGTGCGCTTTAAACCAGTTGGCTCACATGTTGAGCGTGGCTCGGTGATGGGCTCCTATGAGGGGCCGAAATACTTCGGGGTTGTCAGGTCTCCTGTCGACGGCGAAATCATAAAGGTCAACCAGACGCTTACATCCAACCCAAGACTGCTACAAAACGACCCCTACCGTGAGGGTTGGTTCGCCGAAATAATGCCCACGAAACCAAAATCATACGCCGAGTATTTGGTGGGCTTAGAGAAGGCGAAAACACACTTTGAAAAAAGGGTATCAGAGCTTAGAGCCCACTGTTATAAGGCTGTCCCAGACCACGAAATATTCGCTTTTGGCGTGGAGTGCTCCGCTGTGCTCGCCCAACTCAACGAATATTTAGAGAAGGCGCCTCTGGGAACGGTTGTCCACGTCGCATCAGACGAGCCGACCGCGGATATAGAGATTGTTAGATGGGCCAAGCAAACCGGCCAACAACTACTTGAAAAGAGGGTGGAGGGTGGTGCACACCACTACCTAGTAAAAAAAGTGGTTTAGGGTTATTTTTCGACTGGCGATCTAAGCCTGTTACCCCACTCGGTCCAAGACGCATCGTAGTTCTTAACGTTCCTGTATCCTAAGAGATAGCGGAGAACGAACCAGGTGTGCGAGGATCTCTCACCAATCCTGCAGTATGTTATCACTTCCTTATCGGGTGTCACACCCTTACTCGTATAGAGCTTCTCTAACTCCTCTCTCGGCTTAAAGGTGCCGTCGGCTTCGTTCACCGCTTGAGCCCAGGGTATGTTTACGGCGCCCGGGATGTGCCCACCCCTCTGGGCGCTTTCGTTGGGGTATTCTGGTGGGGCGAGCAACTCACCGGTGTACTCTTTGGGGCTCCTCACATCCACTAGGACCTTATCCTTCATTTTGATGGAGTGGAGAACATAGTCATAGTATGCTCTTATAGTTTCGTCTGGAGCCTTTACTTTGTATCTGCCGGGTGGATATGTTGGCACATCCTTTGTGAGCGGCCTGTCTTCTAGGAGCCACTTCTTGCGCCCACCATTCATGAGCTTCACGTTTTCTACCTGATAGTACTTCAAGTCCCAGAATGCATAGGCCGCGAACCAGTTGTTAAAGTCGCCGTAGAGGATGATGGTGGTGTCCTCAGATATACCCGAACGCACAAGCAAGTCCTCTAACTGTTTCTGGCTTAAAATATCCCGCGTCACAGGGTCGTTGAGATCCTTTTTCCAATCCCAGAGCACCGCTCCAGGCACGTGTCCTTGAACATAGTTGGATTGTGGGTCGTAGTCTACCTCAACTATTCTTACCTTCGGATCCTTTATGTGGTCTTGAACCCATTGGGTGTCCACTAAGACTTCGGGGTGCTCATAGTTTGAGCTCTGCTTTTGTGTTGTGGACATAAGTTTTTACCGAAGTATCTACCGTGTCAGGATTTTTAAATATTACGTACGTCATGAGATTATGAAATAATCAAAGCGTGACCCAATAAAAAACCTTTTATTACACCTACCAGTGTAGTTTGGAAAGGTGTATGGAGAGGTGCAGACTAGGGTAGTTGCGGGTGGTCGCGTTTACCTACCGGTGGGCGACCACGTTTGGCGTAGCTAGACAACTTTTTTGGGTAGCAAACACAGCGTTAGCGGGGGGTTATCACGCTTGAGGAAGCTAGTCATCCTCAAGCTTGGTGGCTCGGTGCTCTCAGATGAAAAAGCGATCAAGGAAGCCGCCAGATTCGTCTCAGAAGCAAACAAGAGTGTGAATATAGTGGTCGTGGTCTCAGCCCTAAAGGGTGTGACCGACGAGCTCTCAGGAAAGGCGCGCGCGGTGAGCGGTGAACCCGACCCAACGATCTACGACGAGCTCATATCTATGGGTGAAAGAATATCCGCGAGGCTCTTTGCTTTGGCTCTACGCGCCGTGGGAGTCCAGTGCGTGGTGGTGGATGTGGACACACCCTATTGGCCGGTGATCACGGACGAAACACACTTTGACGCAGAACCACTCCTAGATGAGTCCACCCAAGCGTGTGATGCGAAGCTCAGACCACTCATAGAGCGCTCGATTGTCCCAGTTGTCTGCGGATTTATTGGCGTATCAAAAAGCGGTTGGGTGACAACGCTTGGTAGGGGTGGAAGTGATACCACTGCTACACTGCTTGGTAGGTGTCTTAACGCTGACGAAGTTGTACTGATCAAGGATGTTGACGGCTTACTTTCAACGGATCCCAAGGCCATGGAGCACGCTAAGAAACTCGACGTAGTTAGTGTGGGTGAGTTGGCCGCTCTAGCTAAATCTGGAGCCAAGGTTGTTCATGAAAAAGCGTTGAGGTACGTTAACGGCTATAGGCTTAGGATAACGTCGCTGCGGGAGGGGCTCACCGGTGGCACACTGGTTGTTGACACGGAGGATGAGGTGAGCTCGAGTGTTGGTGCGAATGATGTGAACATGATCACCTTGGTTGGCCTGAAGAACCACGGGTTTCAAACCGAGCTTGCAGAGGTAGTGGATAGTGGGGTAGCCCCACCGTTGGCGGTGACCTTCGATTCACACTCTGCCACACTATACACTACGGGCGCAGTTGACGAAAAGAGGCTTCACACACTTGTTGACAGGGGCTTGATTAAGGCTGTTGCTGTAAAGAGGAATCTTTCGTGTGTGACCGTGAGTGGAAGGAACCTGGAGGGCACCCCTGGGGTGATTCTCAGGATAACCGAGCCGCTATACCAGCACGGTATAAACCTTTACGGTATCACCACATCGGCGAACACTATAAGGGTGTTCGTTCAAAAAGAGGTTGTGGAGAAGGTTAAACACCTGATCTCTGCATCACTTAACTCCGTACCCGTAAAAGGTGATAAGGTTTTATGAAGAGTGTGGATGTTGCAATCCTCGGAGTGTCAGGAACACTTGGAAAGGAGTATGTTAAACTCTTATCCCGACACCCCTTCTTCAGGATTAGAAGTGTTACCGGTTACACCACGGTGGGGAGGGCGGTTGGCGAAATCTTAGATGAGGATATACCTAGAAGTATTGCAGACCTAGAGATTCAACCCACCCAGCCGAAGAAGGTGGATGCGGACATCGTGTTCTCACCTCTCCCAAACGACATCGCAAGGAAAACAGAGGAGGAATTCGCCCAAGCGGGTTTCACCGTTGTGACAGACGCTTCCCCACATAGAATGGATCCTGACATACCCCTAATAATACCAGAGGTCAACCCAGAACAGTTCTCTCTCCTCGAAAATCAGAGGAAGAGGGGTTGGGACGGCGCCATAGTTGCCACACCAAACTGCACCGCGGTGGGTGTGGCCATAACACTAAAGCCGTTAGAGCCATTCGGTATAAGGTCGGTTGTGGCGACAACCATGCAGGCGCTTTCGGGCGCGGGGTACCCAGGTGTGCCCTCACTCGACATAACCGACAACCTGATACCGTTTATTTCTGGTGAAGAGGAAAAAGTGGCGTCCGAAACCAACAAGATACTCGGCAGGCAGACACAACCCATCCACTTTGCGGTGACCGCCACAAGGGTTCCAGTGATCGATGGACACACTGTGTCTATGCACGTCGAACTTGAGGATGCAGTGAAACAGGAAGACGTGGAGGAGGAGATGAGTGGCTTCAGCGGTAGACCCCAGGAGCTAAGGTTACCCATGGCTCCAGAGAAACCCATAATACTCGACAAACACGTAAATCGCCCCCAGCCACGCTTGGACAGGCACGCTGGTAGTGTTCCCGGTATGGCTGTGACGGTGGGTAGGGTGAGGAGGGGGCTTAACGACAAGTGTGTGCAGTACGTCCATGTGAGTAACAACGTGATTAGGGGAGGGGCTGGGGGGGCTATACTCACAGCCGAACTCATGGTGGCGGAGGGGTTTGTGTAGTGGTCACAGGTAAAGCGCTCAGACTGGCTAGGATAACCAAACGGGGTAGAATGCTTTGCGTGCCCATCGACCACGCTGTCACAAACGGCCCAATCCCAGGTCTTGAAAAGCCGTGGAGAACTGTTGAGGCGGTGGGTAGGGGTGGTGCTTCGGCTGTGTTAGCCCATAAGGGTGTGTTCAAGAGTCTTCCTGAGGCGCCTAACATGGGATTAATTTTGCATCTTAACGCGAACACCGCGCTTGGGCCTGCGCCTAACAGGAAGGTGTTGGTGGCATCTGTTGAAGAGGCGATTAGGCTTGGGGTTGACGCTGTGAGCGTTCACATAAATATTGGTTCAGATGAGGAAGCGGAAATGCTACAACACTTGGGCGCGGTTGCGGACGAGTGCGACAAGTGGGGTTTACCCCTCATAGCGATGATGTACCCACGCGGCCCAAGGATTAAGGCGGCCGACACCCAGACTGTGGCGCACGTAGCGAGGGTTGGAGCCGAGCTTGGGGCGGACATTGTTAAAACAATTCTACCAGACGACCCAGAAGGGTTTAAGCTAGTTGTGGATAGGTGCCCTGTTCCCGTTGTCCTCGCTGGGGGTGTTAAGGTTGACGACGACCTAAAGGTGCTGGAGATGGCGCAGACCGCCTTGGACGCTGGGGCTATAGGTATCACGTTTGGTAGAAACATTTTTGCCCACAGAGAACCGGAGAAGATAACTAGGGCGCTAGCCCTAGTGGTATACGAGGGGCTGGACGCCTCCTCGGCTTTCGAGCAGGTTTTTGGGGTTGTTCAAAAATCACGCAGCTAAAAAATAAGAGGGTTTTCCTCAGTGTGGGCGATAAAGCCCTACTCGCTGAGGCCGAAAAATTGGGCTTCGAGGACTTCGCGGAGATAGGCGAAAAAGGCGTGGTTGTAAGTGGGCGCAGTGGGAGTGCGCCCCCCAACATGGTTTACACCAGGATCAGTGGGGGCGAAGACCTGAAGAGGGTTATATTGGAGACCAAACCGGGCTCCAC
>JAVZKQ010000014.1:0-34342 GCA_038884175.1 Thermoprotei archaeon | reverse complement strand
CTAAGAATCCGGGAGAAGCATGGGGGGAGGGTTGTGGCCGTGTCCGTCGGGCCGCAGAGCAGCCGGGACGTGTTGAAGGAGGCTTTAGCCATGGGTGCAGACGAAGCCTACCTTATAACGGATCAGACAATCCCCGAGTTTGACAGCCGCGCGGTATCACACTTGATCGCAAGGTTTTACGCCAAGTTTGGTCCTTTCGACTTGGTGATTATGGGTGAGGGGAGTGTTGATCACTTTAGCCTACAGGTGGGGCCGAGGGTGGCCGAACTACTAGGGCTACCACAGCTCGCATATACACGCAGACTCGAATACAATGAAAGAAGTGTTGTTGCAGAGAGAGATCTAGAAGATGGTATCCATGTTGTGAGAAGCCCACTACCTTGCGTTGTTACTGTAGCCCAAGAGATAAATCAACCCCGACTTCCCACGCTAAAATCTATACTCGCTGCATCCAAAAAACCTATTAACACGGTTTCTTTCTCCCAGCTCGAAGTTAAAACCGAGACACTCCAGCCAGTGGCCACCACAAAAACCGTGGTTCCACCTAAAACCGAGCGCAAAAAGATTGTGATAGACGGCTCCAAGCCTGAGGAGGCCGTGCAAAACCTGATTAAGTATCTAGGTCAGGAGGGGCTGATATAGGGTGGCTCACACTATATTGGTCTACTCGGACAGCGCAAAACAATTGCCTGAGCTCGTGACATACGCCAACCAGCTTTCGGATGGCGGCAGGATTACAACCCTAATTTCGGATGCGGGACTAGTGAACGCGCCTTTTGATTATGGCGCTAGCAAAGTTTATTTGACCGAAGCAAAAACCGCTGATTTCGACGCTACAAGCGCGGCGTCAGCCCTCTTAGATGTATGCAATAAGGAGAAACCTGAACTGGTTATTCTTCCGGCTACAAAACGCGGCAAAGAGACTTCTGCCCGCTTAGCCGCAAAACTAGACGCCCCCCTTGGCACAGAGTGTAGAAGTGTGGCCTTTGTGAACGGTGGCGTAGAAGTTGAGAGAATGGTGTTCAGCGGAAACGGTTTGGCCACTGAGATTCTTAGGGGGACTCCAGCTGTTGTAACCCTTCAAGCGGGTGTCGTTGAGCCTAAGACGAACCCCACTAGGGGTGAAGTGGAAAAGCTAAGCGTCAATATACAACCGATGACACAAACACTCGAGGTGAGGGCAAAGTCAGAGGCTTCGGCTGCAAAGTTGGAGGAAGCCGAGAGAATAGTCGCAGTTGGCAGAGGACTTCAGAGGAAAGAGGACTTAGAACTCATAAAACAGCTGGCCGAATTACTGCACGCCGCGGTGGGAGGCTCCAGACCTTTGGCCGCCGATCTAGGGTGGCTTTCCGACGACCAGTGGATAGGCTTATCGGGTCATAAGGTGAAACCAAAGTTGTATGTCGCCATAGGAATTAGCGGTCAGGTGCAACACATAGCGGGTATGAGGGATGCCAAGATCGTTGTCGCAATAAATAAGGATCCCAACGCTCCGATGGCCTCCAACTCAGACTACTATATAGTAGGGGACCTCTACAAGATTGTGCCAGAACTCATAAAAGTGTTAAAGCAAAGGGTGTAGCACACGAGGAGGTCCACCTATTTTAGAGCGCTCACCTATCTACTTATCCCACTTATTTTGGGGTTAGCGTTATTGACATATGCATCGTATTCGTATGAATGCGCGTTTCCCTGCGGCATAAACCACCCCTATAGGTCCTATGGGTTAATACTTATCGCGGCCGATTTGTTCGCATATATAGGAATAATCTATTATTATCACACCACAAGTAGGAGAGGTGGAAAATGATTTCTAGTAACACATCCAATACCGAAAAGCGCGAAAAGCTTATACCATTCGCTAGCAAATTTGAGGTAAGCTCGTCGGCCATAGGTAGCGGGGAAACACCCGGACTCATTCCGAACCCGGAAGTTAAGCCCGCTACCGTTACGTGTTCCGTTAAACCACAGGTTTAGCAGGGCACGTAAGCCGACGAGTTTCTTAATGTTGCACTGTTACGCGCGGCCATGATGACCCCGATCTCACGCGGATCCCCCTTTAGATGACGACGAAGAGCCGAGCTGAGCCGCGTTTAGTAAAGTGTGCAGATATTTAGTAAACGCTTTATTTGGGCTCACGGTTAGTGTTGGAGATAGGAGTTGATTCTGTCCGACTTTGACCTTAAAAACTATATTTCGGGTGGGCGCCTATCCATTGACCCCTTGTTCGACGACACTATTCGGGAGAATGGCGTTGATCTGCGTATTGGTTCGCAGATAGCGAGGCTGGTTTCCACTAAGGAAGTGTTTGATACGCGTGGCAACGTGGATACATCAAAGTTTTACAGATTGGTTGATATAGATGAGTTTGTCTTGGAGGCGGATGAGAAGGTATTGATAACAACCCTTGAGAGGGTTAGGCTCCCATCCGACCTAATGGGCTTCGTCCAGCTTAGATCTTCTTTCGCTCGAGCTGGACTCCTCTTACCACCAACAATCATAGACGCCGGCTTCGATGGAAACATAACCATAGAGGTGAGGGGAACGTCTTTCCCGGTTAAGCTCTACAGCGGCCAACGTTTCGCACACGTGGTTTTCTCAAAGCTCACAACACCATTAGAGAAACCCTATAGTGGCAAATACCAGGGTCAGAAGGGTGTGACCCTACCAATATTCAGCGACCAATTGAAGAACTGAAATTCTCTGCACTCTGAAGGGTGTGGGGTTCATGCCCCAAGAAGCAGTAACCCATACACCCCCTTTCCCTATATTTGTTTGGAGACCCCACAGGCGTAGGTCCAGGTGCGCCCCACCCTACCTAGTAGGGTGATTCATCCCCCACCTGGAGGCGTGGCGCATTCCGCCCAAACACTAGCAAAGAAAAAATTAAGAGTGGGTTGTAACACTATGGTCTAGGAGCTGTGAAATATCAGAGTTAAGCTGAGACATGATGACAAGGCATTTATTTGAGCTCCCAAGTGTTAATTGTGAGTAACATAGTTGTTGGAGCTATAGTCTACCTTGAGGATGAGGATGGTAGAGTACTTCTCCAAAGGCGTGGTAGCGGTGTGTTTAGGGGGTATGTTGGCCTACCCGGTGGTAAAATCGAGTTTGGTGAGGATGTGGTCCAAGCCGCGCTTAGAGAGCTTAGGGAAGAAACGGGGCTGAGGGGTTTACTGGCGAAGACTTGCGGTGTTTACTCAGAAGTTAATTTTGGAGATCAAAAGGTGGATGGTCACTTTATCCTTTTTGTCGTCAAAGTGGAAGGATATGAAGGGGAGCTTCTAAAGGAAACGCCCGAAGGCCAAAACTTCTGGGTGCACACAGAAAACGTGCAAACACTCGACCACGTCTTGCCTGACCTATTCTTTGTGCTCGACGAAATTAAGAGGGCACCATTTATAGTAAGCCTTAGGCGTTATAATCAGGGTACACGAACATATGTGGTGACGTCTGATGGGCGAAGATACCCTAAAGAGTGTTAAAGCGGTTGACTGTCACGCCCACATCTCCAACGCTGAATTTGAATCCGATAGGGATAGTGTAGTTAAAGAGTGTGCCGACAGAGGCATACTTGTGGTGGATTCAGCGCTAAGTATACGGGAACTTGAAACTTCGTTGAAGATGGGCGACGCTTCCCATTGGGTGAAAACCACGGCTGGTTGGGAGGCCCGAAACCTCGACCAAGAGGGTGCGTTGGAGATGGTAAGGCTAATAGAGGACAACCAAGAAAACATTGAGGCGGTGGGTGAAGTGGGTTTGGATAGATACTGGGTACGTGACAGGGCACTTTGGGCTAAACAGGAAAAGATCTTTAGGATGTTTATTGAGCTTGCCGACAAGCTAGAAAAACCCTTGGTTGTCCACTCGAGATCCGCAGGTCAGGCGTGTATCGAGATCCTCCTCTCCTGCGGTTTCAACAACGTTCTCATGCACGCGTTTGATGGCTCGGCGGGCAACGCGCTAGTCGCCGCAGAAAAAGGTTTCCTTTTTTCCATACCACCTTCCATTGTGCGCTCAGAGCAGAAAAAGAAGCTGGTACGAAGACTAGAGCTAAAAAACCTTGTTTTGGAGTCAGATTCACCAGTACTTGGGCCTGAAAAGGGTGTGAGGAATGTGCCAGCCAATGTTTTCGTCTCTTCATCCATGATTGCCCAAATTAAGGGGTTGGCGCACGACAAGGTTCTTCAGGATACGCGAGAGACCTCATTGAGGTTCTTCAGGCTTAGGGGTGGCATGGTTTGAATCACATGTCAAACAAAGCCAAAATAGGTAAAAACGTGTTTTTCGAAGGGGAATACAGGGTTTACGGTTCAACCCAAATTGGCGACGAGTGCTTTATTGGTAACTCGGTTGTGTTAGGGCATCCCGTCAGAGCAAACCTGTTTGAAAGCTTAAAGAACATTGATAAACGGAACCCCGATTGGATAAGTGGGGGGTGCCTAGTTGGGTCGCGGTGTGTTATTAGGAGTGGGAGTGTAGTTTACGAACGCGTAAAGCTCTCCAACAACGTGGAAACGGGGCACAGTGTACTCATAAGAGAAGATGTGGAGGTTGGCGAGGGAAGCCGGATAGGCACAAGGACAATTCTCGACGGTGGGGTTAGGGTAGGCTCAAACGTAAACATTCAGTCTGGAGTGTACCTGCCTCCGGGAAGTGTTGTTCACGACGGAGTGTTTATAGGGCCGTTCGTGGTCATTACCAACGACTTATATCCGCCTTCACCCAAGATTCTCGGTGTAAGCGTGGGTGAAGGGGCCATTATTGGTGCAGGAAGCATCTTAATAGCTGGCGTTAAAATAGGTAGGAAAGCGGTTGTAGGGGCCGGGTCTATTGTAACCAAAAATATTCCAGATGAAGCATTCGCTCTTGGCACACCCGCCAAAATCGTTGGCACACGTGATACATACGAGGCAAAGAGGGAGAAATATTTGAATGGTTGAGTGCGCTGATCTCAGCACACAACTCTGCAGGTTATCTTTCACGTTTGGCTTCAACGAACTCTGTGAATTGCTTTCTCGCTTCGCTGTAAGAAAGCTGGATTGGGGGGTGCTTCATCGCCCAAGCGGAAGCCGAAATCAGTGCTCCACCAACGCCCCTATCAAGTCCTATCTTAGCAGCTCTGACGGCGTCAATCATAATCCCTGCGCTGTTATAAGCATCCCAGACTTCAAGTTTTAACTCGATCCTGACGGGGGCGCCTCCAAAATATTTTCCCTCGAGCACTATATACGCGTATTTCCTGTTTTCGAGGAACTCGATATAATCCGACGGCCCGATCCTTGTGGGAACAGGGTAGGGTACCAAGGACTGCACAGCTGAAGTCTTACTTTCACGTTTTGTCTTAAGTCTGGATTCTTCTAACATGTTAGCAAAATCAGTGTCGCCGCCAATGTTTACCTGGTATGTTCTTAGAAGGGTGACACCTCTATCAACCATTAGCCTAGCGAGTGTCTTATGCAGCACTGTTGAGCCCAGCTGACTCATAACGTCGTCACCTATAGCTGGCAAGCCTTTCTCCCTAAATTTCTTATCCCATGCGGGGTCGGAAACTATGAATGTGGGCATAGCGTTAATGAACGCCACCCCTGCCTTCAACGCCTGCTCAGCATAGAATCTCGCCGCATTCTCGCTTCCAACGGGTACATAGTTTATCAGAATTTCGGCACCGCTATCCCTGAGTTTCTGGGAGACATCCACTTCCGTTTGGTCGGAGACTTCAATCATCTTTGACAGGTATTTTCCAAGGCCATCCAACACTGGGGCACGGCTGACTGTGACTCCTAGTTTCCTCGGGGACACTATCTGCAGTGTGTTGTTGGGTGGTGCAAATATCGCCTCACCCAGATCCAACCCCACCTTATTCTTGTTTACATCGAACGCCGCCACAAACTCTATATCAGAGGGTTTATACCCTCCCAATTCAGGAAAGGTAAGGCCTTCGAGGTTACCGTCTTCCTTTGATTTTATCACACCCTGTATGAGCGCCGACGCACAATTGCCAACACCCGCTACGGCCACTCTAATTTTATTGGGCATATCATGCGGATTCGACCCGATGATTTAACAGTTACGCTTTTTAAAAGGCGTGCCCACAGTCTAAATGCATTTTAGCCTAACTAAGTTTAAATTTTGGCGTCGTATTGCTGAAAAACAGTTGGGATGGCACCACAAAGCGACCACACCCTATACGGCACACCTTAAATCTGTGTTAACGCGAACTTGAGCATATGATGGAGCCCCAAAGGATAGCCGTTGGCGACAGGGTGCTAATAGTGTTAAAAAAGCACACCTATATTGTTAGAGTCGAAGCGGGAAAAAGGTTTCATACCCACGTGGGTTATATTAATTTCGATGATCTGTTAGGTGCGCCCTACGGCTCATCACACAAAACGAGCTCTGGTGTGCCCTTCACTGTTTTGAGGCCTTCAAAAAGGGATTACGCACTCAAACTACCCCGTTCAACCCAAGTAATATACCCGAAGGACGCCGCGTCAATATTGGTTTGGGCCAACATTAAACCAGGGGACAGAGTGCTTGAGGCAGGTACGGGTAGTGGGGGGCTGACGATTTTTCTAGCCGAAGCTGTAGGAGAGAAGGGTGTGGTTTACGGGTTCGATGTAAGGGAAGAGTCGCTAGAAAAGACTAGGCGTAACTTGGAATCTCTCGGACTCATGGGTAGGGTTGAGCTACGCCTCGCCAACGTGATGGATGGGGTTGACCTAGAAGCTCTTGACGCCGTTGTGCTCGACCTACCATCCCCCTGGCTCGCCGTGGGTGTTCTTAAGCCTAGTCTTAAGGGGGATGGACACTTTGTGAGCTTTTCACCCACAATTAACCAGGTTGAGAAAACTGTTATTGCGCTACGTGAGGAGGGGTTCATTATGATAGAAGCGTTCGAACTAATACAGAGATTTTACGACGCGAAGCCCGAGGCTACAAGGCCCAACAGCTTTGGTGTGCAACACACCGGCTATATCGTTGCGGCTAGGAACACTCTAATCAAGAAGCTTGAGACCCCACCCAGTGGCAATAGCGGTGAATCACACACTCCCCACGAGTTCTTCAACTCTCTTGCAAACAATCTTGCTGCCAACATATAGTGGGGTCCTCTCGCCGTGTTCGACCAAGGTTTTCTGTAGAATTGACTGTTTTCCGTCTGTAGCGTACCCGCCAGCCATTTCGGCGATAAACGATATTGGGCCAGCTTCATATAGCGCCCTCAATTTACCGTTGGGTGAATCAGTCGTAGATGGGTAAGAGAAGAGCCCACCATAGTGCAGCACCTGATTAAAGTCTCCCACAAAAGAACCTCCATACCTTAGCTTATATCCCTGTGATTCGAGCTCTTCCACAAGTTTTTTTACATGTGGTGGCCACTTCGATCTGAGGCCGCCAACCCCGTATACTTCACCTCTCTCGTGTATCCTGAGATTGTCGCCCACAACAATAAACCTGTTCTTGGATTCGCCTTTTTTTGCCAACACGAACTCTGCAACCCTTCCACCTCCCGCGAACACCATCGTGGTAGAGGGGCCGTAAACCGTATAGAATGCGCACACCTGGGCGACGGGTTTAAGTGGGAAGTTAAGCTCTTTGTAGACGCCGACAATTGTGCCCATGAGATTATTGGTCTCAACATTAGAGCTTCCATCGAGAGGATCCATTACCACGGCTAACCCGCTACCCTCAAGCTTCAGGGGCTCGTCCAACTCTTCGGTGGCCACTTGGGAAACCACGCCTGTAGACTCCAAACACTTGATGAAAAGGTCGTTGGCCACTACGTCTAGCTTCTTCTGTTTTTCACCATAAATATTGGTACCACCACTCATCCCCCGAGCCTCGGGTATTTCCTCGAGTAAAGACACAACCGCGCGCTCAAATTCTGAGAAAATAGCTGCCAATTTGGCGCTTATCCCCCGAACATAATCGCTGGCATACATATGTACCCAAATAACACACAGAGATTTAATCGTTTGGGATAAGCTTTTATTGTTTTTCGTCTATATACACTTATGGTTGTATCGTTGGAGCAGTTTATGACTAATGGTAGAAGCCTGCTACTTGCCTACGACCAAGGCTTAGAGCATGGGCCAACAGACTTCAACCAGCGAAACTGTGATCCCGCCTTCATAATGGAAATCGCCCGAAAAGGCGAGTTTAACGGATTAATACTTCAGAAGGGCGTTGCAGAAAAATACTACGATGGGAGTGTGCCGCTTATACTCAAGCTAAACGGAAAGACCAATATTTACAAGGGAGAACCAGTCTCGCGGCAGATCTGTTCTGTGGAGGAGGCGGTCAGCCTCGGCGCCAAAGCTGTTGGATACACGATTTACCTTGGAAGTGAACACGAGCCCATTATGCTGCAAGAGTTTGGGAGAATACACGACGAAGCCCACAGACTGGACATACCCGTGATAGCATGGATATACCCACGTGGGTCATATGTTAAAGATGACACGGCCCCCGAAATAGTTGCATACGCAGCGAGGGCTGGCCTAGAAATTGGAGCTGACGCCGTAAAAATAAAGTATACAGGCAACCCTGAAACGTTTAAGTGGGCGGTGAAGAACGCTGGTAAAGTCAAAGTTTACATGTCGGGTGGACCAAAAGCCCCAACGGAAGAGGATTTCCTAAGACAGGTGCAGGGTGCGGTTTCAGCCGGGGCGGTTGGTCTAGCTGTTGGGAGAAATGTTTGGCAGAGCGACGATCCATTAGGCGTCGCCGAAAAGCTAAGGGGCATCGTCATCGAGAATAAAAAACTTGTTTAGAACCAGCTAAATAAGCTCCAACTCTATTTTAACGTCATCCGGCACGCTTATACGCATAAGCTGTCTAAGCGCCCTTTCCTCCGCTGGTATGTCTATTATTCTTTTATGAATCTTCATGACCCACTTATCATACGTGTCTGTACCCTCGCCGGCTGGGCTTCTACGTGTTGAAACTCTTAGCTTCTTTGTGGGTAGGGGAATCGGTCCAGAAACCTTCACACCTGTTTTCTTAGTTGTCTCAACTATTTGGGAGCACACGACGTTTAGTTTCTGTATGTCCGTGCTCCAAAGCCTTATTCTAGCCTTCTGTGGCAAAGTAAAACACCAAAAAAGGAGGTTACTTCTTTGTGACCGTTGCGGGTACCAAGTCGATTATGACCCCTGCGGCGATCGTTTTACCCATATCTCTTATGGCGAACCTTCCAAGCGGTGGGAACTCCTGGTACTTTTCGGCTGAGAGTTGCTTGATCGGTTTGAACTTTACTATTGCTGCATCACCCTGTTTGAGGAATTGCGGTTGTTCGGGTAGAGGCTGCCCAGTTTTAGGATCGAGCTTCTTTTCGATAGAAGACATCTTGCAGGCAACGGTGGCTGTATGGATGTGGACAACGGGGGTGTACCCAACAGATACAGCGGTTGGATGTGATAGTATGAAGATCCTGGCTGTGAACTCATCCACTACGGTGGGTGGGTTGCTCACCCTACCACACACATCACCACGCTTAATCTCATCCTTTGAAACACCTTTAACGTTGAAACCAATGTTGTCACCACTCTCAGCCTGAGGAATCTGAGTGTGGTGCGTCTCAATACTCTTCACCTCGCCTGTCTTATTAGAAGGCATAAATATGACTTGGTCGCCCACCTTTAACACGCCTGTTTCAACCCTACCCACTGGCACTGTTCCCACCCCCTGTATCGTGTACACATCCTGTATCGGAATTCGTAACGGCTTATCATTAAGTTTGGGTGGAACCTTTAGTGCGTCAAGAGCCTCTAATACAGTTGGCCCCTTGTACCAAGGCGTGTGTGATGACCTTTCGAGGAGATTATCACCCATCCAAGCGCTTATTGGCACAAACGGTATGTCTTCGACCTTATAACCAATCGTCTTAAGCAGCTTCCCAACACCATCAACAACCTCCTTATATCTGGCTTCGCTCCAATTAACACTTTGGTCGTCCATCTTATTTATAGCAACTATAAGCTGGTTCACACCCATAGTCTTAGCCAGAAAGGCGTGCTCCCTAGTCTGACCAGTTGCCCCAATACCAGCCTCAAATTCACCCTTCTTAGCCGAAATTGTAAGTATTGCCGCATCAGCCTGACTTGCGCCCGTCACCATATTTTTAACAAAGTCTCTGTGGCCGGGCGCATCAATGAAAGTAAAGAAGTAGTTCTTGGTTTCAAACTTCCAGAACGTAAGGTCAATCGTTATACCTCTCTCCCTTTCCTCCTTTAGTTTATCCAACACCCATGCAAACTTGTTGTCTTCCTGCCCCTTCTTCTTAGCTTCTTCTTCTATTTCTTGGAACTCTCTTTTATCAACGAAACCAGTCAAGTATAGTATGTGTCCAACTAGAGTGCTCTTACCATGGTCGATGTGGCCTATCACTATCAGGTTTAGGTGTGGTTTAGACGACATAGTGAAAACCTCTTTATACAGATTGTAGGCTAAGCCGACATATTAAGCTTTACGCGAACAGCAGTGTTTTTCGGGTTTTATCCATGAACTCTAAACCTACTTGTGGGAACATTACGAATTCAATAAAACATTGTTCACAGCCGTGATTAAACGCGTGAAAATTTGGGAGTGTGCGCCAAAAACCTTTGGGTATTGTGGCCGCAATTAGCCGCAAAACACTATAAACAACGTGATGACCACATGTTCGTCTAAATTTACGAACAATGTTAACACGACGGTTTCGCTAACATCATTTTGGTGCGCTCAAAATTAGCTTACAAAAAACTGTGCAGTTTATTGGGGTTAGTGGCCATACACTTTGGAGCCAAAGTTAGATTAGTGGGTAGAGAAACAACCAAACCATGCCCACTCTTTTACCTTGACGCTAAAGCGATCCTTTCGATTTCATCCCTTTTACTCACAGCATAGCTTCTACTGTCGCCACTAGCCGCAGCGAGGAGCTCCTCTGCGAGCGATTCTTCAATGGGTTTTAAACTGTTCTTGTTCCTTGTCCGCGCACCTTCAGCAATAAAGCGTAGGGCTAAGTCAACCCTCCTACTGGGCGACACGTCAACCGAAACCCTATACACGATACCACCATAAGCAACCCTGGTTGTTTCCTCCCTTGGAGCACTGTGCTCTATTGCCCATACTAACACTTGTAGTGGGTTCTGGCCGGTTTTGGCGTGTATGATTTCGAATGATTGCCTTACGATGTTTATTGCACGCGTCTTCTTCCCACCCTGTCTACCTGGCCTCATTAACATGTTGGCCAAGCGCTCAACTATAAGCACGTGGCTTTTACCGAACGGTTTCGCTTCATGTCTGCCAGCCGAGTATGGGAAGATCTTTGGTCTAAGGCAAATGTACCTTTTCAGCCCTGGGTCTGCAAGAGTCACTTCAGCGAAATCCCACTTACCGAAGAGTTTGGGTATCACGTCTCATCACCTAACAGGCTTCTGTCTCTTACCGGTTATCAAGAGATGTAGCGGCACCCCGTTAACCTTTACCACCTTATATCTCACGCCTGGAAGGTCGCCCATCGAGCGGCCCAAAGTACCCCCGATCCCCTCAATTATCACTTCATCGTGCTCATCAACATAGTTCAGGGAGCCGTCGCCGGGGAGGAATGCGGTCACCTGTTTACCATTCTTTATAAGCTGAACGCGAACACACTTCCTTACGGCTGAGTTGGGTTGACGGGATTCTATACCAACCTTCTCTAAAACTATACCCCTAGCCTGCGGCGCCCCTTCAAGCGGATCCATTTCTTTTAGGCCGAGCATCCGCACATAGAACTCCCTCTCTGACCATCTAAACCTCAACCTCTTTTTCCTAAGTTTTCTAGCTGCATAGAGACCACGTGGACTTTTAGAGTCAGCCAATCACAACACCGTGCACAAACACAAAACCACGACTGGGATATAAGCTCTTCAATGAGGACTCACTTTATTTCTACCACGTCGACGTCATAATACCTTTTCAGAAGCAGTCTCGCTTTCTCAACATTCCTACCATTCTTACCTATAGCCAAACCCTGATCCTCCACTTCTGGGTATACTCTAACCCTCTTTTTACCATCTTTATCCTGATACACCTGGACAGAAACAATCCGAGCGGGAATAAAGATTGATTTAACAAAGGTTTCTAGGGGCTCAGCGTATTCTACGACCTCCACCCTCTTTTTCAGGATCTTTGATGCACGCTCAACGTTCACACCTTTCCTACCAATCGCCCTAGCCGCATTACCAGGTTCTACAACAAAAAGTATTGCTTCACCATTGAGAATACAGTCTTTGACGCTAGCGCCAGTAAGCGATTCGAAGATGCCAATATAGCGCATCTGTTCAAGCGAAAGCTTGATTTCAACCAAATCCGCTGATACCCCCACTAACTCAGCTTGCTGAGTATATCTGATTCGCCTGGGTCGACTATTCCGAGAGCCGACACCACGTGGTTGCGTGTGCACAAAGCTGCTAGATCCCACCCGCCACCAGGAAACTCGTACACCTTAACCCCTAGCTTTTTAGCTTCTTCGGTCAAGCGCTTAAGATTCGGTGCCGTAGAGGACACCACAACCAGTTTTACGTTTCGCTTAGCCAAGCCCTTTAGAGTCTGCTTCTCTCCCAAAACCACTCTGCCTGTTTGTACCGCAACCTTCAAAGAATTTATTGTCTCAGACATTTCCCAACGCCCTCAGGTTAACCATAAGGTCTACCATTCCACTACCCATAGGAATATAGTTACCTACTATTACGCTTTCCGTTACGCCTTCAAGCGTATCCACCTCGGCTGACTCGGCGGCCGCCAATAGGTGGTTCACGGTGACTTCGAACGCCGCCTTTGCTAAAACACTCGTCTTACCAAAACTTATACCAGTTCTCGTCACGGGTTTGATTTGACCCGACTCAGTCATCCAGTCCGCTAAAAGAGAAATGTGGCGCACATCCACTTCCAATCCCTGTTCGTGTAGGGTTTTCGTTATCTCGTCTATAATGCTGTTCCTAGCCGCCTCTATCCCCAATACTTGGTAGATTTCATAGATATTGTTTGTGGTGGTCCTAGTCCTGTCAACACCCTCCACTTCGAGCGCTTTGGCGAGGTCGCTACCCTCAGTTATAATATACCACTCTTCTTCATGGCCATCTAGAGGTTGCTGAAGCTTCGTCCTCTCAAGGTAGACCTTTGTAACCCCCTTAATACCCTTTAGTACAACCGACATAACCTTATCCTTTATCCTGTAGCCGGTTGAACGAGTCATCTCCTCGTTGATAATTGTAAATGAGTAGTCATCGTCTTTCTCAATCGTAGCCTTCTCTGAACGCGTTTTACCCAGAGACCCCCTAACAGCGTTAATCACTTGATCCAAGAGTATTCCGTGCTTATCCATCTCTTCAGGATTAAGATAAAACGATAAATAGCCGTCGCCTATCTCAATATTATCAAGCACATCCTTTACGGAGACCTGTAGAATTCTCTTGGCAACTTCATAAGCCTGCTCCCTCGAGAAGCGATGGTTATCGTCCAGCCAAACAGTCATGGATGGGGTGGAGGGGCTTTTACGCGCGTCAACGATTTCTATCAGCCGTGGAAGGCCAAGTGTCACGTTATACTCTCTTACACCCGCATAGTGAAATGTTCTAAGAGTCATCTGTGTGCCTGGCTCACCCACGGATTGAGCGGCCACAACACCCACTGGTTCACCCGGTTCCACCTGGCTTCTAAGATACTGTTTTACAGCCTCATTCACGACTTCCTTTAATATTCGCTCGTTTATCGGCTTCTTCGAAAGCAGGCGTACCAATCTGTCCACGATTGGAGCGGGTAATAGCCTATCACTGATTTGTAGTATGCGTTGCTTTAATTCCTCAGCGGGCTCCGCTACCTGAGACTTTTTGCGGACAATTTTTTCACTCATGAGCCACAACCTTCTCCACGATCTTTTCAATATTTACAGCCTTACCCGCATCACTCTTACTTGGGTCAACACCATCCTCGCCATACCTATATTGAATAATCATCCCGTTAGGTGTTCTAACACTCTGATCATACTCTACGCGTAAGTCTTGAAGCGCGTTTATAAGCCTCCTCTGCATATAGCCACTCTGCGACGTCCGAACAGCTGTATCGACTAGCCCCTCCCTACCGCCTGCTGCATGGAAGAAGAATTCGATGGGATTCAAACCGCGGCTAAAGCTCGAGGCCACGAATCCTCTAGCCCTAGCGCCCTTATCACCCTTCTCAAAGTGTGGTAAAGCCCTATTGGTATACCCCCTATAAATCCTCTTACCCCGCACTGAGACCTGGCCGATTATGGCGGCCATCTGTGTAAGGTTGAGCATATTCCCACGCGCGCCTATCTTAGCCATGGTTAAAGCGTTACTCTCTTGGTCGAGGTGAGTAGCGGCTAGGTTGCCTATGTTGTCACGGACCTCACTCAACACTTCCATGACTCTTTGCTCAAAAGTTTCTTCAAGAGTTTTACCCGGTAGGGGTACCATTTCACCTTTCTCGTACACTCCAATTAGATCTTCGACTTTCTTTTCAGCATCACGCACCATTTCGTCTATACTTTTTAAAACATCCTGAGGGAGAAGTACATCGTCCAGCGTCATAGTGAAGCCATGATGATCGAAAAAGTATAGGAAGGCTTTAAACGCCCTATCGATAAAGTCCCTACCCGCAGCTGGCCCATAATCCTTAACCACCCTATGAAGAAGGCTTTCAGACTGCCCCTCACCTATCGCCTTCTTATCTATAACACCTGAAAGAAGCTGTCCACTCCTAATAAAAACATAATCATCATACTCACAATCCTGCTTTTTACAATCCTTGTGTGTCATGTTGGATTTTGCTTCAAAGTTTAGGTCAGGGGGTAGAAACACGCTGAACGCCTGTTTACCAGTCCACAAACTCTTTGAACCGTCGACAATGGCAGGTGGAGGGATTATATCTAGGCTAACGCCCGACGCGACGAGAAGCTGCTCGAGCTTATCTCTTGTAAGAGTGGTACTCTTTTTTGTAAGATAATATGCACCGGTTATGTAGTCCTGCATGGCGCCGATGATCGGCCCACCAAATCTTGGTGATAGAATTTGCTGTTGAACGAGCATAAGTATTTTGGCCTCTGCCTGAGCCTCTAGACTTTGAGGTACATGCAGATTCATTTCGTCACCGTCGAAGTCGGCATTATAAGGTGGGCAGACCGATGGGTTGAGCCTGAAGGTTTTACCTGGAAGAACTTTTACTACATGGGCCATGATCGACATCCTGTGCAACGACGGCTGTCTGTTAAACAGAACAATATCCCCATCCCTTAGATGCCTTTCTACTATGTAGTTATGGTCCAGCCCCTCAGCAACCTCATTTCTGTCTTTGACCCTGCTTAGATCAATCCTTCTACCATCTGGCCTCACAATATAGTTAGCGCCAAGTGGGTCGTCGGGTCCACGCCTAACAGCGTCACGTAAAGCTTCGATATTATACGAGTTAACCCTTTCTGGCACGGTTAGAATCTTAGAAACGAGCTCTGGGACCCCCACCTCGTTAATTGTTAAGTTGGGGTCTGGGGAAATAACTGTCCTAGCCGAAAAGTCCACCCTTTTGCCTGAGAGGCTTCCCCTGAACAGGCCGTCCTTCCCCTTAAGCCTCTGAGCTATTGTCCTAAGCGGCCTACCACTCCTGTGCTTTGTGGGTGGATACCCAGCTATTTCGTTATCGAAAAATGTGGCTACGTGGAATTGGAGTAGATCCCACCAATGCTCTATTACAATCCTAGCCGAGCCGTTAACGATGCACTCATTCAGCTTCTTGTTGGTTCTAACAATGTCAACAAGCTTGTGTGTAAGGTCGTCTTCAGACCTGTCGCCTGACTCCAAAATAATTGAGGGGCGCACCACAAGCGGTGGGACGGGTAGCACAGTTAAAATCATCCATTCGGGCCTTGCGTACTCCGGATCCAAGCCCATAAGTTTGATGTCTCTTTTATCCTCGATAAGCGTTAGCTCCATGAGGACCTGGTCTGGGTACAGCTTTACGTCTCCTTCAGCCTTCTCCTCGATGATGGTCACAGGCTTCTCAAGCCTTATTTTCCTCCTCTCAACTCCACAGTGAGGACACTTGGGTAGCGCTTTTTCACCAGTCCTCGAGCCGGCGGCCTCGGCCACAACTTTCCTAACAAACATCCTTATCTGTTCTGGTCTTTTGGCTTCAAGCCTCTCGAAGCGTGCATAGTATTCAACAATTTTTTCCTCGGGAATCATAAGCCGGTGACAATTATGGCACACAGACTTCAAAACCTCAACAATCTTCTTAACATGGCCAATATGGTAAACTGGCTTCGCCAGCTCTAGGTGACCAAAGTGACCCGGGCACTGGTTCCAGAGTAACCCACACGTCTGACAGCGCTGGCCGGGCTCTAGTGTACCCAGCCTGCGATCCATTAGACCATCCTTTATGGGTAGGCCATCCCTATCGTAGAGGTCCTCAGTCTTTATCTCCATAACGGACATTTTCCTTATCTCATCAGGAGACAGTAAACCGAACTTTATTGCCCTTATTTGTTTAAACATAGTCGTACTCATTTATCTTTCACCAACCTCACCCAGCTTAAACCTAGGTGAAATACCTAGGCTAATCAGCTCCTGCACGAGGAGTTTGAATGCGTATGGCACACTCACAATACTCACCTTGGCCTTGTTACCATCAATGGGGCAAACATATTCCCCACGCCTCGAATCGAAGTAAACAAAGTATCCGCAGTTCTCACACACTGCAACCGTTGTCTTGTCGGAGTTGTCGAGCAACCTGTCCTTGAGTAGGGTAGCGGCGCCGTGACCTATCAGAACGTCTCTCTCCATCTCACCGAACCTCAAACCGCCTTCGCGAGCCCTACCCTCTGTTGGTTGCCTCGTGGTGATCTGAACGTTACCCCTAGCTCGCGCGTGTATTTTGTCAGCCACCATATGGTGAAGTTTCTGGTAGTACACAACACCGATAAATATTTCAGCCTGAAGTCTTTCACCAGTCCTCCCATCTATAAGCGACTCGACACCAGTTGGGTTAAAACCTAATCGTTTAAGGGCTTCTTTGAGCGCCTGTGGGTCTTCGCCGATAAACGGTGTGCCATCAACCTGTCTCGCTTCGAGCGCACCAACTTTTCCGGCTATAAGCTCAATGAGTTGGCCCACCGTCATTCTTGACGGGAAGGCGTGAGGGTTTATTATCATGTCGGGCACGATGCCCTCTGGTGTGAATGGCATATCTTCTTGGGGTACAACATATGCCAACACACCCTTTTGCCCGTGTCTTGAAGCAAACTTGTCGCCAAGTTCGGGAACACGGTTGTCCCTAACCCTAACCCTAACAAGCCTGTTACCATCCTTGTCAAACGTGACTATTACCCTGTCAACCCTCCCCTGCTCACTGTGTTTGAGTGCGACGGAAGTGTCCTGCTGGAGTATACCCCCTCCCTCAACGCTTTGAAGTTGGGATCCAAACCTTGAGGGGCTTACACGACCAATAACAACTTCGTCCCCATATAGCATTGTTTCGGGTAGGACAATACCATCCTCATCAAGCTTCTCATACATCTTTGATCCTCGGTAACCCCTCACCGACTGCTCTGGGATAGAAATCTTATCGGTAAAGCCACCCGGATACCTCTTTTCAACGGCTTCGTAAAGCCTGAAGAAGGTTGATCTACCCAAACCCCTCTCCACACTCGCCTTGTTTATTATTAACGCATCATTTATACCATAGCCTTCAAAGGGCATAACAGCTAGGATAACATTCTGACCCGCTGGCCTCTTCTCGAACCCAACAACCCTAGCACCCAGAGTGCTAACGATGGGCTTCTGGGGATAGTGTAGAATGTGCCCACGACTATCGGGGCGAATTCTGAAATTCGACGAGTACAAACCCAAAGCTTGTTTCGCCATTGCGGATTCATACGTATTTCGCGGCGACTGATTATGGTTACTATAGGGTATAATGGATGCGACAACACCCATAATCGCCCAAGGGGCTATCTCAACATGAGTATATTTTTCTGGGTGAGGCGAGTTTTTGAGTGTTTCGAGGTCTACAGCTATTGTTGCATTCTCCTCTTCTCCAGCATCCAAGTACTCAATCACACCCGCAGCGACCAAGTCGCTCCATTTGAGCCTTTTAGTGGCAAGATCCTCTATGTGTCTAGGAGTTAGGGCGCTCTCACCGTCCCTCACAACTATGAGTGGCCTCATAATTCTTCCCGAATCGGCGGTCACAGCGAGTTCGGGTTTACCGTCAGGGCTCTTCATAAGGGCCACAGATATTTCAGCTGGGATTTGGCCGCTGCGTCTCCTAGACCTAAGCTCCTCGGCTAGTTGGTGAACGTTTTTGTGATAGCCGATCAGCCTACCGTCAAAATAAACCCTATACAGACCTGTGAGATCGGTTACAGCGGATAGGGGCTGAACACCATACCTCCTGTAAAGCGAGTCCTCGAAGCGTGAAGACTCGGTCTCAGTAAGCCCAACGGATACAATGGCCGTGAGCGCCAGGTTCTTAACCAAACCCACATTTACACCCTCAGGGGTCTCACTTGGGCATATCCTACCCCACTGTGTCATGTGTAGCTCCCTAGCCTCAGGGTTAGCATGCATACGGTTTAACGGCGACACAACCCTCCTCAGATGGCTTAGGGTCGACAGATAATTCACACGGTCAAGTATCTGGCTAACACCAGTCCTTGCATCAGGCCAGTTACCAGTCGCCAAGGCGTGGATGATCTTATCCGTAAGCAGATTAGCGCTCACAAGGGCCTTCATCTGAATCCTACCCTTCCTACCCCTACTCCTATCCAGGTTGTGTCTTAGATCCTTAACAAAGTTCTGGACGGCGTTTCTGAGCACAACGGCTAACAGGTCGCCCGCGAGCCTGAGACGTTTGTTAGCATAATGGTCTTTATCTGTGGGCTGCCTGCTACCCACATTAACCTCGAGCAGCCTCTCAACCATGAGAGCCAAGAATTGAGCCTTCTTGGTTTTAACCTCTTGAGAGTTTGAAGTGCCAAGGTGTGGTAGAAGCCTAGTGGCTATTATCTCCTCCCCACGCTTCTTTGGTTCCGTAGACTTTGTGAAGCCCCCAAGAACCCTATTACCAATATAGCGGAGAGCCTCGGATTCTGTTGCCGCCAGAGTCTCCCCCTCGATAAAAGACTGTGTAAGAAGCTCCTGCATGCGCTCATCCCTGGTTACCAAGTTGGCTATATCCTTGTCAGTAACGAACCCAAGCGCCCTAAAGACCACAGCCATAGGAATCTTGGACCTTAAAATGTAGACATATATCCTCCCATCCTTGCTGAACTCGACCTGGGTGGTGGTCCTATTAGCTGTCCTCGTCACAGAACTAACCTTGGAAACCGTGAGCACGGACGAGTTGCTCGGGCCCTCCTCCACAAAGATGTGGTTAGTGGCCAAATCTTCTTGGGACACTATTATTCTTTCAGAGCCATTAATTATAAAGTAGCCTCCAGGGTCCTCTGGATCCTCACCTATTTCGACTAGTTGGTCCTTCGTGAGGCCATTAGTAATACATATGTTGGATTTTAGCATCACTGGTAGTTCACCTATCAACACCTGCTGAGCATCGTATTGATCGTCGCCATCAGTTATAACAAAATCACAATATATTGGGACAGTATAGCTTAAACCCCTCAACCTTGCCTCCATGGGGGTTATGGGCCTAGTCACAAAATCCGGCTCAGTCACCTCCGGTATAATACGCTGTTTACCGGTCCACGGATCGTATATCGGTCTCCCCAAAACCGGGTTGACCGCCTTAATCTTTACGTCCCCCTTTGTGGACTCTATGACACATACCTCTTCAAGTATCTTTTTGAACTCGCTCTGAATAAACCTGTTATAAGAGTCGAGGTGGAGCCTTACAAGGCCTTTCTCTTCGATAAGCGACCTTACCAACAAACCCGATACGTCTGAACCATTCAGAGGAGTGAGATTTTCCATAATTCAACTCCACCTCAAACTACCTTACTCTTCTTGCTAGCCTTCGGTTGACGTTTGGTTTTAGTGGCCTTCCCTTCAGCCTTCTCAGCTCTAGTGGCCTTCTTAGGAGCCTTCTTTGAGCGCTTCGCGGGTTTGGCCTTCACTTCCTCAGACTGTCTAGCCTCCTCCAAAGACTCACGCCTCTGGGAAGAACCCTTCTGCGAAAGTGGGGGGGTAACAATGCGGTACACCTCGTATTCACCTACAAGATCACTCTTGCGGATCACTCGAACAATTTGGCCAGCTTCAACATTCAGATCCCTTATAGCCGGGTCATCCTGAGCGATACGGGGTAGTTGCCAAACTTTAACGCCGAGCTCTTTAAGCAACCTTTCTGATTCTTCCTTAGAGAGTGCCTCATGGCGTGGGACCAAAACATGTGTAAATTTATTGTTACCAGACAAAACCAACACTCCAAACAAGTCGTGCAAAATGTCCAGTATTATTCCTACCAATAAGCTTTACTAACACACGCCTGCTTCCCGCTGCTTTCTTTGATAAATATCGCCTAGGTGCGATATAAACATTTTCTTCTGTACGAACGAGTCTACGTGTGAACACAAATAGCCCACGCCTCAGATGGTAAAAGCCAACATGACTTAACTATACAGCCCAAACCGTACTAGCGTGCTATCTTAGGTGGATAGCCGAATTCTTAGCATCAAGTTTAAATTAGCCACACAATCCTTTTCAATAGCTGGGCCCGTAGCTCAGCATGGTAGAGCGGCGCCCTTTTAAACCACGAGGTAAGGCGAAGGTCGGGGGTTCAAATCCCCCCGGGCCCGCTTGGGGCGTCAAACATGGGAAACATGGGGGAACTAAGTAAGGTGCCCACTATTAAACCGGTTAGCAGTGAAAACATAGTTCTAATCTCGATTATTTTTCTTGGGGTGATTTTGAGGGCGTCCTGGATGCTCAACCCAACCAGCTATTATACTGTGGACGAAGTGTACTATATTCCCGCCGCGCTTCACTATCTATCCCCCCTTGACACACACCTAAGCAACGTGGCCAACCTCTTCACCGAATACAGATGGGCCCCATACTATATCAACCCAGAACACCCCCCACTTGCAAAAATCATAATTGCTACAGGCATAGGTGTATTTGGAAACAACCCGCTTGGCTGGAGGTTTTTCTCAACCTTATTCGGCTCCCTCGGTATGGTAGGGGTGTATTTAGCCTCCAAAAAGGTGGCACCCAAAGCCGCACTCATGGCCACTGCCATCTACGCATTCTACCCACTCGAGGTTTCGATGAGCCAAATAGGGATGCTCGACGTGTTCTCAACAACCCTTCTAGCATTCTCATTCGCGGCGCTTGTAAATAGGAGGCCAAAAATCTCCGCCCTCCTATTAGGCCTATCCGCAGCTGCTAAACTCCCAGGCATAGTAGGCTGGCTCCCTTTAATATATTATATACTTATTTATAATAAAGGCTTCAAAAACGTTCTAAAAACACTGGTCGTGGAATTTGTCATCTTTTATCTGGCCTTCGTAGTGTGGTTTACACCAATGATCATTCACTATGGCGTGACTTCAGCGATAATTGACCAATACTATATGGTGGCTGTTCAGGGTAACTATGGGGCGGGTCCAGGAATACTAACACCATTCATGTGGCTGTTTAGTTTCACACAGCCAAACTTCAACCCCACACTTTTCCTCAACAACCCAACATTGACTGCGATGTGCATTCCCGCCATAGCCTACACAGCTATTCGGCTGAAGGGCAACGGGAATTCTATACTTGTTTTATCACTGTTTCTAGCATCCTACGCCCTCATAATTGGTGCAGCAGTCACTCGACCCATTTATCTCTTCTATTTCGAGGACGCCTCACCCTCCTTTGTTATATTGGTATCCTACTTTCTAAACGGACTAGTAGAAAACAACGTACAAAAGTACAGATATCTCGGATACATTATCTTTGCAGCGATAATTGCGACCTCAGCCCTCACGATACCCGTACTACTCTACGGGTATAAAGTGCCTTACACAAAGCTTCTAATCAAGTACTCATACTGAACCACGCAAACACCTTTATTCACGGTTAACAACCCGCAGAGAGAGCTGTTCTACGTTAAGATTTAGACGCTCTCCAAGTAGAGCTTATCAACACACCGTAGTGGATGTTCAGACATAATAAGGGACTATAAAAACCAGGTGTGGGATTAAACACATCTCGTAATTAAAGATCGGTCTAATATAGCCGCTATTTTCACACAACCCTTATAGTTACCAAGCCGCGGCAAGTCACGTAGTCCTACATGTGCTGTTCGACACAGATGGTCTGTGTGCGGTTGACTCGGAACCCAAATAGGAATATAGTCTACGGATAATGCGGGGGGCGGGATTCGAACCCGCGTAGCGCTACCGCACGGGATGTCTAACCGGCCTAAAATATGTGGTCTTAAGTCCCGCGCCTTTTCCAAGCTCGGCCACCCCCGCCCGCTTATAAACCTACTCATCCATTAGAGTGCTTTAAGTCCTTACCTAGCTGTAGAGCGGCAGCCAACACGAAAGATGAATTCGCCCCTGATAGGATAAACGATGGTTTCAACTTGGAGTTGTGCGTCTAGGACTACCCGTGAATATTTGGGTAGCAACCGTTTTGAGTTGAACGCCTCTTGTGGTGGGATCTCAACCATTTGAAACCACTTCTTTAGACACCCTGCCGGTGTTTGCTTTTTATTACGGTTTAAACCTTTCAAAAACCTTAATTTGAGGGGTGTTTGTGAGTGTTTGGCCCCGTAGCTCAGCATGGATAGAGCGGCGGCTTTCTAAGCCGAAGGTCGAGGGTTCAAATCCCTCCGGGGCCGCTGCGTAGTTTTACGTAGACATTAATCGCGTTGGGTGGGATGGTGCCCCAAGCTATGATGCGCGCTTCGGCCACCATATCTCAAATTGCGTGTCTGGATGTCAGAAGACCATAGCCTCATCTATGAGCTTGTTTTCGTCGAACCTAACGGGAGAGTATGGCCGCATAAGCTCTGGCACACGGTTGGTGGCTATTAGCTCAGCCATAAGTTCGCCGGCCAGCGGGGACATCATCATTCCGTGGCCGCTGAAGCCAGCCGCAACATAAAGGTTTTCTGGCCAAGAGTGATGCGACCCCATTATCTGTGAGTGGTCGGGTGTTACTTCGTAGTAACCGCTCCACTGCCTGTTTAACCTGATGTTTGAAACAGAGGGAAGCGTCTTCACTAGCCTTGTTGAGTAGGCAATCGTCCACTCTAACGTAGAGACGAGTGGGTGGTAACCTTCTTTAAACATGTCGGTTACCCCTCCACGTATCTCTCCACGCAGACCTTGAGCAAAGTACACCTTGTTGGCTAAGCTTATCACGAACGGTTTGATAAAATTTTTTACGGGTTCGGTTACACCTAGCTCTCTTCTTTCAGGTGTTATTGGGACGTTTACGCCCAGCAAAGCGGTCACTTGAGGCGTCCAAGCGCCAGCGCACACCACGAATTTATCCGCTTTTATCTCTTTTGATCCCACAAAAGCGGAGCGAACCTTGTCGGAGGCCACGTTAAAACCAGATATAGGGGAATATTCAAGTAGGTGTACGCCCATATCCGCTAGCTTCTCTTGGTAGCCGAATAATATGGGGTCGTGGTGGAATGTACCGTCCTGCGGACCGTAGAACCCACCCAAAACACCTTGGAGATCTAGGTCTGGCACAATATCTCTGATTTCGTGTGGCTCCAAAAATCTGCCGCCTGCAGCGTGTGAGGACCACATTGTGTTAAGGCGTTTGAATTGTTGGATCTCCGCTTCGGTCGAAAGGAGCCATAGATATCCAGTTTCGAATATTATAGGGTTCCAACCCATCTTCTTACCAAAGTTCACAAGTCGTTTCCTACCTTCAACCATGAATTTCACGTTGTGCTCAGAGTTAAAGTGAACCCTGAAGCCAGCCGCATTCCTAGTGCTCGACCCACTCCCCGCATAGTTCTTTTCAATGACCACTACACGCATCCCTTTGGTTGCCAGGTTATATGATGTTGACAGCCCCACAGCTCCCGCACCAATCACGGCCACATCATACTCTATGCTAAGGCTCACCCTGCTACTCCCCCAAAGAGGCTAGCCAACCCAGAGGCGTTGGCTGAGTTGGTAGGCGTTGGGTGTATGGCTGACCTCCCAATAGGCGCATACCATTTGCCACGCATAGTTTACCCTGACACACACCCGTTCCCCACCCGGTAAACCTCTTCACCTTCTCCGAGCCATTTATTTTTTTGCGCTTTGCCAATAGGAAGTCGCGTACCGTAACATCCTCGCAGAAACAGATGAAGGCGTCTGGGTGCACAACTCCTTCGATGGGTACATGTGCGGCTACGCGTGCAGGAGGAGCCAGTCCAAGCGCTGGGGACGTGTCTCCCGAAAGCATGTATCCGACAGCAATACCATGCCTGAAGGCTTCGTTTAGTTCATAGACGCCCGTGACTGACCCTGCCAGAAATACCTTTTGGTTCGAGTTGACTGTTGCCTCCATGTTGGTGCACACTATTTTCCCCCACTGGGTGTTGAACGAGTACGTAAAGCCTGTTTGGGCGGGTAATTCGAGGTTGGGCTGTCTGACCGTGCTATACACCACGTACTTAGCCCTGATCTTACTCCCATTATCGAGAGTCACAACAACCCCCTCGGAGGACGGTTTCACCCGTCTTATTTGGCTGGCGACCTTAGCATCTAAGTCGAGCGGGGACACTAATACAGATGAAAACTCATCCTTCAAAGCTCTGTACACAGCCTCGCCCCATCTGTCTTCAACATAAAAGACTAGGGGCGACTCAAGAGCGCCGAAATGCATTAGGCGCAGGGCGTAGTCAACGGAGATCACCCCGGGTGCGTCGTTGCCTGCAAACAGGGGTGGCGTGCATTTGGAGCCGTTGGCGTATACAAGCTTTTCAAACCCGATTCTGAGAAGTGTGTTTTCCCCCAGCACTAGACCACCGCCCTCTTCGTAAAGTCCTGTGAATATGCCAGTCAGTGCTTGATGTGTTATTTTCTTTGATAGGTCCTCGAAGTCAAAACCCATAAGTCTTTTAAGCTGGGGGTTATTCGACACATATCTGGCTCTCCCACCCAAAAGGGGGTTGGGGTCGACAAGCAAAAACTCAATGTTCTTTTCAAGCAAAACCTGAGCGACGCCCAGTCCAGCCAGACCACCCCCCACGATTAAAACACTCGTTGTGAGCCTCCCACTATGTGGTCTAACCGTGGGTTGGTTCCTGTGCTCAGGGAGGTTTGCGGAGGAGAGTATCAATCTCCTTGCCAGCTTCCAACCAATGCCGCTTCTAATCAGACCAGAATTTTGGAAGCCCACACCGAAGAATGGGAGCGCACCGCTCAAAATCGAGCCAGCACTGGCCTTCCTGTTGAGTTTGAGCGTTATATCGCTTTCAACCCGAAAGCTCAGCGGGTTCACAAACCCATACCCTTCAATATATACACAGTAATACTGGGGGTAAGGGTAGGAGTCATCCATCACGTCGCGAAGGCGTCCATACTTGACGCTTCTGAATAGACCCATAAAGCCAGCCTTCTTAATGGCTATATCGAGTGGTGTACCCTTGTCAACGCTTATTCTCCTACCTTCAACGCGAACTATGGGCACAGAGTTGGAAAGAAGTATAAAACCTATAAGCCTTTCAACCCCATCCGCACGGCCAAGCTGTCATCTACACGCTTATAGGCGTCCTTTAGAGATTTCCAGCGTTTGTTGCAGGCTAACGGATAGGCGGGCCCGGGGGGATTTGAACCCCCGACCAACGGCTCCGCAGGCCGCTGCCCTATCCAGGCTGGGCCACGGGCCCGTTTTCAATTCTTCAAAAAGGTTATCGCTGGTTTTAAGGGTGTTGCGTTCTCTGCTCTTTTCTTATCGCTCGCATCATCCACACTCACTAGCCTGATTTCGATGCCGCACGCTTCTTGCAGGTAGTTTATGGCCGCCTTAAGCGTTGAAGCTTCCTGCTCGATGATGCGTGAAATCGTTCGCTTGTCGTATCCTCTCCATTCGGATAAACTTCTTGTAAACCGCTGGATATAGTTTGAAGCCTTTTTCTTGTCGCCCAATTCTTTTGCTGCTACTTCCACGAGCTGTGGAGTAACCCCTTCACTACCCTGTAACAATGGGATGAGCTTTTTTGCTAGCTCTATCTTTTCTCCATCCGCTACAACAACCTCCGCAAGTTTGGAGTCGGGCATAAGTCTTTGCAGGTTTACCAAGTCCTCTTCCACCCGCCTAATGTACTCCTCTCTTGCAAGCAGGAAAACCTCGTCATCGCTGAGCTCGGTCGGGGGGTAGCCGGCGTGCTCGACGAACCCGGATCCACCAAGCTTAATATAACACCACTGTGCTACGTGAGGTATAAAGGGGTGTAATAATATCATCCACCACTTGAAGAATCGGCGAATCGCCTCATTGTTGAAATTAGTGGTCCTTTTGAGATATCTTCTATAATCCTCCCACACCTCGAATAGCGCGACGTTTAGAGCTGAGCGTGTGCGCATCTCACTCATGTGCTCTTGTACAAGCTTAGCCTTTTCTTTAAGCCTTGCAAGTAGCCACCTGTCGATATCGCCATCATCCACGCTACCATTTGCTTGGTTTGAGGCTACATGTTCAACCAATTCCAGAAGGGAATCTATTTTGTGCACAGCGTTAGTGGCTGCAGCACGGTTCCAGTCAGGGTCATTAAGATTCTCGGTGCCGTTGAGCAGTGTGAGCCTTGTTGCATCGGCACCATATTCGCTGATCGCCTGTTTGAGTGATACGAAGTGACCCTTAGACTTATGCATTGGTTGTCCTTCAAGGGTGAGCATACCGTTAGTTGAAACAGCCTTTGGCCAGTGTTCTTCGGGGAATAACGCCACATGGTGAAATATAAAGAATGTAAGATGGTTGGGTATGAGCTCCTTCGCCGAGGTCCTGAGATCCACAGGATACCAGTAGAGGAACTCTTCGCGCACATTCCTAAGAGTGGATTCGGGTACGCCGGTAACTCGCGCGACAGTGGAAGGATCCCCCTTACCATAGAAAACATAGTCGAAAAATTCGAGTGTAAGGGACGCTGGACTTACAGCTTTGGAATTAACGTACTTGGACACAATATAGTAGGCCATGTATACCGTTGAGTCGCTCAGCGTTTCAACTATCCACTCCTTGTCCCATGGTAGCGGTGTTCCAAGGCCAGATCTACGTGCGCAAGGCTTGTTCTGAAGCCACTCTACGACTTCGAGAAACCACTGTCTGGATTCAGGGGGGTATACACCCATCCTATCTATACAGAGTTTGGCTTTGGATTTCCAGTCAGCATCACCATAGCGTAGGAACCACTGGTTTTCGAGTATCTTAACTATACACCTGGTTCCACACCTGCACACTACTGGTGATGGTAACTCATAATACAAAGCAGCATAGCCCACGCTTCTCAGATCTTGAAAAACAAGCTTCTTAGCGTCCGAAACACGGGTACCACTATATTTCCCACAGTTATCTTTCATAATACCCTTCGAGTATTCTGCCTGATACACTTTCTGCGTTGCTAGCTCAAGTTTTTTGTCTTTCTGCGACTTTATACCGAGCGAATCACACACCTCTATCGCGGGGTAGTCACCGTAGCCCTCAACCCTTATTATCGAGATAGGCGCGATGCTCCTAACCATTTCGGGATTCAAACCCTGTGCTATAAGGGCTGAGTCATCCAAACGTTGGATATCTCTTAACGCAGCATAATCGTAGGGGGCATGGGCCGGTACGCTGTAGACCACGCCTGTGCCAAAAGAGGGGTCGACGAATCCAGCTGGTAGAATGGGTAGCTCGGCGTTTGTGAATGGGTTAATAGCCAGCCTACCCACCAGCTCCTTCCCAAAGAGCTTGGATATTTGTTTTACATCGTGTTTCTGCTCTGCGAGAACAGTTGTAGCATACTCGGAGACAACCCACCTCTCGCCGTCCACGGCCGCAAGCGTGTAAACACCATCTGGAAGCACCCAGATATTTGTTGCGCCAAAAATTGTTTCAGGCCTAAACGTTGCAGCGACGATGTACGTTGGCTGCGCGTCACCATCCTTTAGGGGGAACTTTAGCAAAAAGAGCTCTTCGGGGGACACGCCCTCCCCTTCGGCCCTATCATGGTCGCCAGTGGGACTCTTGTCGTTAGGGCACCACACAACCGGGTGGGTGCCTTGGGTTATGTAGCCTTTCTCGCGTAGTGTTAGGTACTGCCATGTAATAAAACGTGAGTATCCCTCATTTGAAGCCGTTGTGAACTCGCGTCGCCAATCCACCGAGAACCCCATTTCTTTTACTACATTCCTCCCCTCCTGGGTAAAGTACTGTGCAAAATAGTATGGATCAGCGAACATGGGTATTGCGCTTTCTGGTACACCGTCAAGTTTAACTAATGTGTCAATAATTTTCTGATCCCCCTGTTTAACACGTTTTGCACTGCCCATAATGGGTTCACCCGTCCAGTGCCAAGCCCATGGGAAGAGTACATTATAGCCCTTGAGGCGCATGAAGCGCGCGTATGCATCAACACGTGTAGCGGTGAGACCGTGACCAACATGTAAAGAACCGTTCATGTATGGATAGGGAAAAGTGACGAGTTTTTTGGGCTTATTCAAATCTGGGTCCGCTTCGTAGATCCCCGATGAATACCACATCTCGTTAACATTCTTTTCTATCTCCCTGAGTTTCTTGACTTTAGATGAAAGGTCGTGATTCTCGCTCACATATTTTCACCTATAGTTAACCCATATTTTACTATGCAAACTGTACCATGTAAGCCGTGCCCAGGGTTTTAAAGTCTTTGCGAAATAACAAAACAGTGGCTTACACCTCGACGATATATCGCATATATCTGTCCGCAATCGGAGACCCCTTTCATGTATAACACCAACTATATAAAACATAGAAAAACTGGAGACACGTCTGGTGGAACCGAATAATTAGTTTCTTTGCGTTGCCTCAGATATGAGTTTATCCATGTCCCGCACGTCTGAATCATCCTCGAAGACATATTCACCATACACTCTACCTCCACCCCCCTTCCCCCTATACCTTGATTTGAGGAAACCCACTATTTTGGACACGTCGCAGCCACCCTTAGTTGGAGAGGAAACAACAAGCCTTCTACCCCTTAGAGTGAAGACCGTTACTCCTTTGCTATTCGCAAGCTTCGTCGTAAGCAATTGCTGGTCAACCCCGTCATCACCACCGCTAAGTACGATGTACCCCACACGACCAATCGGCGTGTCCAGCACATTAAGCCTATCACCTAGTAAATCGGCTATTAGGGCTTGCAGGCGTTCAACCCTTCCACTTAGCTCCTTGTTTTCATCTAGCGTGCTTTTAAGCTTAGTAGTCAACTGGTCTGCAGTTGTCCTAAGTATAACCGATGCCTCTTCTATTAGGTTGGCGTTCTTACGGTTGAATTCAACAGCGGAAGCTCCGGCCGAAAAGATAAATCTAACAACACCGTCCTGTGGGTACTCTACTTTAATTATTACAATGGAGCCTATCGAGCCGGTTTTTTCACTGTGTGTGCCACCGCACGCTTCCACATCGAAGCCTTCCACTTCGACTATCCTGATAACAGAGCCGGGTACCACTCCTCCCTGGTAAATTGTGAAACCATATCTTTCTTCAGCTTCATTTCTATCCATAAACCTCGATATAACGCGCCGATTCTGCTGTACAACGCTATTGGCCAACCTCTCTATCTCCTCTAATTCCTCCTTACTCACTTTTTTGTAGTGGGTCACATCCAACCTCGAGTAGTAGAAGCCCTTCTGCGCCCCAGCCTGCCACACGTGGTCACCGAGAACTCTGCGTATAGAAGCTAGAAGAATATGTGTTGCGTCGTGGTGCTGTGTATGCCTTCGGCGCCGTTCAGGATCGACCACCCCATGCACCTGTGTCCCAGGTATCAGTCGGTCAAATTTCTGACCCGCCTCCAAATAGTGGACTATTACACCGTTGAAAGCATGCACGTCGACCACCCTCAGCTGTGTGTTGTTTACAATGATAATGCCCGTATCAGCCGGCTGGCCGCCGCCCTCTGGGTAAAAGCATGTCTGATCCAATACGAGTTTTTCACCTTCGGCTAGTAGGATGTTAGCGTCGAACTCGAGTAGGTCGGTGTCCTCGTAGTAGAGCCTTCGGGTTTTGGGTTGACTGAGGATGCTTTCGCCAATATTAACCGTGGGCTGGGGTTTCTGCTTAGAGTAGCCGTGTCTTTGGGCTACGAGCGTAAAGAAGTTGTCTGGAACGCTCACAGTAATATTTTGGTTCTTAGCCAACTCTCCAACCATGTAGGGGTCTACTCCATGCGAGTCGTAAAGCTCTATCAGGGTCTCCACCCCGATTTCACCAGTTTTAGTAGCCTGCCTTAAGGCAACATCAACAAGGCCTTTGGCCTTTGAGATAGTCTCGACATATTTTTTCTCTTCTAACTCTATTTCCTCAACTACACGCTTATACGATTCCTTGAGTCGAGGGAAATCACGCCCCCAGAAATCGAGTTGGAGTGCTACAAGTTCGGCTAGGCTTATAGGGTTTAGCCTCCTTCTAAGTCTAAGCGCCCTCCTTAAAACAAGTCGGGCGAGGTATCCTTCACCCGTGTTTGATGGCACTATACCATCCGCAAGCATGAAACTAAGCGTTTTTGTATGGTCCAGAATACCAAACATGGATTCCACAGGCATCATCGACTTTTCAAGTTCAGCTGGATCCACGCCCAACCTTTTTGCCACTTCTAGCCTGAGCTGTCGGACGCTCTCTCCACCTTCAACCTTCATTAGTGCAGAATATTTGGCTGTTTCGAAGAGTGTCCGATCTGGAGGCATGCTAACGCCGAGTAGGTTGGCAAACTTGTCCACGAGGCCACCGTATATTGCGTGGAATCCCGTTGGTGATCTCTGGGAAAGCCAACTCATGCGCTCTATGCCGTAGCCAGTATCAACTATTTTAAGTGGAAGGGGTGTCCACGAACCGTCCTCATGGACGTCGTACTCCATAAATACCAGTGTGGCGATTTCAAGCCCTCCTACAGCAACTTCAAAGCAGGGTCCAGCGTTACCACCACCCACCCACACACTCTCCTTCAATGTCACCTTATCACTGTGGATACCAAGCTCTTTTGAAAAGAAGTCATAGGCGTAGCGCACGGTCTCATCCTTCCAGTAAAGCTTACGGTCGGGGTAATTGAACGCATGGTGGCCGCCCATCTCAAAGATGGTTAGGTGTCTTCCAGCGGTTAAACCAACATTATCAATATCGGAAAGTCTAATACACGGCTGGCTAACGACCAGTGGGTTGGCTGGGGGAGGGACTTGACCGCTTGTAATGAATGGTTGGAAAAGAACTATGCTTGCAATGGTGAGGTAGATGTCATCGCGCCATCTAGCCACTACTTCACGTGGCTTTATGGGCGTGTGGCCCCGCTCGCTAAAGTATCGAATAAACGCGGAGCGCATGTTTGGAACATCCAGCGACCTATCAGTGTAATGCTTTTCAAAAAAGTCGTATGGGTCGCAGGGTGCATCACCACAAGTCTGCCTCTGCGGATCAAGGGTCCAGAAGTATTCGCCGCAGACAATACACTTTCTTCTCAGGAACCCTTCCTCTGTAAAATAGGGCACCTTATATAGTGATGGATCAAGTTGCATGCAGAAACTCAGAGTCTAAAGAGCGTGGGCTATAAAAAAGGTTTACACGGAGGAACTGAGGGTATGCGTGATATTTATCCAAAGAGAGCTCCAAGACCCTCTGCGGAGACCTCCTCTTCCTCTTCCTTCTTCTCCTCCCGTTTCTCTTCCGCCTTTGGTTGCGGTTGGGCCTGAGCCTGGGGCTGAGGCTGGGCAACTGGTGCCACACTTAGACCCTGCTTAATGACTTCGTCGATGTTAACACCCTTTAGAGCGGTTGTCACAGCCTTTATCTGGGCAAGATCCGGCTCTATGCCGGCCGCCTCAACCACTTTTTTCAGGTTTTCCTCGTTGATCTCTTTGCCACCAGCGTGTAGCAACAGGCTAGCGTATATATACAACATTTAGAACACACCGATTCAAATTAGACATCTACTGTTATATAAGTTATTACGTGGTGGCCCAATTCACTGAACCCCGACCAGCTCCGATAAGACTTTGGCCGCAGAAACGCCCTTTAACAATATTAGTGGTAGCGCTTCGGCTGAGGGGTAACCGGCTTCAACACTTACTGCTAACGCGCTCCTAACGGCCTTGGCAACTATCAAGGGCATCGCTTCTGGAGTGGGTATACCTAAGTTGACACTCAACGTTAGAGCGTCCGCATGGGCAAAGGAAAGGTCCTTTATATATTTGGAAAGATCCACGTTGAGTTGTTCACTGGGTATATATAATCCATCCTCTAGTGCCAGCTTTAATTCAAACGAGGATATTAGTGGAGCTATGTCGAGGGCGCGTAGAAGTTCGGCTACCCGAGCATTGACACGATCGCCCTTTTTAACCACCGACATATCCTGCTTGATATATACCAAGTTTTTCTTAACCTCGAAGGGAACACCCAGTGCAGTGAGTGAATCTGTGAGGGGTCCAGGTTGGAGGGGTGTGACGCCTGCTGGGATGATAACGTCTAGAGGTGCACTACGATTCGGCTTAATGAATGCGCTCCGTTTAAATTTAAGCAACTCGGCGGTTACACTGAACACTGAGTCGTCTGTGAACACCACAGCAATCTCTCTGGAGAGCTTCGACTTTAGCGTGCTCCTAACTTCATCTGGCAGACTTATTTTATCTAGGGCCTTAGAGAGCACAGTGTTCTTTACAACCCTAATGGTTGCCTTACCCTTCAAGGCTTTTCTCACACTCTGAAAAGTAGAGGTCTTTACGCCTGTTATACCAACAACGAGGAAGCCCCTGTGCTTCGGTATCTCGTTTACCAAGTATTCGAATTGCTGCTTCTTGCTTTCCCGTCTTCTCTGGTAAAGTGTTAAAGACATTCACACTCACCTGAAATCAATCTTAAAGGGTTTACTCATAGACATCTTGATCAGCGCGTGGTCGAGTGCGGCGCGACCGCCCTTAACCTTTTGGGTAATATGGTTAACTACGTCGAGTATGTTTTCGGCCAAATCAGCCGGGTTCATATCTTCAGATCCAACCATACACCTAATAACCGGTTGACCCTTTAGTTTTATGAGCACTGAATTTCTGAGTCTTTCCACGATTGGTTTGGGATCAGTGTTTACTGGGAAAGGTGTGGGCATTTTTCCTCGGGGTCCTAGGACTTGACCCATCACCCTACCTACAGTGGGCATAAGCGCCACGTCAGCCACGAAAAAGTCATACTTTTTAGCAAGTTTCTTCACGGCTTTTTTATCGCCCGCCAGAGCCTCTATCTCACTTCTCGTCATGACCGCATCTGCACCCGACTCTCTGGCACGGGGAAGCGAAGCCCCGTCAGCAAAAACGCAAACACGTCTCCTTTTACCCGGGAAGCCCTTGGGTAGCGAGTATGTCTCAGTGAAACTGTTTTCGGGTTTGCTTACATCAACATTCTTTAGCTTTAACTCTAAATCGACCGACTGCACGAACCTTCTCTTTTTCGAATTGGCTTTAAGCTGCTCTAAAAGCTCAACCAATTTTTGTTTATCCATCATGGCTAAACACCTATGATACTGTCATACTCACCTGCATCAACCTTGGGTATCAGCTCCTTTGCGTCCACACCATCAACGGTGACGCCTATCGATCTACAAATACTCAAAATTGTTTTTACAGCCGCCTTTAACGACAGTGTGTTCATCGTGTTGATCTTCTCCTTGGCTAACTCTACAACATAGCCAAAGTCCACGTTACCCACTTTAACGGTGTGGGGGGTGGCTGCACCCTTCTCCGCAGCGACCTTCTTAAGTATGAGGGAGCTGACGGAGGGTTCAATCACATCTATTTGAAACTCTTTTGTTTCGAGGTCTATTGTAACATCCACACTCACACTCATACCCTCATACTTCTTTGTGGCCTCGTTTATTTTCTGAACAACTTGAGGGGTTCTAACACCCGTTGGGCCTAGGGCTGGCCCGATGGGGGGACCAGGCGTCGCCTTCCCCGCTGGAACAAGGAATCGGAGCTTCTTTATCGCGGTCATGGCTGCACGGCACCCTTCTCCGCTTGTTTGACTATTTTCACCACATCTATACTGATGGTCATGGGCATAGGTATAGCCACTTCTTCGGGTTGGAATGTGACTTCGTTACGGGACCTATCAATCCTGAGAACCTTACCCCTACTACCCCTTAAGGCCCCACTTACAACCTCGATTTCATCGCCAATGTTTAA